>JAFGVP010000033.1 GCA_016937945.1 Pontiellaceae bacterium | reverse complement strand
AGAAAGGCGAACTGATAAGGATTGTAATCTTTCGGAGCAGCGGTCCGCCAGACTTCGCGGTTTTCGGCATTGTAGTAGACGATATCGACGCAACGCTCTTCGATCACCGTCAGCCGATAAAAGGGATAGATTGATTTACTGACGCCCGCCGAGCCCAGCTCTGCCACCATCTGCTTGAGAAACGGTTTAGGCCACGCCTTGCTTTGCCAGTCCACTGCACGCACCAGCGGCTCCGGATGGAGATAAAACGGATCATCAATCGATGGAGGAACAATGCGCCAGAACTGCCACTGTGTATCACGAACAATCTGTTCGACGTCACCGAGCGCGGTTATCGGTTCAACAACTGATCCAGAATCCGTCACCAAGGTCTCCGCCTGAACCAGGTTCAACAGCAGTATGGCAGACACCGCCAGTATTTCTTTTTTTCAAAACATCCCCCACAAAAAAACTTCTATTGCACGCCGCATTCATCGGGTCGCAAATTAATAATTTCTACAAAAGATGTGTTATCTCCACAGTTCTGTCAACCCGGACGCATGCGGGGTAATCCCCCATAAAATCACATGTATATTTCCAGAGAAAAGAAGGCCGCTACCGCCTGATAAGTGAGTAATCTCATCTACAAAGGTTGCCGATTGCAGCAATGCCGGCGTTTTCATCTTGATCATATTTGCATACTAATATACATATAGTATGTTTTAATAAACAAAACACCGATAACCAACCGGGAAAGGATCCTGAGATGAACCTACAGAAAACGATTCGCTGGACGCTCGCCGCAGCGGCCCTGACCGCCGGCTCGGCCATGGCGGAACTCAATTATGGCGATTATTCTTCAAGTACGCTGACCGGCAAGGCCTGGGATGCGATGCATGCCGGCCAGCTGGCCGATTCGCTGGGATATATTGCCAAGTGCAAGGAGATGTATCTGGCCAAGGCCCTCGAACAACAGGCCACGCTGAAGGAATTCGCCCCGAAGGAAAAGGCCTTCGACTACTGGGCGCTCAATGATGTCGGAACCTGCTATTATATCGAGGCTCAGGTGCTCGAGAAACAGGGCAAGAAGGCGGAACAGATCCAGATTCTCCAAAAGCTTTCAAAGGAACTGTCCTTCTGCCAGTGCTATGATGCACAGGGATGGTTCTGGCATCCGGCGGAATCCGCGACAACCGAACTGAAGCAGCTCGAATTTGACGCCGCGCTGGAAGAAGATACCGCCCCGGAAAAAACAACGCCGGCCCCCGCTCCCACCCCTGCGCCGGCCAAACCGGAAACAACGCCGGCTCCGGCTCCGTCCGCAACCACTCCGACGCCCGAGGCCCTCGACTTTGGGGACTATTCCTCCAGTCATCTTACCGGAAAAGCATGGGACACCATGAATGCCGGAAACTATACGGCCGCCGCAGCGTATATTGCCGAATGCAAAAAACTGTATGAAAAAACGGCCATCGAACAGCAGGCCACGCTGAAGGAATTCGCCCCGAAGGAAAAGGCCTTCGACTACTGGGCGCTCAACGATGTCGGCACCTGCTATTACATTGAATGCCAGATGCTCGAAAAGCAGGGCAAGAAGGACGAGCTCATTGCATCGCTGAAAAAGCTCTCAACCTCATTCAAGTACTGCCAGTGCTGGGATGAAAAAGGATGGTTCTGGCATCCGGCGGAAACCGCCGGCTCCAAGCTCCGGCAGCTCGAATTCGATGCCGCACTGGATGCGGAATAATTCCTCCCCATCGACCGCACCCTGCCGGCGTCCCGGCAGGGTTTTATTTTATTCCCGCTCACCGGAGAAGCTCATGCTGAAAAAACGATCCCTTATTCTCGCCCTGTCCCTGCTGCATCTGCTGCCGGCCGGCGCCGCCGTAACCATCGGGAAAACCGCCGACGGTCCCTGCCTGATGGTGGACGGCCAGCCGTTCTGGGTGCGCGGCGTAACCTTTACCATCGGCGAGGACCCGAAGAATCCGGGCTCACAGGAAGCCGCGCTGGCCGATGTCAAATCCCTTGGCGCTAATGCCATTCGCACCTGGGGCACCGGCGATGATACCGGCGACCTGCTGGACCGTGCACAACGGCAGGGACTGAAAGTCCTGCTCGGCCTCTGGCTTGAACATGGCCGCAACGGAAATGAAGGTGACGGGAATCTGGACTATACCGCCCACGACAAACGCATGAAGGATCAGCTGGAGCGCACGCTGAAAAACGTCGAGAAATATAAGAATCATCCCGCGCTGCTCGGCTGGGGAATCGGCAACGAAGTGATTCTTAACATTGCCACCGACGAACAGAAAACCGCCTATGCAAAATATCTCCAGAAGGTCTGCCTTGCCGTAAAAAAAGCCGACCCGAACCATCCGGTCATCTCTGTATCGGCGTGGACGGTATCCGTTCCGTTCTGGGAAGCTGAAACCCCGGCGCTGGACGGCTACGGCATCAACGCCTACGGGCCGGCGGCCGGAGGAATTCCCGGCGGACTGGCGGAGCATCATGCCACGAAACCATACCTCGTTACAGAGTTCGGGCCGCGCGGCGCATACGACTCCCCGCAGGACAGCAACGGCATCGTCATTGAGCCCTCCGACAAAGAAAAGTATGACCAGTTAACCAACGGCTGGCGTGACTGGATCGAAGGCAACCGTAAAAAGGGCTGCATGGGCGGCTTCATTTTCAACTACGGCGACAATTTTCACCCCACCAGCATTTGGCTGGATATGTTCGTGAACGGCTGTAAGCGGCCCGCCTACTCGGCAGCGCGCAAGGCCTTTACCGGAGAAGATCCGGAAGACCGCGGCGTGGAGATTATTTCCCTGCTCACCGGACCGAAAAAAGCAACACCCGAAAAATGGCTGCTCGCGCGCATCGAGCTGAACAATCCGGATCAGCGCAAAACCACGATTCGCTTCGTGGCCGTCATCCAAGATGGCGGATGGAGGGAACGCGGTCGCATGATTGAGCTCAAACAGGAGCAGAAAAATGAGACCGACTACCGGATCCAGGCGCCGGCCGCCGCCGGACGCTATCGGATCTACGCAATCGTCCAGGATGACCACCGGTTCATCAGCTGCGCTTCGACCTCCGTGATTGTTACCGAATAGATCCTTTGCAAAAAGATAAACACCGATTAATCCGGATGACTTCCACGCCGTGTTGATCGGTGTTTTTTTAGTTCATGACCCATTTCGGGGACTATGATATAAAATGTCGTGCAGGTCGTGCCTCCAAGGAACGAGGGGCGCGAAAGTTGTAGGACGCGAGGACACGCTGCCTCCTCATTCTTCGGCGAACAGCGTCCTACACCTCTCCCCGGAAATGGGCCATGAACTGTTTTTTTACGTCTGCCGCTTTAATTCGATCGGCGGCTGTATGTATCGAAGGCATTCTGCCTGACGGATGTAAAAGAGGATTCTTTTAGCGCATTACGCCATACACCGGCCCATCGAGCGTCGCGTGGTTTGGATCAAGCTTAATCTGACTGGCCAGCTCTTCCGGGATTTCCCGTGTTTTAAATACCGGAAGAATTTTGCGGCGCCCTACGGGCGTGTCCACCTGCGCATACTGCCTGCCCTTCTGTTCAATCAGAAGCTGGCAGCCGAACCAGCCGCCCGGTCGCTCTCCGATCAGGATTTCAACAGGAACCGGCTTGCCGGCCGTCAGATGCACCCAGTCGCCGATAACCATGGTATTGTTTCCCAGCGGAAATTTTCCACTGTCCGGATCCTCACTCTTCCAGTCGCTTAAACGACCGCGAATATCCGGGAACGAGGCATTCAGGACCAGGTTCTTCTTAACGCGGACACAAAGTACATCGTCCGCCTGCCCGCAAAACCGGTAGTTACCGGTCTCCGGAACCGATATCATTCCCCTGTACAGCGCCACCCATTGGCGCGGTTCAACAACATCGGCAACCCCGAAGGATTCGGGCGCCGCATCCGCCGGCATAGTGGGTATGGCAAACGCAATCGAATACTTCACATTCGGCGCCTTGAAATAGTCTTCCAGCACGCTCTCCTTCCACGACTTCAGGAACTCCTGCACCACATTGCAGTACAGTTCGGCATCCATCTCCGTCTTCTTGCCGTCATCGGTCTGCTTCAGGTCATAAAACGCTCCGATAAACTCATTTCCACTCCCCTTGCTGGCGCCGAATGGATCCATATCAAAGCCAAACCCAAGACCACCGAGCGAGCGCCCGGTTCCGGCTCCCACGCCGCCACGCACACCGATAATTTCCGGCATTTTGATGGTAACGGTTTTGAGCCGCGGTTTGGAGACCAGATTCTGGCGCAGCTTCGGAGCCTGGCTGCTCTTCTCCATCTTGACCGGAACCTGCAGCCGGCGCAGTTTCATGGTTGGCCGCTTCACATTCGGGGCCACGAATTCCTCACCGGGCTTCACGACCGTTTTAATAACCACCAGCGAAACCGCTGCCACAATGATCACGGCATGAATAACCACACTCGCCGCAAAGGCGCTGGATTTTGCAACGCGACGATTCGATACCCGTCTTTTATTATCGCCCATAAACAGCCCTCCCGCATATCCCTCAACGGCGGTTAATCCAATACCAGCGTCGAAATACTGCGCGCAGGCAGCTCCACCCCGTACCGGGATTCTGCACACTGCAGGCCGATACGGCATGCAGCCTCCGCTTCATTCATTACGACCACCACAAGCGCTCCATTCGGATTACGAAAGGCCGTACCGGACACCGAATCATCAGACATGGTGCATCCTATCCGAACCGCTCCGGGACGGATAAAGCGACTAAAGTGGCCGATATAATGAAATGAGCTCTGATATATTAATGTATCTTTTTCAATGTCAGCCAAAACCGGTGCACTGCAGTAATTTCCAACGTGGTTCGGGCCGCCGTCGGTATCGAGCAGGATATTCCAATCCACCCACGCCACGGTCCATCGATTGAGATCGTTGATGATAGAACGGGCATAGCGCTCGCCCAGATCCCACGACCCGATATGCGGGCCGCCCTCCTGGCACCCCTCGGTAAAGATCAGCTGCTTATCCGGGAAGGCATCGTGCACACGCTGCACATTATCGAAGCAATCCTCACCATACCAGTGGAACCCCGTTCCCCAGACATAGCGAGCGGCCTTCTCATCGTTCAGCACCACCGAAGCGCGCTCAAACATCAGGTCGCGGTTATGATCCCAAATAATGATCCTGCAATCTCCATGGCCTTCGTTCTCCAGCGTCGGCCCCAGATGATCGCGCACGAAATCGCGCTCTTCTTCGCCGGAATAAATGCAGGAATCCCACACCTGCGTGGCGGCCGGCTCATTCTGCACCGTAATCCCCCAGATCGGAATACCCTCCGCTTCATACTCCTGAATATACCGCGCATAATAGCGTGCCCACGCGGCGCGATATTCCTTCCGAAGTTTGCCTCCATGATTCATTTCACCGGTAGTCTTCATCCAGTCCGGCGGACTCCACGGGGAAGCAAACAGTTTAATCGGTTCACCCGCCACGTTCATGGCCTCTCGAATCATCGGAATCAACGCCTCGCGGTCGCGGTCGATGCAGAAATGATCCAGCTCAACATCCCCAGGCACTTCCGTATAAGCATAATTTCCCAGCGCAAAATCGCAGCTGTTGATATGCGTCCGACACACGGCATAGCCGTGTCCGTCCGACACCGAAAACATGGCTTGCATAAACTCACTCCGGCGCGCCGGACTCAGCTTGTAATAAACCGAAGCCGCCGCCTCGGTAAACGCCGCCCCGAACCCTTCGAGCACCTGAAAGGTTACGGAAGGATCCAACACAACATCCGGTCTCGCCGGTACGCCCGCTTCCAGAACGGGCATAGCGGCAAGCTCCATGGGAGCGCCGGCATCGCGGGCCGTCACATACTGCCGGACCCGGGAAATTCCCGAAATACCGGACGATTCGCGCACAAGCATGGACTCTGACATAAAAACTCACTCCTATATACTAGTTGAATACCAGTCGTTCTATACTACGCAAAAACCTTTGTCCACTCCGAATAATGAATAGATGCGTCGGGGGATTCGGACATATTCACGGAATACTGTGAACAGGCCGGACACGATGAAATACCCTGTTTATTTACGGAATAATATTCCCTTCAAATTGAATTGAACATCAGTTTACATACTATTATACATCTAGTATTTGACACTAAAACATCAAGTTGGGTCTTTCCTCCGGCATGACCCATCGGCATAAACCAGACAGGAAAGGATTATTTGATGATGAAACATGGAACCCGGGCATGCTGCGCCTTTTCACTCAGCCTCTTTACCCTTGCCGGTCTAACGCCGGTCACGCAAGCAAATCCGGCAGATGCCAGGCCTTCCGTGGTCAAACTGTCCGGCGATGCCGCATCCGGCTACAAGCTGCTCCGCAACGGAGAGCCCTATGTGATCCGTGGCGTCGGCGGCGAGCGCTATCTGGACGTCCTGGCCGGCGTCGGCGGCAATACCATCCGCACCTGGGGTATCGGCGAACATACCGGCGAGCTGCTGGATACCGCCTATGAAAACGGAATTTCCGTGACCGTCGGGATCTGGCTCGGACATGAGCGCCACGGCTTCGATTACAACAGCCAGAACGATCTGAAAAAACAGCGAGAGGCCGTCGTCGAGGCCGTCAAAAAATACCGAAACCATCCCGCCCTGCTCAGCTGGGGACTCGGCAACGAAATGGAAGGACCGACCAGCGAAGGCAGCAGTCCGATCATCTGGAAGGAAATCAACGTCCTGGCCGAAGCCATCAAGAAGCTCGACCCGAACCATCCGGTCATGACGGTCGTGGCCAACATTAATCCGGCCAAGGTGAAAGCCGTCCAGACCTATGCCCCGTCGGTCGATATCCTCGGCGTCAATGCCTATGCCGGAGCCGGCGGCATTGGCAACAACCTGATTGCGCTGGGCTGGGATAAACCCTACTGCATTACGGAATTCGGACTTCCCGGACCATGGGAAGTCAGCCACACCGACTGGAATGCCCCCATCGAACCCTCCAGCCGCGAAAAAGCGGGCTACTATTATGTAGCGCAGAAACAGATCATGGAGGAAGAGCGACAGTGTCTTGGCTCCTATGCCTTCCTCTGGGGCAGCAAGCAGGAGGCCACGGCCAGCTGGTTCGGCATGCTGCTTCCGTCCGGCGAAAAGACGATCACCGTCGATTCCATGGGGCGGGCATGGACGGGCCACTGGCCCGGAAACCGGGCCCCGCTGCTCAAAGAGGTCAATGTTCCGTTTGCACTCAAGCGGGTTCCGGCACGGCAGAAATTTGATATCTCAGTGGTCTATTCCGATCCGGACGGCGACCCGCTCGAATATCTGTGGGAAATCTATGAAGAAAGCACCGACCGACAGACCGGCGGCGACAAGGAACAGAAGCCGGAAGCCGTCGCATCCTGCATCCTGAAAACCGGGCCGAACGGAACAGCCACCATCAATACGCCCTCCAAAAAAGGCGCCTACCGTCTGTTCGTTACCGTCCGTGACGGCAAGAACTCCGCCGCCATCGATAACTGGCCCTTTTACGTGGAATAGAATGAAAACGGGACATGCCGGGAGCAGATCCTCCCGGCATCACGAATCAATACGGGCCGCGGATGTGCTTAAAGACCTTTTCGCGATAGAACGAGCGGAGGCTCTGATGCACCTCATCCTTCAGGGGAGGAAGCGCTGAAACCTCGGCATTTGACCGCGCCTGCGCGGGTGAACTGGCACCGGGGATAATCACCGAAACCGCCTCATGATCCAGGATCCAGCGTAGCGACTGCTGCGCCATGGATGCTTCCGACGGAAGAATCGAGCGGACTTCATCAGCCAGTTCCACTCCCTTTTCAAAGGGAAGCCCGGCAAAAGTTTCGCCGACGTTAAAACACTGGCCATCGCGATTGTAGGTTCGATGGTCGCCGGCCTCGAAGGTGGTCTCCTTCGTATACTTTCCGGCCAGCAGCCCACTGGCGAGCGGCAGGCGGACAATCACGCCAACGCCCTTCTCGCCGGCAACCGGCAAAAGTTCCTCGGCGATCTTCTGGCGGAAGATGTTAAAGATCACCTGCAGCGAACAGAGATCCTCCTGCTCCATGCAGACCAGCCCCTCCTCCACCGTTTCCACGCTGGCACCGAAATGGCGGATCAGCCCGGCGTCACGCGCCTTGCGCAGCCAATCAAAAACAGCTCCATCGCGAAGAAACTCCAACGGGATGCAATGGAGCTGCAGCAGATCGATGGTATCCACGCCCAGCCTGCGACAGGATGCCTCGATGGAGCGCATCAGCGTCTCTTCGGTATAGTTATCCGGATAAACGCTGCCATCGCGGCCATACTTGGTGGCCACGCGAACCGGCTGGTCGCAGCTCTTCAGGAACTCGCCGATATACTGCTCGCTTCGTCCACCCCCATAAACGTCAGCCGTATCAAAAAAATCAACCCCGAGCTCAACAGAGGTTTCGAGAATCCGGCGGGCCGTCGCTTCCTCCATGGCACCGAAATCGCCGCCAAACTGCCAGCATCCGAGCCCGACCTCACCCACGCTGAATCCATCTTTACCAAGCATCCGTTTATTCATCTTTATATCCTTCCATCCCATTCAACGTCATTACTACGAAGGGCATCATACGCCTTCCGTTACCGTCTCCCCGCCGTGTTCAAAAAGCACCCCATGCCTGCCCTACAGCTCGCTGACGCCCATTCGCAGATAGCGCTGAGCGAACGGCGCGGCGGCGATGCTGACCGTATCAGACACCGTCACCCGATTCGACAAGCTGTTCCCACCGCGGTACGGATATGACTGACTGTTCCATATCTCGTCCCAGGTCGTAAGATCATTACTTGAAAAAACGTGATACGTAATATCAACGGCATATTTCATCCGCGTAAACGTAATACTGAACAGATCGTT
>JAFGVP010000032.1 GCA_016937945.1 Pontiellaceae bacterium | reverse complement strand
GGTGGAGTAATAGACCGTGTAGGCCTGGGCATCGCGGCCGCTGTCCTGCCAGCCGCCATAGACCGTGATGTTGGTGACGTCATATCCATAGGCGGAATCCGGCAGGGTATATATCAGCGTCGAGCCGGCGTAGGAGGCATGGCCGCAGGTCACATAATTGGTGCTGCAGGTCGAATTCGGAGCCATTATTGCGTCGATGGTGAGACTGCCGCCGGCCGTCAGGGAATCCACATCCCGCCCGATCGCTTCTTTGCTGAAATCTCCCAGGGCCGTATCGGGAGACCGCCCGGCAATCAGGCTGCTGGCAGCGGGCGTCCATGCAGGCGTAAAAGGCACGCTGCCCGTCTGGTTGCCTGTTGACTGAACCAGCTCCGCAGAAGCAGACCCCGCAACAGCCAACATAACCGCAAACCAAAGTTTCAGAACATGTCCTGATCGGATCATTCGGGGGCCTGAACAATATGCGGATGGGTAATAATGAATTCATAGCGACCGGAGCCCACGTTCAGCGGCTTGCCGGCATACGTAATATCGATCGTCTGATCGGATTCTACTTTACCGCTGTCCCAGAGATCGCCCCGCCCCTGCGCAAACTGCTCGGCACGGGTCGCAACGAGCACCTGATATGCCGTCTGTTTCTGATTCCTCGCGACACTGGTCACCACCCATCCTAAACGAGGTTTGGCAACATCGACGCCAACAGGATCGACCAGATGTTCACATTGCAGCTGCTCTGCCTGCAACATCCCGATTTCAGCCCGGGCAACTACGCACATACATCCCAACGAAAAGGCAACGAGCCAAATGGCTGCTCTAAACATACTCCCATCTCCTCTCAAATCGGACTTCAAGCTCAGCTAATTGTTTCATTAAATATGCACTCCTCACATATGACATTAAGTATTGATTATCCGTCGATCCCTGTTAGTGCGGAGCCGAATGTCGGATGGGTGCTTTCTTTCGGCGAAGAAAGGGATGTTCTATCCCGACCAGGCAAATCGCTATTTGTAATGCGAGAAACAGCCGGAAATTGCTTCATATTATTTGGACGAATCAACCGGTTTTGCCGGCACGTGTATGCATACGTCGCACAGACAGTCCCCAGGCAAATCGATTATGCATTACAGGAATCAGGGATAAGTTTGTATTGATAGAAGCAGGGAAGAAGCCTTACTTTTTAGGCCATGAATGACTTCACTCAAACATTGAACTCCGCATCTGGCGGAGATGAGCATTCTGCAGATGCATTGCTGAACCTGGTTTACGAAGACTTACGCCGGCTGGCGCAGGCACGCATGTTTCAGGAATATTCCAATCACACCCTGCAACCGACTGCGCTTGTTCATGAGGCCTGGCTGAGTTTGGTCGACGACCAGGACCGCACATGGAAAAACCGGGCCCACTTTTTTGCCGCGGCCGCAACGGCGATGCGCCGTATTCTAATTGATCATGCCCGGAAAAAAGCGACCCGGAAGCATGGAGGCCAGCATCAACGCCTGGACATCGACCAACTTAACCTGAGTGGTCCAGCGCCGGATGATCGAATCCTCCTGGTGGAGAATGCCCTGAAACAATTGGAAAAAGGGAATCCCAAGTGGGCCCGCATCGTGGTCATGAAGTATTATGGCGGCATGACGAATGCCGAAACCGCGGAGGCCATGGGCATCAGCAAGAGCAGCGTTGACCGTTGCTGGGCCGGCGCGAAGACCCTGCTGTATCGATACATCGTTTCTCCCGAAGCAGGTGAATCCTGACCCGGCACCGTTAGCAGGTTTGATATGGAGAACACCAACCGCACTCCGCATGAATTGTTCGAGCAAGCGAATCGAATATTCATGGAGTCGCAGGAGATCGAGTCAGACGTAGAACGCGAAGCGTTTCTTGAGCAGTCATACCAATCCGATGATGCCCTTCGCGAGGAGGTGGGGCGCGTTTTTTCGCTCATGGAAGAAGCGGAACCCTTTTTTCAGGAGAGCACGCCCTCACGGATCACGGCATCGGAAATCGTCAACACGCTCACCAGCAATCCGGAATTCTTGAAAAATCTGACCGAGGCATTGCCCGACGATGACGAAGTCGGGAAACAGATCGGTAACTACAAGCTGCTCCATAAAATCGGCGAAGGCGGCGTAGGCAACGTCTATCTTGCGGAACAGTCAAAACCGGTTCGCCGGCAGGTGGCACTCAAGATCATCAAGGCCGGCATGGATACCAAATCCGTCATTGCCCGGTTCGAGGCCGAACGGCAGGCCCTGGCCATGATGGAGCATCCCAATATTGCCCATGTTCTCAATGCCGGCGAGACCGATACCGGGCGACCGTTTTTCGTGATGGAACTGGTACACGGAGAGAAAATCACCACCTACTGCAATAAACATACCTTCAACATCCGCCAAAGGCTGGGGTTGTTCATCCAGGTCTGCCATGCCATCCAGCATGCACACCTGAAGAGCATTATCCACCGCGATATCAAACCCTCGAACGTGCTCGTTTCAGAAATCGACGGAACGCCCTGCCCGGTTGTGATCGACTTCGGTATTGCCAAGGTCATCGGAGAAGACCTTCTGACCGATAATACCCTGCAAACCCAGATGGACACCTTCATAGGCACCCCCAGTTATATGAGTCCGGAGCAGGCAAACCATTCACAGACCGACATCGACATGCGGAGCGATATTTACAGCCTAGGGGTGCTGCTCTATGAACTGCTCGTGGGAAGTCCGCCATTTGACCAGAAAGAACTCATTAAAAATGGCGTAAATGAGATGCGCCAGATCCTGTTATCCGTCGATCCCCTGCGCCCTTCAGTAAGGCTCCAGCAGGCGGACGCCGAAGAGCGCGACCGAATCAGCAGACATTGCAACATGGACACGAACAAACTCGTCTCCATACTTTCCGGGGATCTGGACTGGATTGTCATGAAAGCGATGGAAAAGGACCGGAATCTTCGCTATGAGACAGCAAATGCACTGTCCTCAGACCTGACCCATTTCCTGAATAATGAGCCGGTTTCAGCACGACCGCCCTCCAAGACATATCTTCTCAAAAAACTGATCCGGCGCAACAAGGTAGTATTCGCATCGGGCACACTTATTGTCATGACCATAAGTATTGGTTTCGGTGCATCCAGCTGGCTCTTTCTGAGAGAAAGGGAAACCCGCAAACGCGCCGTCATTGCAGAACAGGCCCAATCTCAACTTCGAATGGAAGCCGAGAACCGTGAACGCGTGACCAAGGCCGCCTACCTCCTCAGCCAGAACAAAAAGGAAGAGGCCGATGAGCAGGTGAGCGCAATCACAACGTTGGCCCCATCGCTGGAGGCAGAATCCGTTTTGCGTGCCCTTGGTGAATGGCACGCGTTGAACGCCCGATGGGATCTCGCATTAAAACGATTCTCCCTATTGCTGCAACTGGATATAATGGATCAATCATCCAGTATTCTGGACGACTTTTCTATGGCCGGACCCGTCATGATTGAACGAGGCGTTCACGAAGAATACAAAGAGCTCCGAAGAGCCGTCCTACTGAACACGGATTATTCTGACGACCCGGTGATTGCAGACCGCATACTGAAAATATGCCTGCTGGTCCCGGCAGACGAAGAGATCATGCGGCAATTAAAAACCTTACTCCCTATTGTGGAGGAAAGCGTTCAGAATCAGGAGGATGTCATGTCTTTCTGGCGTTGTACTTCATTGGCCATCATGGCTTACCGGGACCATCGGTTCCCTGACGCAATCGCAAGGAGCGATCAAAGTCGTTCGTTCAAGGTCTTCATTCCCGTACGAATTGCCATCGCAGATATCGTCCAGGCAATGGCGGAATACAGACAGGGCGAAGCGGGGCTGGCTCAGCGCAATCTTTTGTTCGGGCGCGCAACGATCGAGGCCGAGTTCGCGCAAGGACTGAAAGAGGGAAACGAGGAATCAGGATATTGGTATGACTGGCTTATTGCGCGCCTTCTCCTTCAGGAAGCCGAGGCACTTATGAAACCCTTTATATCTGCCAAACCTGAAGAACCCCAGATGGACGAAAGTAAAAACGATGGAAACAAGACAGAAAATGATGATCATTCCGCCCGAAATAGACTGTACCTCTAAAGTGAGCGTCTTTTCGGTCACCCCATTGACAACGGGTTTGCCGGTTGTGTGCGGAATATAATCCATCGGGCCGGTGTCCAGTCGGCTGCTTCGGACTGCTGCATGGTCGGCAGAGCGTCGAGCAGTTCTTTGAGATAATCGGATGGATTGATGCCGAGTTTCCGGCAGGTTTCTACGAGGCTGTAAATAACGCCGCTGGTCTGGCCGGAGTTCGGGTTGCCGAAGAACAGGAAGTTCTTTTTGCCGATGGCGGTCGGGCGGATGGCGTTTGAATCGGACTTTGTCCTATTTTGTATTAGTCACGATGAGATCTGACAGAGCCCCTGTCAGGAACGGTTTATTGTCAGCAGGCTACTGACTGCCCGACAACCTCATTACTATTCAAGGCATCTGCTTTTTCAAGCCAAATGGCTTTGCCATCCTCCATCGTATCCATAGGCGTCCGCCCACAGCACATCTTGCCTTGGTGCGTCCGCTCGTGGTTGTAGCTGTGGATCCACTCATCAAGGTCGGCCTGCAGCTCATCCAGAGTCCGATGGATCTTCTTTCGGAATGTAATCTGGTAGAACTCGTTCAGGATCGTCCGGTGGAACCGCTCGCAGATACCGTTGGTCTGCGGTGACTTTGCTTTGGTCTTCGTATGGTCGATGTCATTGATGGCCAGGTAGAGCTGGCAATCGTGATCCACTAGGCCACAGTACTCCGTGCCCCGGTCAGTCAGGACACGCAAGAGCCCCATGCCGTTTTCTTCGAAGAACGGAAGCACCCGGTCGTTGAGCAGGTCCGCCGCAGTGATGGCGGTCTTCATCGTGTAGAGCTTGGCGAAGGCCACCTTGCTGTTCTCCTCAACGAATTTCCGGCGCGCATGCGCCCAGCAGGCCGCATGGATGATGACGTTCTTTTCAGAGGCATGAGCGGGCTTGTTAAGCCATGCGGTATAACCTCCATACCCATCGCGCTGCATGTATCCTTCATAGCCCGCAAGCATCGGGTCAAGGCATTCGGCGGCCCGGTGGGAACTTTCATCCCAGTTACATGCCATGTCTCTGACGTACCTAAAAAAAAGAGCGACCACGATGGTCGCTCTTATCACTGACAGGGTCTGCTTACGCACCCTGTAACGTCATCAGGAATTCCAGGTTGCTGTTGGTCTTCTTCAGACGATTGATCAGTAGCTCCATGGCTTCGACCTGAGGGACATCCTTGAGCGCCTTGCGTAGAGTCCAGATCCGCTGCAACTCATCGGGATGGAGCAGTAGCTCTTCCTTACGCGTGCCGGACCTCTCGATGTTAATCGCAGGGTAGATCCGCTTATTCACGAGTTCACGATCGAGACCCAGCTCCATGTTGCCGGTTCCCTTGAACTCTTCAAAAATCACTTCATCCATCCGGCTACCGGTATCCACGAGTGCTGTCGCGATAATGCTCAGACTTCCGCCGCCTTCAATGTTGCGGGCCGCACCGAAGAAGCGCTTCGGCTTATGCAGAGCATTTGAATCCACCCCGCCGGAAAGAATCTTTCCGCTGTGCGGTGACGTCGTGTTGTAGGCACGGGCAAGACGCGTGATGGAGTCGAGCAGGATAATCACATCCTGTCCCTTCTCCACAAGGCGCTTAGACATTTCAATCACGATTTCCGCAACCTGCGTGTGCCGTTCCGGCGGTTCATCGAATGTCGAAGCAAGCACCTCGGCCTTCGTATTGCGGCGCATATCAGTTACTTCTTCCGGACGTTCATCGATCAGCAGAATAATCAGCTTGGCGTCTGGATTGTTCTTCGAAATACTGTTGGCGATTTTCTGCATCAGCACGGTTTTTCCGGTACGCGGCGGCGCTACGATGAGTCCGCGCTGGCCTTTACCGATCGGCGTCACGATATCCATGACCCGCATGGAAATCTCTTTCTGCTCGGTTTCCATAACCAGTCGCTCGTTCGGGAAAAGCGGCGTCAGATTTTCAAATGGAACCCGTTTGCGAGCGGTATCCGGATCATCCTGATTAATCTGATCGACTCGAAGTACCGCAAAGAAACGTTCCTTATCCTTCGGAGCGCGAATACTCCCGGTAATATAGTCGCCTGTGCGCAATCCGAAACGGCGGATCTGCGAGGGAGAAACATAGATGTCATCCGGCGCCGGCTGATAGCTGTTCAGCGGCGAGCGAAGGAACCCGAATCCATCGGGAAGCACTTCCAGCACACCACGCCCGAGCAGCGGTCCACCGCGCCGACCATGGAGCTTGAGGAGTTCAAAAATGAGCTGATGCTTGTTGAAGCCGGCATACTCGTTCATGCCGTATTTGTCCGCCATGAGCTTGATATCATTAATCGGCGTTACCTGCATGTCGTGCAGTGAGAGTGCGGGAAGATCTTCGCGGGGCTGCGGATCATGCTGCTCTCGGTTTCCGCCCTGACGGTTTTTGTTGCGCCCAAACTTCTGGTTTTTTCCATTGCGCTGATTGCGGCGGTCATCCTGTCCATAAGCATCATGACTATCATTTGAAGCTACCTTGCCGGCATCATCCCCATCGTTCGCCGACAGCTCGGAACTCGCATCGTTCGGCAGATCAGCGCCTGCCTCTGCATTTATCACTTCTTTATCGGCAGGTTTTTCTTCATTTTTTTTGGCCTGAGCCTTTTTTGAAGCTCTCTTCTTGGCGGCTTTCTTTTTTGCAGGCGCCGCAGTTTCAGCGGCTTCGGCTACATTCTCTTCCGCCCGTTCAACTACTTCATTTTCGTCGTTCATATCTACCTTTCAGCACACAGGCCGGTGATACATTCACTCACAGCCGTTTCCAGTTCTTTCAACGTTCCGTTATTTCTGATAATCCAGTCTGCCCATTGCTCTTTACGGGCAAGCGGCCACTGCGAAGCAATTCGCTTTCCCGCATCTATCCGGGACAAACCGCGGGCAATCAACCGTTCGATCATCAGTTCCTCATGGCTTGACACACAGATTACCGCATCCCAACCGAGATCCTCCATCCGGCTCTCGTATAGCAACGGAATCTGTACCGCCGCTGACGTCCCCGCTTCGCGGGTTTCGGTGATCAAGCGAAGCAAACGATCCCGAACTACCGGATGAACCAAGCTATTAAGTAAATCCAGACGATCCGGATTCGCAAAAACCTGCAGTCCAAGCAGCTCCCGAGAGATTTCCCCATCAACGGCGAGAATCTGCCGGCCAAAATGCTCGACGATTTGAGCAAAAACCGGCTGCCCCTTTCGCATCAGCTCATGCGCCACAAGATCTGTATCGCATACACCGAACCCCGCTTTACCAAGCAGTCGACCGACTTCCGACTTCCCGCATGCAATTCCGCCGGTAACGGCAACAACGATGGGATTTGATTTAATATCCACCATGCAGAGAAAAGGCGTGATACATTATTGGGAGCATTGGGTGCCAGAGGATTGTCTAACCGTAAAACTTATGTGCTTTGTAGGCTTATTTACCAGCGATGTCAACTATCCAAGCGCGATATCGTTACTGAAAGCCCCTACTATTGCATAATCTCCGCATTTGCTTTTGCGCAGAGGGATCGGTACATATTTCCGGATGTACAGGTTTTTGAAAATGCTGATCGGCGTTGTGCTCTGGCCGCTGGCCTGTGGGATCTCTTTTGCGGCTTATCAGCTCTATCGATCATCCGGCGGAGGAATCGGAGAGTCCGGCTGGCCTGGACTGGCCGTCCCCCTCGGCTTCATCGTGTGGGTCCTGATTTTTTTCCTGCTTCCCCGGCCGGTCCGAACCTATGTGCTGGGCCATGAGTTAACCCATGCGCTGTGGGCCGTACTCATGGGAGGAAGAGTCGGACGCATAAAAGTAGGTAAGGAAGGCGGCCATGTGGAGCTGACAAAGACCAACTTCATCATCACACTGGCCCCCTATTTCTTTCCGTTTTATACCGCACTGGTGATTGCGGCATACTATCTATGCTCCATCTGGCTTAATCCCGCGGCATATCAAGTCTGGTGGCTCGGCGCGATCGGACTGACCTGGTCCTTTCACATCACCTTTACCATTCACATGCTCAGCCAGCATCAGCCGGATGTTCAGGAACACGGCAGGATTTTTTCATACACGATCATCTACATCATGAATGTACTGGTGCTCACCCTTTTGGTTATCATGCTTGGACAACCCCGGTTTATCGACTTCGGTCCACTGCTTGCAGATAAAGCCGTTGAGGCGTACCGGGTTTGCGGGGCACTGATTGCTACAGGAGGACAGCGCGTTATCGATTTTGCAAACGGATTCCTGCAGGAATCCTAACTGGAGATTTCCAGGACTTCCGGCGCAATGCGCGAAATCAGCTCATGACACAGATGCTCAACATCATCGGCTGAACCACAGGAGAGCGCACGCTGTGCGAGGTCAGCCGCCGCGGAATAATGCAGCTTGCGAATAACATCCTTGATGACCGGAGCCTGAGAAGGACTCACACTCAATTCGTCCACTCCGAGTCCGATCAACAAAGGAACGAGCACCGGACTTGCCGCCATCTGTCCGCAAACACAGGTCCACAGACCGTGTTTGTGACTGACTTTCACTACGTGGTCGATCAGTCGCACGATGGCCATATGAGTCGGCTTATATAGATGAGCCACGTTTTCATTACCCCGGTCCACGGCCATGGTGTATTGAATCAGGTCATTGGTACCGAGGCTGAAAAACTTCACATAGGGCGCCATCAGATCCGCAATCAGCGCGGCGGAAGGCACCTCGATCATTGTTCCGACTTCCAGATCACGGTTAAAAGGTATCCCCTGCTTATCGAGCTCATCCTTACACTCTTCAAGCAGGCGGTTGGCATCGATTAATTCCTGAAGGCAGGAAATCATCGGATACATCATCCGCACATTTTCGTGAATACTGGCGCGCAGAATAGCCCTCAATTGATCCTTAAACAGCTCCGGGCGGGAAAGGCAGAGTCGGATGGCTCGGTCCCCAAGAAACGGGTTCAACTCATCAGGAGTTTCGATTGATTCCGGAAGCTTGTCGGCCCCGATGTCCAGCGTCCGGATTACGACCGGTGCGGGATACTGGCTTTTTGCCGCCTGAATATAGGATTCCGCCTGCTCATCTTCCGACGGCAGAGTGGGACGCCCAAGGAACAGGAACTCGGTTCTGAACAGGCCGATCCCCTTTGCACCGCGCGCTCCTACAGCATCCAGCTCTGCCAGAAGCTCAATATTCGCCGTAATCGGAACCAGATAACCGTCTCGGGTTTCCGGCGGTTTATCGCGCAAAGCATCCAGCTCATGAAGAATCTGTTCCTGCTCAACCGCACGCTGACGATATTCCTCCAAGCGGCTTTCCGAGGGACTGACGAACACAAGCCCGCGGGCTCCGTCAATCAGAACCGTGTTACCACTCGAAACAACCGCCGTGACATTGTGCAGTCCAACCACTGCAGGAACCTGCAGCGCCTTGGCCATAATCGAGGTGTGCGACGTTGAACTCCCAAGATCGGTCACAAATGCGCGCACCATGTCCTTATCAATCGTTGCCGTATCCGAAGGCGACAGATCGTGCGAAACCACGATGCAGGGTTCTGAAATATTTGCAATCTGATCGAGGCTTTCCCCTTCAAGATTAGCCAGAATGCGCTTGGTTACATCACGGATGTCGGCCGCACGTTCCGCCAGATAGGAATCCTCAACCTTGGCCAGCATCTCCGCATAACGGTTGGCCACGTTCAACAGGACGGGTTCAACATTGAGCATGTCGCGCCGGAGCGATCGGATTACATCCTCAATAAATGTCCGGTCATCCACAACGAGGATGTGCGCATCGAATATGCTGGCATGCTCATCGCCAAGCACCTCGGAAACCTGCTTCTGGATATGCTTGATCTGATCGTGGGTTGCGATCAGGGCATCTTCAAAACGGGCAATTTCCGTCGGAACCTCATCTTCACTGATCGATCGGGTGGTCGGGCGGCCGGTTTGCGTCGAAATCAGCTGAGCTCGGCAAACGGCAATCCCCGGGGATACGCCGATCCCCTTCAGGCATATTTCTTGAGTACTGTTTTTCCCCACCGGGTCTAATCCTCATAGAATTTATTTACAAACAACTCTTCAATTTCCGCCATGGCATCAGACGCGTCGGAACCGGAGGCACTGACCTCCATGATGCTGCCTGGATAGCCTTCTATGGTCATCAGCCCCATAATGCTTTTGCAGGAGACTTTATTTCCATCTTTTTCAATAAAGATTTCGCACGCGTATTTCCCGGCGGCCTTGACAAGCAGAGCTGCCGGTCGGGCGTGAATCCCATACTGGTTCTCGACCTTAAACTTTTTGACTATGGTGTTATCAGCCATTGCGTACCCGCCCATTGGTCAGTCTATTGATTATTTTATCGTCCAGCTCCTTGGCCGCATCATGCCCCAGTTCCTTCAGCTTCTGGTTCAGGGCGGCAACTTCAACGATGTTGGCCATATCGCGTCCCGATCCGACCGGAAGCGTAATACATGGGACTTCACATCCTAGAATCACGACCGACTCGGGCTGCACGCCGGTCCGGTCCTCATTCCCGGTCGGATGTTTCAGGTCAATCACAAGATCCAGTTCGGTCCGACGCCGGATAGCGGCCACACCAAAGAGACTCGGAACATGGATGATGCCCAGCCCTCGAATTTCCATGTGATAACGGGTCACTTCACTCGCCCAGCACATGATTCTTCCCCGGCTCGTCTGCCGGATCTCCGTCACATCATCAGAAACCAGGCTGTATCCACGTTCAATCAGGGCAAGAGCCGTTTCGCTTTTACCGATTCCCGGATCACCGCGCAAAAGCACGCCGATTCCCATGATTTCCATGGTAGTGCCCTGAATACGCATATACGGCGCCGTTAGCTTTTCAAGCAGCACGGTGCATTCATTCACAAAATTCATCGTCACCATGGCACTGCGCAGCACAGGAACCTTGTATTCTTCAGCAAGCTTTAGAATATCGTCTGAAGCCTTGCGGTTGCGCGTAATTACAATGCCGGGAATCTGCTGTTCAAACAGTCCTTTCAGACGCTCCAATTTTTCACTGTGACTGAGGCTCTTCAGGTAGGTGAACTCAGCAAGCCCAAAGATCTGAAGTCGCTGATTCGCGAAATACTGAAAGAATCCGGTAAGCGCCAGACCTGGCCGATTCATGGCGGTTTCCTGAAGTTTTCGATCCAGGTAATTTTCACCCGCCACAACGGTCAGCGCCAGCTGATCCGCGCCTTCTTCCAACAATCTTCGAACGGTTATCGCCACAATTCACCTCCTGAAAAACTAATCGACTATTTATGGTGGTCCTGCACCTTGTCCCGCTGCTTGCGCATCTGCCGCTCGGCATGTTCAATGGAACGATCAATGGCATCGTACAGATTCTCAGACTTTTCCAAAGCACTGATTCGAATATGATTCGATCCTTGGATGACCACTTCCGCTATTTTGCTGAGCTTCTCCTCATCCAGAATAACCCGGATGGATTCTATTCGAGGGAACATACCCAGACACCGCTCAAGCTTCTCCTCGACATGAGCCTTGATGTTGTCGGTGACGTTGACATGCCGTCCTGTGATACTTACCTGCATGGCTGCTCCTTTCGGTTATGTTACATACTGAACCGGGGACCCAGATAGAGTTCACGGCTCACCTCGTCATTTACAAGAAAATCGCTATTTCCTTCCCGCAAAACCTGCCCCTCGCATAGCAGGTAAGCCCGATCAACCACCGCCAGCGTATCGCGCACGCTATGGTCGGTAATCAGAACACCTAGTCCCTTTTCCTTCAGCTTTTTTACAATATCCTGCACATCATTCACCGCCAGCGGATCAACGCCGGCAAACGGTTCATCCAGAAGGATGATGGAAGGATCGGTCACGAGGGCGCGGGTAATTTCCAAGCGCCGGCGCTCGCCACCGCTCAATGTATAGGCCCGCTGTTTAGCCAGATGCGCGATTTTAAGCTCCTCAAGCAGCTCATTCAGCCGGCGCTTCCGCTCCTTGCCGGAAATGGGAAGGGTTTCGAGAATGGCCATGACATTATCCTGAACCGTCAGCTTCCGGAAAATCGAGGGTTCCTGAGAGAGATAGCCCATTCCCATGCGGGCCCGCTTAAACATGGGAACCGAGGTCACATCGCGGCCGCTAAGATAGACCTTACCGCCGCTTGGACGGACCAAACCCACAATCATATAGAAACTGGTCGTTTTTCCGGCGCCGTTCGGCCCGAGAAGGCCTACAATTTCGCCGGCCTTAACGTTGATTTCCACCTCGCGGACCACCTTGCGTCCCTTATAAGCCTTGGCCAGTTTTTCAGTGCGGATCAGGTAGGTTTCTTCCGTGTCCATTTCAGTCATTCAAATCTTTCAGCAGTTTCGAGTGAGTCTCGTCGTCGAGATAGAGCAACACCCGCCCATTGGGTTCGCATAAAACAGCCTGAGTTTCCAGCCAATAAATGATGCGATCTCCGGCAAGCACATTCTTCTCCTGCATAATCACCGGATCCCCTTCCAGAGTGAAACTGCCTTTCTTCGCATCATACATTGCACGCTCTGCCAGCGCCTTCGTCCCTTCAGATTGGATTATTACTCCGCCGACCGCTTCGATCCAATCTATTTCGTTATTATCTTTCAGCAACATGTAAACCGTTCTGCAGTTCATGGCCACCCGGTCGTTGCGGAGCCGCACATTACCGACCAGGTCCACGCGATGCTTTGCTTCGTCATAGAATACCCGACTGGCACGAATTTCCGTAATCCCAAGATCCTCAGGAACCTCTGCTTCGCTGACCTTCGTGGTGCCGCTGAAATAGAGCACCGCATTCGGCTCGCAGAGCATCCGTCGGTTTCCGGTCACCCAAAGCGTAATATGCTCTCCGGAAAACCGGTTTTCGCCCTCATGGACCGTTGCCTGCCCATCCAGCCGAATGGTGCCGTCGAGATAATTATAGGCCGCCTTTTCACCTGTGGCGCTATAGGGACCGGCCACAATGGAAACTCCTCCGCCGGCCGTAACCCGATCCACCTGATTCGTCGCCGAAAGCCGCCCTTCCAGATGCTCGGTCCGCAGCTCACCCCGGTCATCCGTGACCACCACATTCTGATCCATCCTGACTGACCGAGCCTGATAATCCAGAACCAGATGATCACTGGTCAACAACGTCTGTCCATTCTGCCGCGTCGGATTCTTCATGGCCTGCAACCGACGATAAAACGGGTTAAATTCCGACTCAAAATCATCGGCGCCGGATGAATCAGACGCATCCGATTCGGCCGGAATATTTGCGCCGGACTCCTCTGCAGAGTCGGATTTATCCGCGATGGGTTGAATATCTTCCCATTTATCGGCACTGGAATCGGCGTCATCCCGCTTTGAGCAGGAAACCGTGAGCAGCACGGAAAGCACCAACAAAAAGAACCAGCGCCGGCTCATTGAACGATCTCCCTGAGCTCATCGACCGCCGACTCCACCAGCACGGTGGCATTGGCAAGGATCTCGAACTGCGTGGTGGAGGAATTAAACCGAAAGCCGCGTCCGGAAACGGAAACCTGCTTCATCTCGATGAGCACATCGCCCTCGGACTCAACGGAAAGCACCTTGGTACCCTCCTGTTCCACGACCCGCGTAAAACATTGCGGAGCAAAAAGCGTCATAACCACGATGCCCTCTTCATACACCTCGATGCGGATATCGGTAACGTCAGCCACGCCGCCTTCAAGCATCTTTGCGTGCCCGCCGAACAACTGCGCCTTGAGGTTGCCCTTCTCGTCATAATACGGGGCGCGAACCCCCGAAACCTGCATGCCGGTTTCCATATAGCCATCCAGTCGGACGGCCGACGAAACCTCGGACTCCTGAGCCAGGGCGGTGCAGCACAACGCACAACCCGCAATAACATATCGATACAATCCAGCCATAACCTCAGAACCTATAACAGAAGGCCGCAAAGAGAGCAAAGCAATCAGCCCTGCATCTTTGCGGCCCTCATCAAGTCCAGCCGGAGGAAATTCTCCGGCATAATCATCCGATTAACCGACTTCGACGATACTCTGCGTATAATCCGCCGGCGGCACAAAGCCGAGCAACGTGATGCAGGTTGCCGCCAGATTGGCAATTCCGGCTCCTTCTACGCCGGAAGGGCGGGCCTTGGATGCCCCGGAGGGATCATACACGATCGCCGGAACCGGATTGAGTGAATGGGCCGTCTTGGGCTTGCATTTACCTTCGTCGTCCAGCTTCAGCTCACCGGTTTTTTTATCCAGTTCGCACATATCATCGGAGTTGCCGTGGTCGGCGGAGCAGACCATGATACCGTTGGTTTTCTTCAGCGCTTCCATGATTTTTCCGAGACCTTCGTCAACCGCTTCAACGGCCACCTTGACGGCATCCACGACACCGGTATGTCCGACCATGTCGCCATTCGGGTAGTTCAGGCGGATAAACCGGTATTCGCCGCTTTCAATCGCCTTGATCACCTCTTCGGTAATTTCGTCGGCCTTCATGCGCGGAGCATCTTCAAACGGGCATACGTCGGAAGGAATTTCCTTCCAGGTTTCCGTTGCAAACTTGCCGGAATTGTTGCCGTTGAAGAAATAGGTTACATGGCCGTATTTCTGCGTTTCGGAAATCGCGAACTGCTTCACGCCTTCGTTGGACAGATATTGGCTCATGGTGCGGTCAATAGCCGGCGGAGAAACAAGGTAACGCGCCGGAACACCAAGGTCGCCGTCATATTCCATCATGCCGGCATATAGTACGTTCGGCTTGGGACCACGGTCAAACTCGGTCAGCTCATCGGCTTCGAACGCCTTGGTGATTTCCAGCGAACGGTCGCCGCGGAAATTGAAGAAGATTACGCTGTCGCCATCCACAATCGGACCGACTGCCGCGCCGTCGCGCTCAATCGTGAACGCCGGAAGATCCTGATCGAGAATACCCGGCTTTTCAGCCCGTAAGGTTTCAACGGCTTCCTTCATGGATGCAAATTTGCGGGCCTCGCCCTTTACATGGGCGGTCCAGCCGCGATCAACCATGCTCCAATCGGCGTTATAGCGGTCCATCGTAATGTTCATGCGGCCGCCGCCGGACGCTACGCAGTAATCGACGGCTCCGTCGGCATTGATTTCCGCGAGGAACTTGTCAAAACGTTCTACATACTCAAGCGCCGAAGTCGGCGGCACATCGCGACCATCGATCAGGGCATGGATACGGGCCTTGACAACGCCCTGCTCCTTGGCCTTCCTGAGCATGGCTTCAAGGTGGTTGATATTGGAGTGAACATTGCCGTCGGAGAAGAGACCGATAAAATGCAGAGAGGCCCCCTTTTCGTTCACGTTGGCAACCAGCTCCTGCCAGGCCTTGTCCGCAAACATCGATCCGCTCTTGATGGCCTGCCCGACCAACGCGGCCCCCTGCTCAAAGACCCGACCGCAGCCGATGGCATTATGACCGACCTCGGAATTACCCATGTCGGAATCGTCCGGCAGACCAACCGCCTTGCCGTGCGCCTTGAGTTCGGTATAGACGGCGGCATTTTCCCTCAGCCAGTTAAGATTCGGGGTGTTGGCGATTTTAACGTAGTCGCTAGCCGGATTCTTGCCAATGCCAACGCCGTCCATGATCACCAGTACAACGGGCCCTTCCGGACCGCTGAAAGCTTCATTTTTCTGCAGTTTTTCCATCTTTGATCTCCTTTTCAGGGTTCTACATTGCTCAAAACGGCGCTGAATATGCCTGTCAGCCATCAGGCGGGCAATGAAATAATCCCCGCAGCAACCAATTCCCGAAAACACAAACACCCTTGAAAATTCTCATAATTCCGAAGGACACAAATGCCGAATCCTGATAGGTTCCGATTTCACGTATTCAAAGGAGATATTGCCATGTCAGTCCTATTGTCGTTGATCTTTCTTTTCTCATTTGTCATAGGCATTGCGTCGACGGTGCTGTGGGTCTGGATGCTGGTAGATTGCGCCACCAAGGAACCATCTGAAGGAAACGATAAACTGATCTGGGTGCTGGTTATTGTTCTGGCGCAGGGCATCGGCGCCCTCATCTACCTCATCGTCCGACGCCCGGAGCGGATTGCCAGGTACGGGCAATAACCGTTTCCCTCCTTTTCTGCGTAACGGGCGAGACGCAAACGGTAAGAGCCTACCATGAGCATTGAATCCACTTCCCATGGCGACATTTTCGTAACAACACGCTGGACCGTGGTGTTGAATGCGGCGGGCGATTCCTCGCTGCAGGCGGCGCGAGCTATGGAGGAAATCTGCAGGATCTACTGGTTTCCGCTCTACGCCTACATCCGGCGGCGCGGCCATTCTCCGGAGGATGCGGAGGATCTGACTCAGGAATTTTTCCGTCAGTTGCTTGAAAAGCAATGGATTGCAGAAGCCGACCGCAACAAAGGAAAACTGCGCGCCTTCCTCATCACCGCACTCAAACATTTCATGGCCAAAGAGTGGCGCAAGGCATCCGCGAAAAAGCGGGGCAGCGGCCGGCATATGCTGTCGCTCGACTCATCGATTGCCGAAGGACGCTACGCATCGACGGACTTTCCACAGATCGAGGCCGAGGCACTCTTTGACCGGCAATGGGCGCTGACCCTGCTGGACCTGACACTCAAGCGGCTGGAACTGGAATATGCAGATAACGGTAAGACTGAGCTATTCAAAGCGCTGAAGAATGGACTTGTGATGGCTCACGCATCGCTCGACTATCCCCGGCTGGCCCGACAACTGGATATGACCGAAGGCGCTGTCCGGGTAACAGTGCACCGCATGCGAAAACGCTTCCGCGAGCTGTATCGATCCGAAATCGCACAAACACTGCCCCCCGGCTCCGACCTTGATGAAGAACTGCGCCACTTAGCCGGCGGCCTCGTTCGCGCCGAATAAACCACATCGTCCATTTTTGAAATTCGGTTTTATGTTACTTTTTTCGTAACAGCTCATTTTCAAGGGGTAAGAGCAGGGTATGAACACACAATCAAACAACCATAAATGCCCGCAATGCGGCGCTCCCCTGTCGACGGATGCCCCCGAACTCTGCCCCGCGTGCCTGATGCAGATGAATCTTGCCGATCCGACCATCATGGATGTCGATGCCGACAGGCCATCCAGAAAACCGAAGGCACCGACAATCGACGAAATCACTCCGCTTTTTCCCCAGCTGGAGATTCTGGAATTAATTGGACAGGGCGGCATGGGCGCCGTTTATAAAGCCCGACAGAAGGAGCTCGACCGTGTCGTGGCCCTCAAAATCCTGCCAAAGGAGATTGGCGAAGCCGCCGGCTTTGCAGAGCGCTTCACCCGCGAGGCCCGTGCGCTGGCAAAATTAAACCATCCCGGCATCGTCACCCTATACGAATTCGGGAAATGTACCGCAGGCGGCCCGCCTGCTCCGCTCTACTATTTCCTCATGGAATATGTCGACGGACTCAACCTGCGGGGGCTGCTTAACGGCGGGCGTATTTCTCCGCGCGAGGCTCTGGCGATTGTACCGCACATCTGCGACGCCCTGCAGTATGCCCACGATCACGGCATCGTACATCGGGACATCAAACCCGAAAACATTCTGCTCGACCGCCTCGGCCGCTTGAAAGTCGCCGACTTCGGCCTTGCAAAAATCATGGGCAGTCCGGAAGCCCCGACGAGTGGCAATGCC
>JAFGVP010000031.1 GCA_016937945.1 Pontiellaceae bacterium | reverse complement strand
GCTTCCCAGCGCGCCGGATCCAGTTCGGGGGCAGCCCCCTCCCGCGGCGTATGTGTGACCGATGAACGAATATTACCGAGGAAAACCTTCGCCGCATTCAGCCGTTCTATCTTCTGATTCAATCGTCGCTGCTCGGCCTGCAGATTATCCCTCCGATTGAAAAGCACCTGCCAGGTTGCATCATCGACCTGCTCCAGATTTTCCGTCTTGAAACGCACGTCCAGTACCGTGGCGGCGCCGGCGCCGTCCACCTGGATTCCCCGGGCATCCACCGCTTCCGGGAGATTCTCAAACACGATCGTATTAAAGCCCGCCGAAAGCTCCGCCTCGGCGGTCCGCACCACCTGCGCCCGGTCATTGTAAACCGTCACTTCCGACACATGGGAAGAAACCGCCATCGCTGCAATTGCAAACATCGTAATCATATCGGCCTCCCCTTATTCCAAACCTGTAATATTCACACCAACCGGCGCATCAACACGAAATTCAAGCGGGATCTCCCACTTCTGACCGGGCTCGAGCGTCCGGAACCACTGAATGCGCTTCTCTTCGTCGATTTTCAGGGCATCCGTATCTTCGGAATATCGAGGACGGATCAGGTCCACCTCGACCGCTTCGTACATGGAAACCGGAATCTGGTCCCAGACAATGACCTCTTCGGAGACAGCATGCGTATTTTCGACCGTCAGCAGATATTCATACGTGTGCCGCACCGTACGATTCCGGAGGCCTTCCCGGCTTGTATAATCCTGAATCAGCTTATACTCCACCTTCATGCTCTCATCCGTGCCGAGAAAGACCCAGAAATCCTCGTCCGGCGCCACCAGCTCCATGGAGGACGTCGCAACATAGCTGCCATCCAGGAAAATATTGGCCTTGCCCGCGAGAAACGGACTGTTGCTGCGATTAACCGCCCTAGCCTTTAAGTAGGCATGTTTATCCATCTTGGGCACGGCGGAATACCGGAAATGAGCCGGAAGAGAAACGGAGGTAACGGCAACCCGATGCTCGACATTATCCGATTCCACCGTACTGGTGCCTTTGACCTCGAACAGCACCGATGCGCCCTGCTCCTTGACAGCGGCATACCGCACCTCGACCGGAGCAGGCTCGTTTAATACTACAGGAAAATCATTATCCATAATCCGCATCCGGCTCCAGTCCAATCCCTGTTCCATTCCCGAGATGGACAAGCCATCAAAATCTACATCTTCATACAACCGGTCATCCACGGCCATATGCGGCCGTTTCACGCCAATACGCCATGGCTCAATATCCGGATGCTTTCCGCCCAGCCCCGGATTGGCAGTTGAAAGCTTTAACGCCACCGAGCTCCAATCCTCGCCGGTATTCTGCCGCACCAGCCCGAAATAGCGGACCTCCATCTTACGCGACTCCGTATCGACGCGGACATCATAAACGGGTTTCCAACCGGGACCGTGAACCATGTATGAAAGGGCAATCTCAGCACTTCCTGCCTGTTGAGCATCCAGATCAATCTCAACCACCCGGCGCTGCTTGCGACGGTCTGCACCGGCCTCCTGAATATCTGCCGAGACCTTCTCAAGCTTTGCCCCGATTACCCGCAGTTCCTTCTCCGCCGTCATGATGGCATCATCATATTCGGCCCCCTTCGTCACATAGAGCTGAAGCATCCGGTCCCACTTGCCCGGATCCATTTCCGCCGCCTCTTTGTCTGAAGGGCGGGTAATGCCGGTCGCAATATTCGATAGAAACGCCTTCTGGTCTATCAGGCGCTGAAGACGATCCTGAACCGTTTTCTGCTCATCATTCAGTTCGTCCCTCCGATCATAGAGCGCTTTCCATCGTTCCTCGGGAATCACCTCATAGTTTTCCGTCTTGAATCGCACATCCAGCACTGTGGCGGCGCCGGCGCCATTCACCTGAATACCGCGCGAATCCACCGATTCCGGCAAATCCTCGAACCGGAGCTGATTCATCCCCTGCAGAAGCTCCACCTGCGCCGTCCGAACCACCTGCGCCCGGTCGTTGTAGACCGTCACATCCGTCACCTGCGACGAAACCGCCAATGCGGCAACTGCAATCCATCCCACCATGACTACCTCCTTATAGCCTGCGCCAATTCAATGGCCACACAACTTGCCATAAAAGCCCGAACCTCTAAAACAAAAAGAAAGACCCGATGATGTTCGTATTTCTGAAGATAGCAATATACATAGGAACAATTGACCATCCGGCGGTGAAACGATGACTGTGAAAGGAACATTTGTGAAACATAAAACCACGATTCTGGGAATCATTTGGTATATCGGCCTGCAGCTGAGCATTCTCTTTATCGCATCCTTCTTCGAAATCGCCTCCATCCCCTATCTATCCCGCGCACAGCTCTACCTTCTCTGTATCCTGTCACTATGCTGCATCTCCGTCTCTCTTCGAACTGCCGACCAGGTAAGCCTAAAGGGACTGTCGATTGCCACCGGGCTGCTGTCCACCGTTATCGCCCTGATTTTGCTTACCGGGCTCGACTGCTACGAATGGTCACTCTACATGATTCTTGCCATCTTCTTTGCAGTCCTCTGGCTGATTGCGGCTTCCGGGATTGTGCTGGCCGGCATCATCACAAACAAATGGAATTCCGAACGCTCCCGCAAGCGATGTTTCCGCCTCCCGCTCATAACCATCCTCTGCGCGGTTCTGTTGCAGATTCCAATCAATATGGCCATGACGGCTTATGCGCTGCATGTATCCGAAAAACTTACGGCGCCTTTGCTGACCTGTCGAGCCAGCGAGCTTCAATCCAGCTGCGTTGTCCCGACGTTGCAAGAAACCATAACCTCCGGCACCAACCTGATCTGGTGCGCACCATTCCAGCTGGCATGGAACGAAATGACCGATCTGCTCGGAGAGAATATCCGTTTTGCGGAAAACGAGCCGGACTGCGTGGCCGCCCTGAACCACCGAAGCGTAACCGGAGAATTCCTCGACGAAGAAACCTACCTCGCCTTCGGCGGTCCCTATACAGAATCGTTTGCCGACACCATCAACCGAAGCGTAACACAAAAATTCGGCATAGGGGCATTCCCCCCTGTTGCACCGCCCATCGACCATACGCAGCAACTGGCCGCATTCAGCTACCTGAGTGTAAACCTGCCCTTCCAATATGCCTTCGAACGTTCGAATTATCCGATGATCTTTAACGGCACCCCCGTACAGTCCTTCACCATTCCCTTCAGTAATGGCGCTAACATTCGAGCCGAACGAGCCAAACGTCAGGTAGCCATCATGTATCCCCCCGACGAAGAGAACAGTTTTATTGTGGAACTGATCTCCCGCAAAACAGACCATCACCTCCTGCTTGCAAAAATTGCGCCGGCGGAAACTCTGGAGAAAACCGTCAAAAAGACATGCGTCTATGTCGATACACTTGAGCGTCGAGCCCTCGACACCAATCAGGGGCTTGAAGTTCCTTTGTTTAATTTTGACATCACCCGCGACTATTCAGAACTTACCGGCAGCCCATTGAAGCTTACCCGTCCGGATTATGCCGACTGGCAGATTGGAACAGCGCAGCAGAATATCCGATTCCAGCTTGATGAGCGCGGCGCCGTCCTCAAATCAAATGCATTCCTTGTGTGTTTCTCATGTATGGCAACGCCTGATTGCATCTTCGACGAGCCGTTCCTGCTGATGCTGCGCTACAAGGACAACCCCATGCCTTATTTCGCGATGTGGATCGACAACGCCGAAATCCTTGTTGAGCCGGAATTATGAAAACTGCCACGAGCAAACAGTCCACCAACTCCATGCAACATGGGATCACTGATTAACCTGAAAACAAAAAAGGGCCGCCCGAAAGCGACCCTTTTTTGCATTCCTGTGAAGGAATTCTTTATCCAACCAGCGCCAGCAGTACACCGGCGGCCACGGCGGAACCGATTACACCGGCTACGTTCGGGCCCATGGCGTGCATGAGCAGGAAGTTCTGCGGGTTGGCTTCGAGACCGACCTTGTTGGAAACACGGGCGGCCATCGGCACAGCGGATACACCGGCGGAACCGATCAGCGGATTGATCTGATCCTTGCTGAGCTTATTCATCAGCTTGGCCAGCAGGACCCCGGCAGCCGTACCGATACAGAAGGCTGCAAGACCGAGTGCCAGAATACCGAGCGTCTGAACGTTCAGGAACTTCTCAGCGGCCAGCTTGGAACCGACAGCGGTACCCAGCATGATGGTTACAATGTTGATCAGCGCGTTCTGAGCGGTATCGGACAGGCGATCCACAACCGCACATTCCTTCATCAGGTTACCCAGCATGAGCATACCGATCAGCGGAGTAGCAGAAGGCAGCAACAGAACGCAAAGCAGGAGCACCAGCAACGGGAAAATAATCTTCTCCGCTTTTGGAACGTGGCGCAGCTGCTTCATTTCAATCGCACGCTCTTCCTTGGTTGTCAGCAGTCGCATGATCGGCGGCTGAATAATCGGAACCAGCGCCATGTACGAATATGCCGCAACAGCAATCGCACCCAGCAGGTTCGGCGAAAGACGCGAGGAAAGGAAGATGGCCGTCGGACCGTCCGCACCGCCGATGATACCGATCGAAGCGGCATCCTGCAGGTTGAACAGGCCGCCCATGGCCATGGCCCCCATCAATGCACAGAAGATACCGAACTGCGCGGCAGCGCCGAGCAGAGCCGTCTTCGGGTTGGCCAGCAGCGGACCGAAGTCGGTCATCGCTCCTACACCCATGAAGATGAGCAACGGGAATACGCCGGACTGAACACCCACCGTGTAGAAATAGTAGAGGAAACCACCCGGCTGTCCGGGAATCGGCCCATCGGCAATCCCTGCACACGGAATGTTGGTCAGGATACAGCCGAAACCGATCGGAAGCAGAAGCAGCGGTTCAAATCCCTTCTTAATAGCCAGAAAAATCAGCAGCAGCCCCACGAGGATCATAATAAACTGCCCGGCACCATCCGGCAGCAGCCCCAGACGCTTCAGTCCGCCACGATCTACGTTTGCAGCGGCATCCTGCAGAATCTTATCCAGATCAGCTGCATAAACGCCCCCTGCATCAAGCTCCTTTGCAGTAGCAACTGCCGCTGTTACGTCCGCCATGTATCCAGCGGCCGCCTGCTCGACCTTATCGGCCTCAACAGCCGGATAGTCGGTCAAGGTATAACGGGCTTTCAGGAAAGCGACTTCCGCCGCGCTGCATCCGCCCTTTTCCACTGCAACTTCCGCATCCTCAAGCAGCCCGTGAGCAGCGTGAAGATGACGCGCCGTGATTTCAGACGCCAGCGTCTTGGTCAGCGCTTCATCATGCTCCTTCTGGCGGTCCAGAGGAGTCTTCGGATTAAAAAACCGGTAGATGCCGGTTTCTTTCCCGAGCTTTTTGAAGCCATCGATAACCGACAGCTTTTCATGCTTCGTCGCAGTTGCCTGAGCCGACGGAACGGCACCGCCGAAAACGGCGGCGGCGATCAGGCCCAGTGTAATGAATTTCTTCATGATAAAATCTCCGTTCGCGGGTTGCGACTTAGTTGATGGAAGCCATGGCCTGGCCTGCAGTCACCTGCTCGCCAGCGTCAACCGCGATCGAGGAAATGGTGCCGGCGGCGGAAGCCTTTACTTCTACTTCCATCTTCATGGCTTCAACCACGAAGAGCACATCACCTTCATTCACGTGATCGCCAACCGAAACATTAACCTTCATGACCTTCGCGTTCATCGGAGCGTTTACTGCGATGGAGTCGGCAGATTCATGGGCAACGCCGGCGGAAGAAGCGGCTTCAATACCGTCTGCAACACCGATGTCATAGGACTTGCCGTTTACCGTGGCCTTGTCGCCCTTGACTTCAACAGCGAACTTCTTGCCGTTAACGGTTACGGTATATCCGCCGTCGCCGCCCGCTGCAGCAGCCGGAGCCGCCGGAGTGAGTGCGCCCTTACGAACACCGTTGATTTCCATCTTGCCGAGCAGGAAGTCGATCCCCTTCTGACCGCAGGCCGCAGCAATGAAGATATTTTCTTCCGTCTCTTCGAGGCTGTTTTCCTTCAGCATAGCGGTAGCGGCGGCAACCCCCTTCTTCGGGTTTGCGTCGTTCAGGTCAACCGGGTTTTCAGTGGTAACCGGCATTTCCAGCTTTTCAGAAGCAATCTTCACGATTTCCGGATCGGGAGCGACCGGAGTCTTACCGAAGTATCCGAGAACCATTTTGCCGTAACCTTCGGCAATCTTTTCCCAGGGGCCGAAGATCACGTTGTTGAACGCCTGCTGGAAGTAGAACTGGGAAACCGGCGTTACGGAGGTGCCGAATCCGCCGCGACGAACCACTTCGCCCATGGCGTGAATGCACTCTTCGTATTTGTCCATCATGTTGTTGTCGCGCATCATCTGCGTGTTGGCAGTCAGCGCGCCGCCCGGCATCGGGGACCACGGAATCATCGGCTCAACAGCCTTGGCTTCCGGCGGGAGCATGTAGTCGGCCATGCAGTCCTTGAATACCGCTTCAGCCTTCATCATCTTGTCGATATCGACGTCGAGCTCGTAATCTTCGCCGCGCAGTGCGTGCCACAGGGTCGCAACGTCGGGCTGGCAGGTACCGCCGGAGGCCGGAGCCATGGAACAGTCAACCTGATCTGCGCCGGCCTTGATGGCGGCGAGGTAACCGACGGTGCCTACACCGGCGGTTTCATGCGAATGGAAGACGATCTTGCAGTCACCCGGCAGCAGCTTGCGAGCCATGGTAATGGTGTCAAAAACCTTCTTCGGAGCAGAAGTACCGGAAGCATCCTTGAAGCAGACGCTGTCAAACGGGATACCCGCGTCGAGAATGTCCTGCAGGGTCTTCTGGTAGAATTCAACGGTGTGTGCGCCGGAGCATCCGGGAGGCAGTTCCATCATGGTAACCACAACTTCGTGCTTCAGGCCGTGCGCCTTGATGGAGCGGCCGGAGTCGATCAGGTTGTTGACGTCATTGAGCGCGTCAAAGTTACGGATGGTAGTAATACCGTGCTTTGCAAACATCTTGGCGTGCAGGTCGATGATGTCACGGGACTGGGAGTCGAGACCTACTACGTTAATACCGCGAGCGAGGGTCTGCAGGTCAGCGTCCGGGCCGGCTGCGGCACGGAACTTATCCATCATGTCGAAAGCGGACTCGTTGCAGTAAAAGAACGGAGCCTGGAAGCGTGCACCGCCGCCGGCTTCAAAGTGGGTTTGTCCTGCTTCTACACAGGCTTTGACGGCCGGAAGAAAATCTTCGGTCAGTACGCGGGCGCCGTAAACGGACTGAAAGCCGTCACGAAACGCAGTGTTCATGATATGGATGGTTTTTTTAGCCACGGTTAATCTCCTGGTTGATTTTATGAAATGGATTTAGCCACGTTTGGCTTTAATGGCCGCCAGAGCGACAGCGATCTCTGCTACGGGATCTGCGGCGGCAGCAGCTTTTTTAGGTGCAGCCACTTCCTTTTCAGGGAAAAGGTGGGCAAACTTACGGAAGAAGGCCGCCGAACAATTCATGGCGAAAATCATCAGAACGAGAAAGGCGAAAACGGTTGCCATACCGATCACCATCAACACAACCCCTTGCATCATCATTTTTTCGACTCCTTGTTTTTGTAAAAATGAGCGGCATGTATAAGGAATTTGCTTTCCTTCGCCTAGTAAAAAAGCCCATTTTTATTGGCCTTTAAAAATAAAACCCAGTCTCAATAGAGGATAATAACGCGATGCAGTTTACGATTGAATGGCAAGACCGGCTCGGATCCACCAACTCCACCATGCGCGAACGCATTTCGCTGGGAGAGAAGGCCGAAAACGGCTGGATTCTTGCCACCCGGGAGCAGACCTGCGGCCGCGGCCGGCAGCAGCGCAAGTGGGTTTCCATGCCGGACACCAATCTCTGCTTCTCCCTTTTCCTTAAAACGCATGCTCCGTTGATCCAGATTCCATCCTTGACCATGGCGGTTGCACTGGCCGTCAACGACCTGCTCAACTATTACCAGATCCACTCCGCCCCGAAATGGCCCAATGATGTTCTTGTCGGCCCACGAAAAATATGCGGAATACTCTCTGAAAGAACAGATTGCGCAAACACAACCGGCATCATCATCGGCATCGGGCTAAACGTAAATATGTCAAAGGAAGACGCCGAAGCCATTGATCGCCCGGCCACCTCCATCCTGATGGAGTCCGGCATCGCCCATCCGCCGGCCAGTATCCTTGATGCCCTGCTTCCCCAGATCGAATTCTGGATCAATGAATGGGAAAAAGGCGGGTTTACAGCCATCCGGGACATCTGGACCGAAAAAGCCGGGCCGGTCGGCAAAGCGATCAGCGTACACGACGGCGACGTCCGGAAATCCGGCACGCTTGCCGGCTTCGGCGAACACGGCGAACTGCTGATGAAAACGCGCGACGGAATCGAAACGATCTGGTCGGGAGATGTTTCATGAGTCACCCAATCGGCCAATTGATTCGCTTAATTCTTCCGCTGTCCGCCCTCTTCTTCCTGAGCGGATGCGTGACGAACAAGACATATCATCTGCCCAAACGGCCACCGGAAGTGGTCAACATGGAAACGACCGGCTACTGCAGATGCGGCAAATGCTGCGGATGGAAGCGAAACTGGAAATTCCAACCGGTCGTTGCATACGGTCCAAACAAAGGAAAGCCGAAGAAGGTCGGAATTACCGCCGCCGGCACCGTTGCCGACTGGGGCACCATTGCGGCCGACACCCGCTACTACCCCTTCGGCACCATCATGTATATCCCCGGCTACGGATGGGGTCGCGTGGAGGATATCGGCGGAGACATTAAGGGAATGCACGTCGACCTCTTTTTCCCGACGCACCGCGAGGCGCTGGAATGGGGCCGCGAATGGAAAACGGTCAGGATCTGGAAGCCGTAACCTGAAAGGATTACGCCGGCGCACAGAAGTCCGCCGGCAGTTCACGACCACGACAGGGTTGCTTTTCCCGCCTGCGCTCCTATAGTAAACAGTTTTTGAGGAAAACCTATGGGAACACCACGTCTAGTACGAGTAAATGAATTATTGAAACGGGAGATTGCGGAGGACCTGTATCGCAATTTTTCGATGTCGGATTTTGATGCCGCATCACTGACCGTTACACGGGTTGAGTGCACGCCGGATCTTCGGGATGCCGATGTTTTCGTTTCGATCTTCGGCCACGAAGAAGAACGAAAGCGCATGATCGGCTTCCTGAATCGTCATAAACAGGAAGTTGTCCGGCTTATGATTAAACGGGTTAAACTGAAGTATACACCCCGACTGCACTTCCGCCTCGATGAATCCATCGAGGGCGGCGACCATATCCTTTCCCTGCTTGCCGAAATGGAGCGGGAAAATCCTGAAGCATTCAAGGACAACAACCAGACCGATGAGAAATCGTAAACGATGCGCCCCCGACCCTTTCGACGGCCTGCTGCTGGTCGACAAACCCTCCGACTGGACATCAAGCGATGTCGTCGTAAAGGTACGAAACTTTTTCAAATTCAGCAAAGTCGGCCACGGCGGCACGCTTGATCCCATGGCGACCGGACTGCTCGTCCTGCTGATCGGCAAAGGCACCAAGCTGTCGGATCGCATCATGGGCGGCGACAAGGTGTATGAAGGCGTACTCCGCCTCGGCGTCACGACCAGTACGCAGGACGCCGACGGCGAGATTCTCGAGGAGAAAGATGCCTCACACATTACCCGCGAACAGATTGAAGCGCTGATTGCCGAACGCTACATGGGGGACATTGAGCAAATTCCTCCGATGGTTTCCGCCATCAAGAAGGACGGCGTTCCGCTGTATAAGATGGCGCGCAAGGGACAGGAAATTGAACGGGAACCTCGCAGGATTCATGTGTATGAATTCGAAGTACTCTCCTTTGACAACCCACTGGTTACCTTCCGGGTCAAAAGCACCAAGGGCACCTACGTTCGAACCCTCGCCCACGATATCGGGAACGATCTGGGCGTCGGCGGCAGTCTGGACGCATTGCGCCGGACCGCTTCAGGCCCGTTGACGATCGACAAAGCAAATTCGCTGGATGAAATTCTCGCCTGCGACCGCGAAAGCATCGGCGAAAAGATGATTCACCTTACCGACCTGATTTCATGAAGATTATTCACGCTCTCGAAGAGTTCCACGGAAACGATCGACCGGTAATCCTCGCGGCCGGATGCTTCGACGGCCTGCATATCGGCCATACAGCGGTTATTCAGGTAGCCATCGAACAGGCCCGGGCCATCGGCGGCGAAGCGTGGGTATTCACCTTTGATCCGCATCCGGCCAAGGTCCTGAGCCCGGATCACGCTCCGCCGCTCATCTTCACGACCAACCAGCAGTGTCGACAGCTGCAGGAAATGGGCGTGGACGGATGTATTCTCCAGCCCTTTACGGTGGAGTTCATGAAACAGGAACCGCTGGTATTTTTTGAAAACCTTTGCACCTGCATTCCCGAACTAGCCGGCATCTCCGTCGGCGAAGACTGGTCATTCGGCCGTAACAGATCCGGAAACGCAGAGCTGCTCACCGGACTATGCAAAGAGCGCAACATGTTTTTCTCGGCTCATCCGGCCGTCTGCTGGAAAGATGAGCGGGTATCGAGCACCCGAATCCGCGAAGCGATCCGGATGGGACAGATGG
>JAFGVP010000030.1 GCA_016937945.1 Pontiellaceae bacterium | reverse complement strand
GGCATTGCCACTCGTCGGGGCTTCCGGACTGCCCATGATTTTTGCAAGGCCGAAGTCGGCGACTTTCAAGCGGCCGAGGCGGTCGAGGAGAATGTTTTCGGGTTTGATGTCGCGGTGGACGATGCCGTGGTCGTGTGCATACTGGAGGGCGTCACAGATTTGCGGCACGATGGCCAGGGCCTCGCGCGCTTCGATGCGGCCATTGTGCAACAACTGCCGCAGGTTAAGCCCATCGACATACTCCATCAGGAAAAAATAAAGGCCGTCGGTGCACCCAAAGTCATAAATGGTGACGATGCCGGGATGGTTCAGCTTGGCCAGCGCCTGGGCTTCGCGGGTGAAGCGCCCCGCAAACCCGGGGGCCTTGCCGATGTCCTTCGGCAGGATCTTCAGCGCCACGATGCGTTCAAGATTTTTCTGCCGCGCCTTGTAGACCGCACCCATGCCGCCCTGCCCAATGAATTCGAGGATTTCGAGCTGAGGGAAGAGGGGGGCGATTTCCTCGATGGACGGCGCCTTCGGTTTCTTTACCTTTTCGCCGGTTTCATCCTCCATTTGCGTCGGGTCGGCCAGATTCATCTGCATGAGGCATTTGGCACAGATCCCCTCCAGGGAATCATCCGGCAAAGGTCCTCCGCATTGCGGACATGTTTTGTTGGGTGTCGTATTCATACTATCTACTGCGCAAGCCCATGCAGGTTATTACAAAAATCTGAATCGTTAGGCAGAATAAATCAGTACCGGAATGATTCCGGGATCCCTGCTCCATGAAAGTTTTTGCTGCCACCAAATCATGCAGATCGTTTATCCGCATGCGAGGCTCTCTGCGAGGTGGCGCATTTCCTCGCCGAGGTCGGCGCCGGGAGGGAGGGTCTGGGCGACTTCGTTACGGTAGAGTTCGCGGAAGCGTTTGCGCATCCGATGGACTGCGACGCGCGACGCGTTCTCGCTCTTGCCCAGCCGGGTGGCCAGAGCCGGGTAGTCCACCCTCTGATGCGCGAGAAAGAGGCCGTCTTTCAGGGCCGTGAATTCATCGGCCTTGCCCGCATCGGAATACTCGTTTTTCAATCGCTGAACCGTCAGTTCCAGCAGGATGAGTGCCCACTGATGATCGAACAGTACTTCTGCCTCGATGCTGGGGGATTGAGCGGTGGAGGCATAGCGGCCTTCGGCTATTTCGGTATCGATGGAAAGATGAACCTGTCGGCCGCCACGCTTCTCTGCGGACGCCTTGCGCCATTCGCCCGTCATGAAATGCTTCAGGGCCGTTATCAGGAAGGCGCGGAGTTTTCCCTTTTCCCGGTCGGCATCCGCGATCCAGTTTTTTTCCAGCAGCTGGCGAAAGAATTCCTGCGTGAGGTCTTCTGCATCCTCCGGTGTATGGCCACGCCGGCGAATGTAGGCATAGAGCGGGAACCAGTAGGTTTTGCAGATTTCCTCCAGCGCCCGTTCCGCATCCGGCGAAGAACCGTCAGCCGCATGAAGCACCACGGTCCAGCGCGTGGTAACGAAGATGTCATCGTGCGCACTCTCCTTGGATATCTCGTCCATGCTGTATACTTAGCGCTTGTCCGATCCTTATTACAGTAATTATGCACACAGACCGCGGGGGTAGACGGATTATTGGGCCTGGTCTTGAGGCCGCGAGTGCAGCAGGGCTGGAAAGAGATGCAAAAGCATGGGATGCGGTCGCAGGCCCAGATGCGGGATTGGGTTTTGCTAAGGCTCCATGCGATATTATTTGCGGCTAGCGGACATGGTCAGGATTTTCCCGCCCTTGAACAGTTGAATGGTGCCGTCGCCCATGGTTTGGACCTGGGGGTGCAATCCCCTGAACCACCACATGAATGTAGTGGAATGTTGGTCCAACTCATCGCTAATGATGACGGCGTCTTTGTTTTTATAATTCTCTGGATCAAGCATATAGCCTTTGCCGCAAGCCGGGCATTTCCAACGGCTCTTCGCGGGGAGACCATTTATCTTAAAATCCGGGTTTGGCAGCTTTCCGTTCTCCTGAACATACCACTCGATGGACTGGTAGAGCATCTTTTGGTTTTCAGCACAGTGCTCGATATCGTCCCATGCGGAGCCATCGAGTCGGATGGGGAGCTGCGTTGCCAGAAGCCGCAGGCCAATCAGAACTGCGATGCCGGCCAAGGGAATCAAAAGGATCTTCTTCATGTCAAACCTTTCTATATTCATCTGGTCCGGTTGAACGCGTTCTGCCCGCTCTGTATGCTTCTTTTGCCGCCGATAGGACACTCCCGGACATGATGGCAAAAGCAGCGCCAATCAGGCCGGCGGTTGTGGGAAACAAAAGGTGTGTAATCAGCAGTACAATGATGAAGGCCAGAAATGCTGTTCCAATATGCTTCAAAGCGATTCGAATGGGTGGTTCGAGTTTCATTGTATGCCTCCTTTTCAATTCCGACTTGGTTCATCCATGTAGCCCGACGACAAAACGGGGCATAGTCCTTCGTCGCTAGGAACGGCCTGTTAGAGCCATCGCCAGTAGGGCGAGGCTGAAGTTCATGATACCCACGGACAGTAGCATATACATGTTAACGGAATGGTTGTTCCAAATGGCTCCAAGGGTGAATACGTACAGCAGGATGAGGGATCCCAATATGAGAAGGCCTGCAATGCCCAGGTTTTTCTTCATCAACTACTCCTTTCATGACTCAGTGTTCTCACACAAACGGTAGCGGATCTTAATTCGGTGTTGCGGGTCGTCGGTTTCCTCGAGCCAGAGGATGCCCGTGGTGCCTATAGCGGTCCTGAATGCCAGGACCGGGTGGGCGGGCAGCGGGTTGGGGAGAATATGCAGTTGTACGGAGCCTGCGGCCTTGGTCTGCAGACCGGTGCTTTCCTGCGACAGGATGCGTGAGAGGGCTTCGGGTGTCGTCTTGCCATCCAGGCCCTCGGGCATTCGAGCCAGCTCCAGACCATTGGTTTGCGGCGTAATAATCATCCAGGCTTCGTCGGGACTGTTACCGGGGCCTCGTGCCGCCGTCATGTCGAGCCCGTTCTTCATCATCCATTGAGCCGCTTGTGTGGACAATAACCCGCCGATGGTTTTCGGCGGCGGCGCGGTCTTGCCGGTGTCCAGATCGAGAAACTCTTCGCCAGGAATCAGGAGGGCCTGCGCCTCGATGCCGAGTCCGGCCTTGCTGGACGGCCGCTGCTCGGGGATCTCGATTTCGACGGGATTGCTGACGGCGCACGGATGCCGGCCGGATGCATCGGGCTGATCGGAGAGCGGGAGCCCTGTGCGCAGGATGTGACTGCCGGGCAAGAGTGTCAGAGGCATCCGGTCCCGCATGGATCTCCAGTGGCGGGGATTGATGAAATGGTGGAGGTTGGCACGCGTGGTGCCGGGTGAAGACGCCACACTCGCGGCCATGCTCGCTCCACGGTGCATCGCCTCATACCAGGTTCCATCGATTTCCAGAAAGAATTCATCGATCGGCGCACCGTAGTGGGGCAGCACGCGCTCGGTTTTGCTGTGGATGTCGGTCTTGAACAGGACCAGCCAGTGATCATCGTCCCAGCGCACTTCGGAGGTGCGCATTCTCACTTCAACGTCGTCATTCCGCTCCATGACCGGAAGAGCAGGGTCGCGCGGTTGCATCGCCGTATCGCCGTATGCCCGTTCGACCTGCGTCAGTTGGCCCGGTTTCAGGGATACGTTTCTGAACTCCACCCACTCGTACGGGCGCACCTGGAACTGATACTCCACATTCCGCTGGTTCAGCCGAAGTCCGGGAAACGTGGCGGAGGTATAGCCGGTGCTTTCCGTTTTGGTCTGCTCCACGTCCTCACCGACATGCTCCGTTCCGTCGTCCTCGACCGCGATCTGGCGCATCTCCATATCGCGAAACGTGTGGGTGGCCGTGAGACGGATGCCATTATCCGTCGTTGTAGGTTTCAATAGGACAACGTCCCCGTACGAACTCGTCTGTGGATGAGAGGGAATCTTGTGTGCCCGGGCCTTGGCTATGGTTTCCCACGGCGCTAGTGCAATCCCGACGGCCACGTTCATCGTCGCGGCGGAACGGGGTTCTTTTGCGGAGATCATGGCCAATCGACCTGCCAGGCCTGCACCGGTAGCCGTTGCGCGGCCTTCCGCCCATGAGTTGCGCGGCTCCAGCCGCCAGACCGGTTTGGATGCATCGTGGGGCAACCCGTGCAGGCGCGCGACGATGGAATACAATCGGAAGTCTTCCGATGATTCCCCGCTGGCTTCCGTCGCGAAAAGTTCCTTCTCGACGCGCTTCCCGTCCGGTCGCCACCAGGGCTCGTACATCGATGGGTAGTACGACACGGCCGCAAGTTCCACCGAACCGACCGACAAGGGAGCGACGCACGGAGCGGGATTGATGACCCTCATGCCCTGTGACGAATCCTTAAAGTCGAGTACATCGCGCGGATCGCCTTCGAATGGACCATAATAGGTATGCGTACTGGAGCCAACCGGGTCGGACTGGACATAGAAGCAATTCTTCGAGGGGGTGAAGTACACGGCACCATCAAGACCTGAATAGACGCAGACCACCTCCTTGCGCATCTCGTACGAACCCGATCCAGCCGGTTGTTCCTCCCAAAGATCCGGCAACCCGGCGGCATCTGTATGCGCGGGGGCGGCGGAGAGATCCAGTCCGTGGAACAACTGGCTGGCGGCAGCAACCGCTTTTTTGCCCGCCAGCCGCTGTCTGACCTCCTGCTCCTTGCGCGCCTTCGCATCGCCGTCGGATTCCGCAGGATGCTTCATCAGTTTGTAACGAATTTTCACGCTTCCGTTCGGGGAATCGTTATAGTCGACGAATTGCAGGAGTCCGAGCGTTCCCGCACTCGTTTGGAACAGGTAGGTCCTGGATTGTTCCGGATCCGTAGATACGGTGTTGACGGTGAGAACGCTTTGTGACATTTCCGGCAGCCCGCCGAATCGAGTGTCATTAAACTTCCTGGCGAGCAGCATGCGGGTCATCTCCGCCAGACCGGGGGGATGCGCCCACGTCTCATCGGGCACGCACACGGCAGTGAGCTCGTATCCCAGTAAACCCCGAACATCCTGCGATGTCGTATTCGCCACGGCGTCAATGTCATGGATCGTCGCCCAGTTCCAGACCGCTTCTCGGTCATCCAACGATAGACTCCCGCCGGGAGACCGGATCCTGCCGGACTCAAAATCGAAGAAGGCGTAGTTCCGGTTTTCGCTCGGGTCTTTCAGCGTCTGCTCCAGTACCGGACCGAAGGCCGTCTCCTCGGTCGTTCCGAAATTCACTTGATCCATCCCTGCCGATTTACACATAGCGATGAGTTCGGTCACCTTTGAACTCAGGGTATTGCGGTCGGCACGAATTACGGCTGAATCTGCCCCGGTGGCTGACAACTCCTTGAGTTTTTGGAGTAGCTGGTCTTTAGGTGAGAGTTCATCGTTGACGGTGACAAGGCCATTTTCACTGAGGTAGATCTGCACCGGTTCGGCGGAGGCCTGTGTTGCACCCGGTTCGACTGTGATTTCGACAGGATTGCTCAGGATATGGATCGGTGTGCCGGCATGGGCCGTCGTGCCGAATGCGCTGAACCTGGCCTGAACGGTATGAGTTCCCGGCCCGAGGTGAAGTTCAGGCGGTCCACTGACCGCTTTCACCGCCTGCCAGCGGCTGTCGAGGATCAACTGCCCGTCCATGATGCGCTCCCCGGGACCATACGTCGGCAACTGGCCGGCCACCCGCGGGTGGTATTGGTACAGGACGCCATCCACCAGGATTTCCGATGGCATTTCATCGGCGTTGAGCATCACTTCGATATCTTCCGATTGGTTCTGTAGATCGAACTTCAATATGGGGGCAGCCCCGCTTTCCGATCCGGACGCTATGCGATTCGTACGCAACCGTGCCCGAATACCGCTGACGCTTTCCCCCCACGGGGTGGTCAGCATGGACGGTGCGATCTGTTGATTCGTTTGGGCCCCCTTTACCAGCTTGTAACGAACCTTCACGGCATCAATCCCGCCGTTTGGCGGACCGGTCTCGCCAACCACCTGAAGCAGGCCCATCGCTTCATAGAAACTGAATCCGTAAATGCCTGGCGGCAGGAAGGTCTCCGGCTGATGCATCGAAATCCGCTGATTAGCTTTCTGCGCCGCAAAACGTGTTTTCAGTGTTGCGGGTGAAAGGTTGACCCAGTCCTCGGGCTCCAGTTCGAGCAGGGTCATGTCTACGGCCATGAGACGGCTGAAACTGCTGTCGATCGGATTGCGAAACAGATGGCCTCCGACCCGGCACACATCCTGCGCATACATCATGTCATTCAAGGGGATGAGCTCGCCGGTTTTCAAGTTCAGGCAAGCACCCGATAGCGGAATATCCCGCTCGATCACCGGGCCGAAGGTATTTGGGTTGGTGTCGGCGGCAAGATAGGGCAGCACTTCCACTTCGACCGGGTTGCTTACTGGGCGGTAGTCATCGGGTTCCCCTTCCTGGGGGATGGGGTAGATGCTTGGGAAGAGAACGCGAACCACATGTTTGCCCGGCGACCATTTAAAAGTCTTCGCGCCGGCATCCTTGGCCAAGGGGTGCAGCTCGTACGAGTTGATCCATGTTCCGTCTTTGTCAACCAGTCGAACATGGCAACCCGTTTGGTCTTCGTGAAAGCGTAGCGTGACGAAATCGAGCTCTATTTCGCCCGGTTGGAACACTACTTTCCGTTCCCAAGCGGTCGTGATGCAGACACATTGGTATCTATGGCCGTCCACTTCCAGTTGGTACCCTTCCAATGTCCGACGTATTGCATCCGGATCGGCGTATTCCCATTGCTGCCTTTGCAGATCGACTAGAAATGTGGGGAGTTCGTTGGCCGGCCAAGCATCTTTCTGCGGTCGGAGGCGCACCCGCCACGAGGCCGTCCACTCACCCCATGGCATGGCGCTGTCGATCTTCGTCGCCGGTCCGGAGGTGCGTTCAACCAGCTTGTAGCGGATTTTTACGCCGCGGGGATTTTCGGAGAAGCCGGTGATTTGCAGAATGCCTTTTCCGCCTTCGCGGGTTTGGAATGCGTAGGAATTCGACCGCTCTCCCTGTCCGCTGATTTTCACCGGATAGCCGGGCTTGCCATGGGTGAGCATGGCCATCGCGGATTTTGCCAACAACGAATGGCCCACCGCTTCATCCATTTCGAAATCCAGGGGGATTGCGATCATGTCGATTCCCAACAGTCCCGGTGTCTTGTCGAAGTCACTGCCCGCATCGATGCCCTGCTCCCGCACCCAGGTTTCGATCCCCCCGTTGACCCCTTTCAGCGACATGGGAGGCGTTAGTAACTTACCGGTATCGAAGTCGACAAAACAATCCCGGCCGGACACATCATCGTAGACCACCTGCTCGATCACCGGGCCGAAGGATGCGGGGATGTCTGCCGCTTGCTGATCCATTTCCCTTTCGGCGAGATTTTGGCGATGGCTTTCTCTGGCTTCGATTTCTTTCGCACGCACGGCTTGTTCGAGCGTCCGTTCGCGTTTAATGAGAGCCTGGTGGAGGAGCATGGCACCAAGGACGCTCATGATCAGTATGATAACCCACGATCCGGCGATCCAGCGGCTCATGCGGACGCGGAGCGAGGCCAGCGCACATCCGAATGAAGCGAGGGCGCAGAGCCCGCCAAAAACAATCACCCATCGATCAAAAGGGGACAAGGCCAGCAGCAGCGGCGTGCCGAGCAGCGCGGCGAGCAGAAACCCGAGACTCCATCGGCTTACGGATCTTCTATTATTGCTGCGTGTTCGATTTTGTGAACCGTATCCGGAGTCCGCCGAAGCTTGCCGGCTCTCATCCAAGGGTTGCTTCACCGCTCGCCAGACGCGGCGGATGATGAACCCATCCGCCAGAATGACCACGAGCAATGTAATCAGAAGCACGGCTGCTCCGCCGGGAGCGGCGCCATACGACACCTGCTCGGTCTGGTAGGGTTTAGGCGTGAAAGACTCCAGAATAAGAAAGACGCCCCAGCCGATCAATCCATCCAGCGCCAGCAATGGAAAGAAAAGACCGTCGAACACCGCCAGCCCGAGCCCGTAAAGTTTCCCTGCCGAGCGGCGGATTTGTGCGACGGCGATCCAGCCAAGCAGCGTTGTGCCGAACGGGGCGGTCAGCCCAGCTGGAATGAGCAAGATCATCAGCAGAATCTGCCACCAGGCGGGGCCCGTCGGTTCTTGCCCGGCCGGGACCTGGTAGGAAACGAAAACCATGGGCAGCAGACCCAGTACAAAGAGCGCCCACACCGCTCCCACCATGGCGGTGCGGGAAATGCGGGGAGGTTTCTCGGTTGCCACGCCTCCTGACTCCTGTCTTCGGTCCTCTGTCGAAACGATGGTTTCCACCGCGGTCTTGAGGACGCTGGCCTGCTGATAGCGGAGGTCGGGTTTTTGTTCGAGGGCGCGCAGGACGACTTCGTCGAGACGTACATCGATCCGAACTTTTTTCGAGGGAGGCTGAAGATCCTGGTCCGGCATGTCACCGGTGAGCATCTGGTAGAAGACGACACCGAGGGCGTAGATGTCGGCTCTGTGATCGACCGAACCGGGGGCTTCGATCTGCTCGGGCGACATGTATCTCGGCGTACCCATCACCTTGCCGGCTTCGGTGAGATTTTCTTCGCCGACGCTCGCAGTTCCTTCGGATGGACGGCTGGGACAGCCGTCCCTGCCTTCTATGATTTTGGCGAGGCCGAAGTCGGCGACCTTTACGCGGCCGAGGCGATCGAGGAGAATGTTTTCAGGTTTGATGTCGCGGTGGACGATCCCGTGGTCGTGGGCATATTGAAGGGCATCGCAGATTTGCGGCACGATGGCCAGCGCTTCGCGCGGTTCCACCCGGCCATTTTGGAGCAACCGCCGCAGGTTAAGGCCGTCGACATATTCCATCAGGAAAAAGAAGAGGCCGTCGGCGCGACCAAAGTCATGGATGGTAACAATGCCGGGATGGTTCAGCATGGCTAGCGCCTGGGCTTCGCGGGTGAAGCGTTGCGCGAATCCGGGGGTTTCGCCGATCTCCTGCGGGAGAATCTTGAGTGCGACGATGCGGTCGAGTTCCTTCTGGCGCGCCTTGTAGACCGCCCCCATGCCGCCCTGTCCGATGAACTCCAGGATTTCCAGCTGTGGGAAGAGCGGTGCGAGATCATCAACTGTCGGGGCCTGGGGCTTCTTCGCCTTTGCGTCGGTTTCCTCATTCATCAACGTCGGGTCGGCCAGGTTCATCTGCATCAGGCAGTACGGGCAGTTCCCTTCAAGGGCATTTTCCGGAATCGGATTACCGCATCGCGGACAGTTTTTCTTTGGTGTTGCATTCATACCATGTACTTACCGTTTGCGCATGCCGACTTACAGAGACTCGGCCGTGTTTTATGCATTCTGGATTCTTTCTCGCAGAACCGCTATTTTTCGGACCTCTCTGCCTTATCACCCTTTTCGAGATCGATAAAATCGTTTAGCTTCACATCGTAGCCCACTCTGTTCATAGGCGTTCCGGCCACTATTCTCAGTGTGATTTTGTCGACATAGCACCGGTTCGCCAGGAAGCGGACTGACACACGGTCGGCATCCAGACGTTTCTCGCGCAGTTGCACATAGCTCACCAGAGTCCTTCCATCCTGTTTGATTGCCATGCTTACATGGTCGAAATTTTCAAGGGTACCATCAGTCTTGACCTCTAGTTCAATCCAGAGGGTGTCATCGCCGGCGGGGGTTGTGCGCACTTCCACCCCGAGCTCCTGCGCCTGGCCCAGATGTATTTCCGCGATGGACATCAACGCGCAGCACGATAGGGGGGCCAACAGAGCACCCAGCACAACGCCCGTGAGCAGTAGCCTCATTTTCATGCGAGTTCCTTTCCCTTTATGTGTTCACCGGTTGATACGTCTATTTCGCGCTGCCGGTTGACAACTGGTATTATCCGGCCAAAGCGTTATTCTTTCGCCAGACTTTCGGCCAGATAACGTATTTCCTCATCGAGATTGGCATCGGGCGGGAGGGTTTTGGCGACCTCCTCTCGATACAGTTCCCGGAAGCGCTTTCGCATCCGGTGCACCGCCACCTGAGTTGCCGCGACGGTGAGGTCCAGCGATTCCGCCAACGCGGAATAGTCGATATCCTGATGCGGGGCAAACAATCCGTCTTTCAATACAGCAAACCGTTCCTGCTTCCCTGCATCGCCGTATTCGCTCCTAAGGCACTGCATCGTCAGTTCCAGCAGCGTCAGCGCCCACTCGTGGTCGAACAGCGCCTCGGCTTCGATACTGGGGGACTTTGTCGTGGATGCGTAACGGCCTTCGGCGATGCCGGTGTCGATGGAAAGAGGGAGCTGTCCGCCGCCGCGTTTTTTAGCGGAGGCCTTGCGCCACTCCTTGGCCATGAAGTTCTTGAGTGCCGTCATCAGGAAGGCACGCAATTTCCCCTTGTTGCGGTCGGCATCACCAATCCAGTGGTGCTCGACCAGTTGGCGGAAGAATTCCTGGGTCAGGTCTTCGGCATTCTCCGGTGAATGATCGTGCCGGCGGATGTAGGCGTAGAGCGGATACCAGTAGAGTTGGCAGATCTCTTCCAGCGCCTGCCCCGCCTGCGGGGTGGAGCGATCGGCCGCCGCCAACACCATCGTCCAGCGGGTGGTGACGAAGATGTCGTCATGGTTCGAGGTGCTTGCACCGTCCAATTTTGAATGTTCGCGGTTCATAACGATTCAGGCAGCCTGAAGCGGTTTTTTTTCATATTTCCCTTTTTCATGAAACCGGCCTATTTTTTGATGAGCGATGCAATGGCTATGATGGTGCCGCTCACCATGAGTGCGATGCCCGGGATGGTATTTTCCAATGTGTAACGACCCAGGACCAGATCGATTCCCTCCGGGCTCATGGTTGTTGAGCTCGGCCAATCCCCCTGGGCAACAAAGAAGCCCGCAATGATTAAAACGATGGCTATAACCAATCCTGTAAGTGCAATGTGATTCTTCATTTTACCAGTCTCCTTTTTTTGTGCAGCGAGTGCCCTGTCCGGGATTTAAACGTCTGGTCCGGCGGATGAAGTGTCGGGCCGCGCAGCAGGTCCGCACGCTCATTGTACATCGATCAACGTGGAAGCATCATTTAGCTTCCGGTTGTAGAACCTGACTCCATCGGTACCTCCACTCATGGATACAGGATCAACCCATACTCTTCCCGTGACGGTATCGATCACAAAGGCCATGCCTTTTTCGCCGGGATTCGAAATCTGAAACCGCCCGATGTTTTGCGTATCCGCAGGGTCGGGCTGCTTGCGGGAGCTGGATGCCAGAATGGTCGATGCAATGATGATGCATGCCCCCAGTATACTCGCACTTTTTGTATCCATCTATCTCCTCCTTGCCTGTGTTTGATACCAAACATGTGTTTAGCGGTTATCCGGCAGATTTTACAGGAATTTATCCTGCATGGGCCGAATGCCAGCCCACATACCTGAAATGACCAACATACTCCCATCCATGCCAAGCTCCCGGAAGCAGTTATTGATGCGTTGAAGCCCTCCGGTCCTCGGAATCGGCTCACCGGCAGGAAACCCATGCCGTTGTATCTCCGAGTCGCTCATGAGTTTATACTCCCATGCGGTTCCTGTTCTTGTTGTGCAGCCTGTCAGCCCGATGTCGAGTATAACCGTCAGCGTGGCACGAAGTATGGTCTTCATTTACCCCTCCTCCATGGGTTTCGGTTTTACACATGCGGGATCTGTCGCCCCCTTGAAGCTTCCAGGGTTCATCATACATACTTACCGCTTATTCGGGGACTCTTACAGGATTTGTGACCTGATTTGAGTGATGAGGCATGAGGGCAGTGCCATGAAATCCACGAATTGGGCATGTTGGGGAATCGATTCATCCGCAGCGTCCATCCTTTCGAGTTTAATGTTCAGCTCCTGCTGGTGTGGGAGCCCAAAGATTGTGATTTCCTTCTCGAAGGGTTTGAATCCTTCCAGCTCCACCCTGACGGTATGTTTTCCTCGTCGTGGAGTAAGGTCCATCCGGGTTGAGTTTTCACGAAAAGTACCAATGAAAAGATCATCGATATACACATTCGCATATTGGGTCAGATCGTTCTTGCCGGTCATGAGCTTGAGATACAGACAACCCGTTTTGATCTTGCCTTCTATGGGGTAGGAAGTACATCCAGCGAGTATGGTGCTGAGACAGATGAGGGCGGCTATGTGTGTTTTCATGTTTTCCTTTCATGGTGAATGGTTGGCGGGGTGGTCTAGGCTTGGCCAGATGCGATTTTGGCTGAAACGCGCGCACGCTGTCCTGTCAGACGATTGGGATTTCCAAGTCTGCACCTTGCCCGATCCATTCCGGTATTTGCCTATGGATAACCTGCATCGTTCCGCCGCGTATGGCTTCCATGACTCGAGACACGCTTACCTGCCGGCCGTTTCAGACGGGCGCGAGCCGGCGGTTTAGGTTTGCGGCGGTCGCTTATGCAAGGATTTCGCGGCCTTCCCCGGAGCAATGCATCCGCCATAGTGTGCCTGATCCGGAAGCCTTGGATCGCTCGACGCTTTTCATGTCATCGCCGTCCAGCGCACTTCGCGCAACACCTGCAGCGTCTTTTTCACATCCAATCGGGTCGGGGAGGATATCAACGGGGGAGTGGGTGTCGTCCGTCAGGGCGACCTCGCGGAACTGAAGATCCGGGGACTGTGTTTGAGGGGTGCGGTCAGCCTCTTGCAATTTCTGTTCCTGCGTAGAATCCCTGGCGGATGCTGTCATGGTGGTATTATCCCCGAACAGCTTCACCAACCGGTGCATGAGCCAGTTCTGGTCCTTCCGATAGTAGGGCTCCAGCTCCTTGTCCGCATGAATTTCCGGATAGTGGTAGAGTGTTCCCTTGCAGTAGACCATTACATCATGAACCGGGCTTCCGACCGGAGAGCTGCGGGGTTCGAATACAGCATGCGGCATCCCGTAATCCGAGTAGACCGGGCTGTCGTCGGGGAGTTGCTTCAACAACCCGTCGAGTTCCGGCAGGGTGATGCCGTCCTTCGGAGCAACCATATGCACGAAACGGATGTGGTTCCTGGGGACATCCGTCCACGATGCGGTGACAAAGGCTTCGCGCTCCCGGATCTTTTCTTCTGTCAAATCCGCCGCCGAGCCCACTTGCATGCCGGTGATGATGACATAGATTTCATCCGAGGAGGGGCCCATGGTGAGCGTGTGGCTCTGTTGGTTCCGGGACACCGAAATGGTTCCCGCTTCGGCCGTCATCGGAAAGAGGGTGGGATAACGGTCCATGGTGCTGCCGGACTGGTCCACCTCGGCCCGTTTGTGCAGAAGCTTTCCGGTCTCTAAATCAGTGCCGAGCGAGATCAATTTAAAATAAGGGGCGTTGGGCGAAGGACGGGCGGTGTAGTGCCACCAGAGGGTGGTGCCCGACTTTCCGATCTGGTATTGGAGCGGATAGCCGAGCGTATCGCGGATTTGATCCGCTGAAGCACCCGTTTTCAGCTGCTCGAGCTGTTGCGGGTTGAAGAAGGGCGTGGCGTAATAGTTGCAGTGCAGTGCTGATCGGATATCTGCTGCGATTTCGTGTCGATTCAGTGTGACGAAAACGGTCAGGGGAATGGCAAGAATAGTTGTGAGCCCGATAGCCCATTTCGTCCAGCGCGATGTGTTGGATCCGCCTTCCAACGGCCGTTTAGTCCAACGCCCGATGCGACGGATGACGATCCATGCAACGATGATGAAGGTAATCATGGAAAAGGGGAGTGCCATGATTTTTGTATGGTGAGTGACATGAAAGAGCTCTTGCAATATTACACACCAAAGCCACCAAATCGCGAAAGCCAGTGCCAGCAGAGGAGCCAAAAGCCCATCGAACACGGCGAGTCCAAGACCGCGCATCTTTCCTGACGAACGGCGAATCTGCGAGATGGCGATCCAGCCGAGAAGGGTCGCGGCAATGACGGCTGCGAGATCCAGAATCTGTTCTCCGATCATCAGCGAAAGCAACGATGTTGCTCGATCGGAAATCTCGGTTTTCGACAGATGGGGAGCCTGAAGCGCCAGAGCGTTGATCCGGGCTGCGGAGTCTAACGTGGCGATTATGCCCATCAGCGCAACGGCGTGGCACGTCGCGCCCCAGATGGCCAGCAGAGAGACGTGCGGAGTCATTTGCTGCGCATGGTTTTCCTGATTTGTGGAAAAGGCCTTTTTCACTTTCTTTTGATTCAGAACGATCAGCGACCAGATGCCAACGGGAATATTGAAAAACCACAGAAATGGATTGATTAAGGTGAGGATGCCTCCCGAAATTCCGATCCCGCGACATTCGATCTTAAACATCTTGAATCCGGCATAGATCGCCCAGCTGCTGGCTATAATGTCGGCTGTAACACCGGCGAAAAAAGTCAGTAAAGTTGTCGACGGGGCGTATGCTGTCCGCGTTGTTATAAGCGTGCCCGTTATCATGAAGAGGATATAGGCAACATTGATCGCACCAATGACCATCAGTCCGATCGCGGCCCTCTTTATCCGTCTTGTAATGCGTTCGTCGGACTGCGCCGATGGTTCGTCCTTTGCCATCTGACGTCCATGCTCGGATCGGGCGGCTTCAGCCGCGATGGTTTCCACCTCGGTCTTAAGGAGGCTGGCCTGCTGGTAGCGGAGGTCGGGTTTTTGTTCGAGGGCGCGCAGGACGACTTCGTCGAGACGTACATCGATCCGAACTTTTTGCGAGGGGGGCTTTAGATCCTTGTCCGGCATTTCGCCAGTGAGCATCTGGTAGAAAACCACTCCCAGCGCGTAGATGTCGGCCCGGTGGTCGACCGATCCCGGCGCTTCGACCTGTTCGGGCGACATGTATTTCGGGGTGCCCATGATGACATTGCCGATGGTCGATTGTTGATTGCCGATTGGAATGTCGGCATTGCCACTCGTCGGGGCTTCCGGACTGCCCATGATTTTTGCAAGGCCGAAGTCG
>JAFGVP010000029.1 GCA_016937945.1 Pontiellaceae bacterium | reverse complement strand
TCAGTCGTAGATGTTGGATAAGTCATAGGTCGAAGCCTACGACGTCTACGATGATTTCAACAAGAGGTGCTATACGGAACGCTTACCCTGTTATGGATATGTTGTCAACAGTAACACCCTCTGTATTGTCCCAAATCAGCAAGAATATAGCGACATCTGCGCGCTTAAACACATTCCCTGTTATGGATATATTGTACGACTCTTTCAGGTACAGACATTGCCCAGATGTCAAATCTGTATCTAGGTCAATAACATTATTATTAATCACGATATCACTGTCATTGTACCCTAATTCTATACCACGATTCGTGTTTCTTACCACGTTTCCACTGATCACGTGATTGCTTTGAGAATGTCCAATCATTATACCGGCTGAAGCATAATTAAGAACAGTGTTTCCTATTACCGTTATCTCTGTAACGTGATGTCCGGACAGCCAAACTCCGATAGAATCAGACCATGTGCCATCCACTGTGCTGACTCCAAGCGAATCCATTACATTGCCGGAAATTGTATTACCATTGCCCTGACACTCGATACCCCAATAATTACTGCCCGTAATTGAATTGTTTGATATAATTGCATTTACTGGGCCTGTTCCTGCCGATGCAGGCTCATTGTTCGGAGTCGACACAACCGATATACCTATACATCCATTATAGATGTTATTCCCATCAATTAAGACGCCTTCGATATAATCTCCAGATACTTCTATTCCTTGCAAATATTCAGGCTCTGGCTCTGTTCCATCGTTTATGCGCATGGTTATATGGTTATCAGTAATTGATACGTGCTTAATTTTGCCGTCGACTGTCGTATTAATTACTTTTATGCAACAATCTAGATTATACCCGTTTAATCCTGTTTGCAAATTTGGAGAATCTGAACAATCGAAGCGATTCCCTTTAATTATAACATCATTGACCGTTGATAGTGATCTCGCACGAATCATAACACCTGTTCGACCTGAATTAGTGAAAGTGCATGAATCAATCGTAAGCTGACTTATTGAATATTCGCCGTTAGCATCATGATCGTAATTGCCGATATCATACCATTTACCGTTAACAAAATGAATGCCGTGAATAGTGCATCCATTCGCTGCTACCGTAATGCTGTTTATGACATTCTGAGTCTGTTCCGATCTGTTTCCATCAATTACACCTCCGGTAATTGTCACATCGGAACCAGTAACTTTGAACACTGATATATTACCAGCTGCCGCCGAATTTAGCTTAATGATACATTGATCAGACATTATAATCTTAGAGCCATTACCTGACACGATCAGTCCGCCATTCACTAGATATGTTCCGTCCATGACATACAGCGTCTTTGATCCGGATAACGTAAGCATCTGTTGAAAAACAGAAGTATCATCTGTTAAACCATCACCAGCTAATGGAAAGTCTACAGAAAATACATTATGATTTATTTTCTTAGATAATGCGGTTGATATCTTAGATTCTGTAACACTGTCATCTTTAATCTTTGCCGTTTCAACGGCATCAGCGGCAAGCTTTGCAGCAGTTACGGCCAGGGCGTTTATTTTGTCGGTTTCCACGGCATCAGCAGCAAGCTTTGCAGCCGAAACGGTTGAATTTGGTAGAATGACACCTCCCGGCGCTTTCAGCTCCAAGGCCCCAGCTGAAGATTCGATTGTTGCCTGGTTGTCATCGTGAGTAAGTTCAAGTTTATTTCCGGAGGCAGTTCTGACGCGTAATCCGAGTGCGCGTGCAATCGGCTCAGTAAAGCCATCGGCACTTTGCATAATTCCGGTAATTGTTTTCCGAATGGTAGTCTGAAAAAACATTACTGAACCTCCGAAACATGCGTAGTTACGTCTGCTCCATCACCCTTTATTATCAGGGTGCAATTTGAATATGGCCGGATGACATCATCCAAATCACCAACTTGGAAAATCTGTTTCCCATCCGCGTCGCACACCAATACACCGCCGCCGACCGGCTGGATCTCAACCGCCTTTGCATTCGCAGATATCACAACCGGTGTTCCTGCGACGGTTGCCAAGACTGCATCACGACCAACTGGTACACCGTTGCTTTCAACTCGCACGGTGTCATTGATGACCATAGGCAGCTTAGCTTCACCAAGAGAAAGCATGTATTCGATGGTCATTTCCGAATCGAGCGGATTTTTGAATGTCACACGGCTATATACTGCCGGCTCATATGATGTTTTTGAATTATTGAGCCGGACACACGGATAACCACTTCCGGCGCGCACCGGTGATTCAAGGCCGTCATCTGCTGACACCATTACGTCTCGTGTCGTGTTATTGCTCAAAATTGCAATGTATGATCCCTTAAACGGGACGGAAACCTCGCTATTTGCCGGAATAGTGACGGATCGTGACATCTGCTGATTAGAGATTGGCATATCAGACTGGTTCGAGCTCTGAAGATTCTGCAATGCCACAACTGTTGCGGTTACTACTGCCTTGATTTCCTCATCCGTCATTTATTTGACCGTCCTTTCAGTGCCAGTGCAATCAGCGCCAGCGCGCCAAGCCCGAGTCCATAATTAACCACCTTACTCCCCTGCCCCTCATCTGCTGCATTTTCAGTGGTCACAACGGTAGGCTGCTGTTGAAAGATCGGGAGCGACGCCGCAAGCTGCGAATCAGCGGAATGGGCATCTAACACATTTTCCGTGTTCGCATACATGAGCTGAAGCGCATTATCGATGAGCGAGCGCGTATTTTCATCCATGCTCGTATTAGTGTACGTCGCTCCGATACCAAGCTGAATCCCAGAATTAACGTCTGCACCATCTCCAAAGATTGACCCGGTATTCGTATCGACCGCCGTAGCACCCTCACCGATAACGGTAGAACCAATCCCAGCTTCAACCGAGTAATCTACAAACGATCCATTGTCACCGATAACCGTAGCGCCTTCGGCTGCCATGATGTCGTTATCTGATGAACTGTTGCTTGACACTTGTTTACTGCCGCCGCCCATTAGATAAACCTCTTGTAATAGGTTTCCAATTTCACGAAGCCGTGCTGCTCAAGCCTGCGATCCATGCCGGGACGAAGGCTTCGCACGCTCCAGGATTCAATTCCGCTTTTCTGAGCCAGTCCGTGAATGAGCGGAATCAAGGTGCAGATGAATGGGGAGCCCTGTTGTTCGACGGATACGGCATGCAGAACCAGAAAGTTGCATGGCACTCCATATTCACGCTCAACCTGGCCTGTAACAATACCGATCAACTCCCCTTCCCGCTCGACTCTGTAGAGAATCAATGCGCCGGAACGAATCTGATTTTCGATCCAGCAAAGCCGCTCGTGTAAAGGAATTTTCCCGTTGCGATTGTTTTTTTCGGAACGGGCGATCAAGTCACGAACGCCGGGGAACATCCCCGAACGTTCGCACTTAACGATTTCGTTTATGCCTGGTGAATAAGCCATGTGGTAACTCCAGCAATGAGAGCAACTGTGACTACACCGGCCACAACACCACCGACGATTTTTCCACCGTTTACCATGACCATTTTGGAGCCGTTATTATCGCCCCAATCGTTTATCATGTCTCCAGTAGATCCGCCAGTGAACTCTGGACTAACAGTGGTGCCGCCGCCGCCCATTACTTGCCGCCCTTCTTTTTCTTTCGCCCAAAGGCAAACCAGGACACAATTGCAACGGCGCCGACACCGCTAACAACCTTCACCCATTTCGGGATCTTTGATGTAGCGGTCTTCGGCTCAGCAGCGGCCAGCATGGGGGCCTTGGCCGCTTCGACTGTGGCGGTCGGGCTGTCAACCTCTTCCCCGCCAAAGCCGGTGGCATCGTAGATTTCAGCTGCAGCGCGTTGAGCTCCGGCTGTGACCAGAGTCTGGCCAACGTTGGAGTTCAATGCACTTTGCAGCAGGTTAACAGCACCCATGACTTACCCCCGAGCCTTGTAGATCTGTTCGTACCAGATCCGGCCATTCGCCGTAACCGCACCAACATCGGCGGTGAAGTTCGGAGTGACCAGGAGCGATCCCAGACCGGTCTCGAAGAAGTACGCCGGAACGTCTTCCTTGTTGAAGTCTAGCGTCGCCCATCCGGTTTGCGGAGAGCGGTAGTTGAACTCCAGTTCCTTGTTGATGACGTCCTGACGAACATCACGATAGGGATACTGCTTCGAGTTCACCGATACCGTCCAGTCGGCAACCGACAGCAAGCTCGGTTCCTGCATGTGCAGGGCCTGGAGGCAGAGCTTCGGGTTGTCGAACGGAATCGTGGAGATTTCAACCTGTCCGCCTGCCGCCGGAACCGTTACCGACTGGCTGCCAATGCGGATATGCTCGCCCAGGGCTTGCTTGAGGTTGTAGTCGATGTTCGCCCAAACTTCGATACGGGTGCAACCGGTCGTGTCGGCAGCACATTCGAGGTCCGCGGTCATCGCCTTCAGGTCGGTCGTGCCGATCGTCAGCTGATTTCGACGGCCTTCGTCCTTGCCGACGCCCGGCGCGGGATCCAAGTGCAGCATGGCGGCATTGGCGGATAGGCCAATCGTTTCATAGTGCAGCTTGTGGCGGTAGTCGAGAAATGCGGGCGTGACCTTGTTCGCAAGTGCGAAGCCGTCGCCGTCCTTGTGGTCGACCTTCAGAGTCAGGTTCGACAGCGCATCGGCCAACGCCGTTCCCGTGCAGAGCGCGGAACCGTTGAACCCGAGGAACAGGAACCGGCCAAACGTTCCGCCGTGGCGGATATCGATTTCCTTGGAAATCGTGGCACCGTCTTCAATGGCAAATGTTGCAACTTTTTGATGGTTACGGATCATTACGCGGCCGCCTTTCCGGTTGCGCTGGCGACGGCCGCCTTGGCCTTCGCTTCAGCTTTCATCACCATGCCGTGTACGCGGTTGGCGATCACGGAACCGACCACAACCAGGAGCAAGACGCCCACGGGGTTGGCCGGAAGGATTTTTTTCTTCGTACTCATGTTGGCTTTTCTCCTTGGTTTGTGGTTTCCAACTTTCGATACGGGAATTGTCGCATGGAAAAAAGCACGGGGACAATAGACGCGCTTTTTTCCGGACAAAAAGAAAGGGAAACCCCTGTTTTAAAGGGTTTCCCTTGCAAAATTTCTCGAATTTTGTGCGGTCAATACGCGCTGTAATCAACCAACATTATTTTTGGATTCAGCTTTTTCGCCTGCTCATAGTCGCCGTCGACCGTCAGAATCGGCCAGCCGCGCAAGACGGATATGGCGCAATTCATTAGGTCCGCAATGGATAGCTGGATGCCGTTCGTTGTGCAGTTGCGCGAAATTTCAACGGCAAGCTCGAATTCCTTGAGGGTTGGCGCAACGAAGAGCGGTTTCAGCGCGTTCCGAATCTTTCGATACGTCCCCACCTGCCCCGACCGGATACCGTATAGAATTTCCTGATAAACGTGCCCCGAAAGCGCAACCGCATTTTCCCGGAAAAGATCCTGAAGAATATCTTCGATCCCCCTCACCGGCGTTCGCTTGTTGCGTCCAAAATAAAACGACAGAACATCCGTATCGATCAGAACGCGCATTACTTCATCCTTACCGATTTCTTTAAGCCTGTGAGCCGACGGACGCGCTGTTGTCCTTCGACATATTCCCGCAGAGCCTTCACCACGGCTCCTTTATCGGTCTTGTTCCCGGTTTCCTTCCTTACCTCTGCCAGCAACTCATCATCGATTTCAATTGTATGCTTCATTTAGCCACCTCCGTTTTCGATTTTCTACCACAACCCCCACCCCGGGCGCAAGCCCGCCGCCTGCGCCCGGCCCCGGACGGCCTACCCGAAAACCGCCTCCAGATGCACATAAAAAAGCCGGATCGCCTTTTTCAAGTCGCTATCCGGCTCCATCAGCCCGAACTGCTCCAGCGTGTCTATTTCGTCCGCAATCGCGAACGTGTGCACCGCAATCTTATTCATGATCCCCTTGCGGTGGATGTGGGGCGTGTCGTTCACCAACACCGTTCCGTCTTCATCGATCCGGTAGGTCTCGTTGATGCGTTTTGTCATGATGCGCTCCTTGTGTTTGCATCGGGGCCGCTCCCCAGCTTGCCGACTGGTACAAAAAGAGGCCCGCATTCCGACCCGGCAAGACACCCACAAGGAATGCTCCCCCGAAGGGGAATCGGAACACGGGCCAAAGGCCGTTGTTCGAGGAATTTCCTCATGGGTTCTTGCCGGAACGAACCCGGGGAAATTCCTTTACGCCGCGAAAGTCAACGTCATTTTTTAATATCGAAAGATCTTCGGTCACCCGTAAATTCCATGCGGTCCAAATCATACTCGGAAAATGAAATATGACCTGTGAGTTTATCAATAAACCCTCGGTCCTCGATAAATACCCGGCACCAACGATCCCCGCCGGACCGTTCTTTTGTCACTTTTAATTTCAGTGCCCTTATCGTTTTCTTCCCTTTATAAATCTCGGTATTGCCATAATTACCCTCTCCATTAAGGAGAACAATTACACCGCTGAATAGCTCATTCAGAATCAACACTTCCTTCCTTTCCTTGCTTTCCCTACGCATGTGATCAAATGTTACTTCATTGAGACACTCAATTACAACCACCGCCTAACCAACGGATGATGCGTCGTCGCCTCCGCATAGAGCCTTATCAACCAGAAAAGCGGTTTTACCATCACCGAACAAACCAAGAACAGCGATTAGGTTTGCATCATCAGACTTGTACTTTTTGAGCTTCATAAATCCCTTGACCCCGTACCAGTCTAATCACTGTCCGCGATAATCGACCAAACAAAGCGATGAGCGGTAAAACCTATCTGAGTGATCACGCCCGCTATGTTCAGCAAAAGCAAAGCGACCATAATGTTGAACGTCTCTTCCAGCGGAACAACGGCATTGGCAACACCGATATGAGTCATTACAGGATTATTCGGAACGTTATCCTTAATGAATTCACCAACCGTCCAAACAAAACCAAAAAGCATTGCTCCGATAACAACCATAAGACCGATACCGATGGAAATAATAGCGAGACGGATCAACAGATCCTTGAACAACTTAAGTACTGGCCCAGCGGCGGCAATATTCATCAGACCATAGCTCCATTAATAATACGTTGAATTAAGCGGATAGCGAGCTGACAGGCACGAAGCTGAATAATGCAGAGAACAAAAAATCGAAACCCATCAACGGGAGATTTATACATCTCAAGATCAATGACGAAAAAAGAAGTATTAATCGAGTATTCTTTGGGCCAAGTGACCCCATGGAACATACCCTTAAGACCCTCAAGAATCTCTTTGACCGGATCAAATGTGGCTTGAGCCTTGTCAACGGCCTCCGTATACCAATCATCAAATGCGGATTGAACGACATTCCAATCCTCAGCGATTGAATTAGTAGTGACCTCCTCAGGCGCGAGAGACTTGGCAATTTCAGAAGCTAGATTTGTGGCGGACAAACCATGTGAATCCAAAGAGCTATCAACCTCTTCAGATATATCCTGAACCTCATTCGTAAAACCCAAATCCTTAAACTCATCACCAAGAGCATCAGCAATACCAGCAGATGAAAGTCCTCTTTCATCAAGTTCCTGCCCTACTCTATTACCAACATGAGAACCAATGTTAGAACCAGATAAACCCTGATCATCAAGAGCATTCTGAACGGCGTCTTTCTGACCTTTCTGGGTTTGACCATTCGCCTGCAGAGCCTTGCCAACAGCGACTTGAATATTGGTCGATGAAAGGCCCTGATTAACTAGGTTCATTATGCGACGTTGCGATTGTGAATAAAACTGTTGATAAATAACGGGATAAATCAATCAGGAATACAACAGGCAACCGTTTCCGGGCAATGTGAGAGCTGGACCCATTTTCAAAATAACCCTACGACAATCAAAGCCGGAAAAGTTCGCCATCGCGACCGCACGACTCGAAGAAAGGCGCAAGTGTTCTTGTCCGTGGCACCGGAAAAACAACAGAGGTCGATGGCCGGAGCCTATCCAAAATCCAGTCAATCCAGTTTCATCCGGTTAGCAAAACCGCTCAGATCCAACCTCGCTTTGAGATTTTTGTGCGTTTTGTGGTTAAAAATCGAATATCCGGGCTAGATGCGTTCCCGGGTTTCAATTCCGAGCAAGGATAGGCCTTGCTGAAGCACCTTCGCAGTTGCCTGACAGAGCCGAATCCGACTCTCCCTCGGCCCTTTATCCGCCTTTAGGAACGGGACATTCTGGTAGAAGCTGCTGTATGTCTGGGCCAGTTCGTATAGATAATCTGCCATGATGTTGGGACGATAGTTTTCAGCTGCGGCCTGTACTGCCGCCGGGAAACGAGTCAACTTAACAGCCAGCTTTCTCTCAATATCATGTTCAATATTGATTGAATACGCATCCAGATTCTCTTCCGGAAACTGCACTTTGTATTTATCCGAAACAGAAGAAATCCGAGCATACGCATACTGTAGATACGGAGCTGAATTCCCCTCCATATTCAACGCCTTTTCCCACGTAAAAGTAACGAGACTCTGCGGGTTTTGACTCAGATCTGCATATTTAATCGCGCCTATACCAATGGCCTTCGCAAGATCTTTCTGTTTGTCTTCAGGCATTTCGGGGCTGTTCGCCTTAACCATCTCAAGGGCTCTTGCTTCAGCTTCATCAAGCAATGCCGCAAGCTTAATCACATTGCCCTCACGCGTGGAGAAAGTCGCCTCCGGCAGGCGCATCAGACCAAACCAAACATGAACAAGATTTGCACTCATGCCCAGCTTTCTGGAAATCGCAAAGAACTGTTTAAAATGCAACTGTTGCCGTTCATCAGTTACATAGATAATGCGTTCAGGACTAAATTCTTCCACCCGAGATTCCACTGTGGCCAGGTCAGTCGTTGCATAATTGTACCCCCCGTCGCTTTTTCTCACGATACAGATCGGCATTTCGTCTTCTTCCAGATCAACGATCAGAGCCCCGTCACTCTCCTTTGCAAGGCTCCGCTCTTCCAATGCCTTAATGATTTTCGGGAGCCGATCATTATAGAAACTTTCGCCACGATAAAGATCAAACTTAACATCCAGCCGATCATAAATCGTGTTGAATTCATCGATTGACAATTCGATAAATTTCCCCCACAAGGCCCGATTGTCAGGATCTCCCTGTTGAAGTTTAACGAGCTCCGCTTTGGCCTTTTCCCGCCAGGCCTCATCCTCTTTGGATTTATTGTAGCTCTTGACATAGATTCGCTCCAGTTCCTCCACAGGAGCCTTCTCGAGTGCGGCCTCGTCAACAAAACTGCGAAAACCGACCAGCATAAGTCCGAATTGAGTTCCCCAGTCGCCAAGGTGATTATCCGCAATGACATTAAAGCCCCGAAAACGGTAGAGCCTGTCAATTGAGTTGCCAATCACGGTTGAGCGGATGTGTCCGATGTGCATGGGCTTTGCAACGTTTGGGCTGGAGTAGTCTATGATGACCGTCTTCCCCTCCCCAACCTGCTCGACTCCCAACATGGGATCTTCTCCCATCGCCGTTACATATTCAGCCAACGCCTCGTTTGAAAGATAGAAATTGATAAAGCCGGGGCCGGCGATTTCAACCTTCTCTACAAAATCAGGGAGTTCGGCCTGATCAATGAATTCCTGAGCAATCTGTCGCGGAGCTTTCTTCAGGCTTCGCGCCAGCTCCATCGCGGCGTTGCACTGATAGTCACCAAACTTTTCGTTATTTGTCGGGCTGACGCCCAGTTTCGCATCCGTGCCGTCAAGGTTGAAGATGGAAACCATGGCATCCGTGGTCCATGATGAAAGTCGTTCTTCGAATGTGGCAAATTTACGCATTATGGCTCTCCGTTGTACACGCCTATTTCAGGCCGTAAAAGGGGCGAAGGTTATTTTCAGGGTCAAAAAAAATCAACCCCCGAATTCCATCGTCCGGACCCGGGGGTTGGCGTTATTCAGAACTGCGTTACCCTATTCGGAGTCGGAACTGTCTCCGGCAATGACGGCTTCGCCGGTAAAGCTCAGGCTGGTCTTATTCTCACTGGCAATGACAGCAACTACCGAGTTGTTCTGAATATTTCCGCGCAGGATTTCTTCGGCCAGCGGGTCCTCAAGAAAGCGCTCAACCGTGCGCCGCAACTGACGCGCACCATAAGCCTTGTCGTAGCCTTTTTCCAGAAGCAGCTCGCGAGCTGAATCCGTGATCCTGAGCTCAATATTGCGACCAAGCACGCGGTTCTGAATATTGGCCAACTCAAGATTAATAATGGTCTCTAGATCCTTGCGAGTCAGCTCTCGGAAAACAATCATGTCGTCGAGACGATTAAGAAGCTCCGGTTTAAAGGTCTTTTTTGCAATCTGCATCATCATTTCTTTAAGCTTCTGATAGTCGACATTTTCATTCGACGGGGCAAAGCCGAGTGCTCCGGCCTTCTTGACCTCCTGAGCGCCCAGATTAGAGGTCATGATGACCACGGTATTCCGAAAATCGACACTGCGCCCCAGGCTATCCGTAAGACGGCCCTCTTCAAGAATCTGCAGAAGTATGTGCATTACATCGGGATGCGCCTTCTCCACTTCGTCGAAAAGAACCACCGAATAAGGCCGTCGCCGGACGCGTTCCGTCAGCTGACCGCCTTCTTCATGGCCGACATAGCCCGGAGGCGATCCGACCAATCTCGACGCGTTAAACTTTTCCATGTACTCCGACATATCAATCTGAATAAAGGATTCCGAGTCATCGAACATGAATTCTGCCAACGTTTTGGCAAGAAGGGTTTTCCCGACGCCCGTCGGGCCGAGGAAAATAAACGATCCAATAGGACGCTTAGGGTCCTTAAGATCGGCTCGGGAGCGTCGCAGTGCCCGTGCAATTGCGGACACCGCCTCATACTGACCAACAACCTGCTCTCCGACGACCTCTTCAATCCGGAGCAGACGCTCCATCTCTTTTTCACCCATCTTCATGACCGGAATCCCCGTCCACTTGGAAACAACGATCATGATATCTTCATCCGTAACAATGCTGCGGTTCTGGTCGCGCTGGATTCGCCATTCATCAAGCAATTCTTCGAGCTTTTCCTTCGCCTGTCTTTCCTGATCGCGGAAGTTTGCAGCATCCTCAAATTTCTGATGATGGATTGCATCATTCTTCTTTGTTTCGAAGTCGTGGATATCTTCCTCTAGCTTCTTCAACTCAGGTGGACGGCTCATGCTGCCAATTCGGGCGCGGGCACCGGCCTCGTCGATGAGGTCGATCGCCTTATCCGGCAGAAAACGGTCAGGAAGATACCGGGAGGAGCACTCAACTGCGGCTTTCAAGGCTGCATCAGTAAACTCGGCATGATGATGTTCCTCATACTTGGAACGAAGCCCCTTCATGATCTCAACGGCATCCTCAACCGACGGTTCCTTGACGTTGACCGTCTGGAAACGGCGTTCAAGAGCGGCATCCTTCTCGATATACTTCCGGTATTCCTTGAGCGTTGTCGCCCCGATACACTGGAGCTCGCCACGGGACAAGGCCGGCTTGATAATGTTTGCCGCATCCATCGTGCCCTCAGCAGAGCCTGCTCCGACAATGGTATGCAGTTCATCAAGAAACAGAATGATGTTTTTCTCTTTCCGAATCTCATCCATGACCGCCTTGATGCGCTCTTCAAACTGGCCGCGATATTTTGTGCCTGCCACCATCAGGGCAAGGTCCAGCGTAATCACCTTTTTATCAATCAGCAGGTCCGGTACATTTCCGTCATTAATGGCCTGCGCCAATCCTTCGACGATCGCAGTTTTTCCGACGCCGGCTTCGCCCAGAAGAACCGGATTGTTTTTGGTTCGCCGGCAGAGGATCTGGATAACGCGCTCGATTTCGTCTTTACGCCCAATCACCGGATCCAGCTCACCATCTTTAGCAAGCTTGGTCAGGTCACGACCGAATGTGTTCAGTGCAGGCGTTTTTGAAGTCGTCTTGCCGCGCTGCTGGGTGCCACCAATCGGAGGCGTGTCACGCTCATCGTCGCCCTCATACTCGCCTTCCGCTGTGGGATCATAATCGGGATCCAGAGTTTTCATGATTTCATAGCGGGTCTCATCAAGGTCGACCCCGAGATTTTCTAGAACCCGGGCAGCAATGCCCTCCCCTTCGCGAAGAAGTCCCAGCAGAATATGTTCGGTTCCAACATAGCTGTGCCCGAGCCCGCGGGCTTCGCTGGCGGAGAGCGCCAGAACCTTCTTTGCACGCGGAGTGAAAGGAATGTTTCCTATCGTCTTGGTTTCCGGCCCGGTTCCAACGGCTTTTTCCACTTCCATGCGTACGCTGGCCAGATCAACCCCCAGCGCCTGAAGAGCGTTGACGGCGACCCCATGCCCGAGAGCAATCAATCCCAGCAGGATGTGCTCAGTCCCGACATAGCCATGGTTAAAACGATCCGCCTCTTTTCTGGCAAGCTGAAGTACCTGCTGTGCCCGTGGTGTAAAATTGTCCATATTCGGTCCCTTATTTATTACTGGTTCCTTGGGTAGCATTTTTCATGTATTTGCGCAACATTGCGGCTCGCACAACATCACGCGCATCCGGATCTAAATCCTTATTCTCAATGCGCTGCAGATGCGCCGGCTGGATTGAGATAAACAGCGTATCCAGTTCCCGAGGGGAAATCCGGTTCAGAATCTCCATATCCAGCCCCAGTCTTAGTGCAGAAAGCAGGTTCAGTGCCTCTCCGCTGGACATCAGCTTGGCATTGGAAAGAATCCCGACGGCCCGAGCAACATGGTCTTCCAGTAGAAGAGGTTGCTTCTCCATCAGGCGTTGACGGGCATTCAGTTCGTGATCAATGAGCTCATGAACGATCTGCTCAAGGTGGGCAATGATGTCACCCTCCCGTCGTCCCAGCGTGATCTGGTTGGATACCTGAAACATATTTCCTGCGGCCTCAGAGCCTTCGCCCCACATGCCTCGAACGGCAAGTCCGATCTTTGAGATTCCATTGATCACCGGCGTCATTTCCTCCATCAGAACCAGTCCTGGCAAATGAAGCATGACCGATGCCCGCATTCCGGTGCCCACGTTGGATGGGCACGAGGTCAGGTATCCCAGTTTCGGGGAAAATGCGTAGCAAAGATTGGATTCCAGCTGGTCATCAATGTAATCCGCCGCCTTCCATGCTTTCTGAAGATTCAGGCCGGGCTGCAGGGACTGGATTCTTATATGATCCTCTTCGTTGATCATGATTGAGAGACACTCATCTTCAGACACAAAAACACCGCAACTGTCATCCTGCTGCGAAAGTTCATTGCTGATCAGGTGGCGCTCAAAGAGAATTTCTTTGTCCATCGCGGGAATTTCGGCCATGCCGAATGCCACGAAAGGATCCGCAAATGACTTGAAAATCTTAGATAGCTCGCCCCATATCGCGTCATTTTCTTCCTCGGAAGCCCATCCGGGGAAGCTATATCCCTCAAGGTTTCTTGCCAGCCGGATGCGGCTGCTGACAACCGGACCTTCTGCGATACCGGACTCAATCCAGCTGCCGTGGCGTCTGACCATATTGTCAAGCGTCATCACATTCTCCATCGTTCGAAAGCTGTGCACCTTCTTTTAAGGCGCGTATCTTATCGCGAAGATTGGCCGCGATCTCATACTCCTCTTTGGCAATGGCCGTCTCAATATCCTTCTGAAGAGACGCTATCTGGGCGGTTATACGGGCCTCATTCCCTTGCCGTGCAGGAATTTTTCCAACATGCTGGCGGCTGTGATGCATGGCCTGCATCAGAGCACTGAGTTCGCCCATAAAGGCGTTATAGCATTCAGGGCATCCGAGCCGCGCATTCTTCTTGAACTCAGCCCGGGTCATCTGACAACGACTACAGCTTAGATCAAGTTCCGACATCAGGGTATCTTTCTTTTTATCCAGTGGGGAGCCGAGTCCGAGCAGCACATCCGTGATCGAGATAGGCGAGTTCAGATCAATGCCGTTTTCGAGTGCACAGGCCTGACATAGATTCAGCTTTTTCACCTTGCCTTCAACGACCTGAGTCAGATGAATGGTGGCTTCAGCTTCATTGCAGCATTCGCATTTCATGATATTTCCCGTTTATCCTTATGACCCCGCCGATACTAATTCGTTGGGGCATAAACGCGCAATCTTTTTGCACACCAAGAGCCGACGGGAGAAGCATTACTGAATCGGAGTTCCCTCTGAATTGGCGCATTCGGCATAAATCAGGGCGAGGTCCGCGGTAACAGATCCCGGCTTGCCGGTTCCGATTGCCCGCTTGTCAATATCCACAACCGAAATGATTTCCGCTGCCGTTCCGGTCAGGAAAACTTCGTCGGCCACATACAGATCATAACGCGCCAAAGAGGCTTCTCTGACCTCGTAACCGGCAGCACGGGCCAGCTCCATTACTTTGTTGCGCGTAAGTCCTTCCAGTGCACCGCAGGTGCTCGGGGGCGTTGTGATGACCCTGTTTTTCACCGCAAACACATTGTCACCGGAAGCCTCGGCTACTTCACCTTTATGGTTGAGCATCAGGCACTCCATGCATCCGGCATTGATCGCCTCAATCTTTGCCATAACATTGTTCAGATAATTCAGGCTTTTAATGCGGGGATTAATTGCTTCCGGATGATTCCGGATGGTTCCGACTGTCACAATTTTCAGTCCGTTGTCGTAAAGCTCCTGCGGATAAAGCTGAATTCTTGCTGCAATGATGATGATCTCGGCAGTATCGCAAAGATAAGGGTTCAGGCCGAGGGTTCCCTTGCCGCGGGTCACAACCAGGCGGATGTATCCATCGACAATGTCGTTTGCCTTGCAGGTATCGACCACGGCTTGAGACATCCCTTCCTTTGTCATTGGAATGTTCAGGGCGATCGCCTTGGCGGAGTCATAAAGTCGATCAATGTGCTCATCCAGCAAAAAAACCCGGCCGTTGTAAGCGCGAATACCTTCAAAAACCCCATCGCCATAGAGAAGTCCATGGTCGAATACCGATACAACCGCATCTTTCTCATCCACCAGTTCGCCACTCAAAAAAATCTTCATTCTTCCTATCCTTGATTCTGTAAAACACCGTCTTTCAGGTAGAGCTGGCGGGAGCAACGCAAGGCCACCTCCCCGCTATGGGTAACTAGCACTAAAGTATGCCGTCTCGCCCCAACCAGTTGAAATAAATAATGTAAAACTTTACAGCCGGTTTTAGAGTCCAGATTTCCGGTCGGTTCATCCGCAAAAATAATGTCAGGGTCATTCATCAGGGCGCGCGCAATGGCAACCCGCTGTTGCTCTCCTCCGGACAATTCCTGCGGGCGATGTCCGATTCGTTCCGCGAGACCGACCTCATCGAGCAACTCCCTTGCCCGGGCCTTGGCCGTACGCCGATTACTCCCCCGTTTGGCCATGGCAGGCAGTGCGACATTTTCGACGATATCCAGCTCCGGAAGCAGGTGAAATGATTGGAAAACGAAGCCTACGTTTTCCGCACGGAAGCGGGCGCGGCGCAGGGCGCTCATCCGGTAAATGTCCTGTCCCCGGAAATGAACCTGACCGACTTTGGGATTATCCAGACCGCCAAGAACATGGAGGAGAGTACTTTTACCGGACCCGCTCTCGCCCATAATTGAAACGGTCTCTCCTTCGTGGATATCCATGGATACCTGCTTGAGGACATCCAGCGAGGTTTTTCCGATTGTGTAGGAGCGATCAAGATGCTTTGCAGAAAGAATGGTCTCCATTAGCCAATGCTCTCCTTGACGACCGCCGCAATGGTCTCGGCAATCTTATTCGTTACCGCCTCGTCCGGTCCTTCCACCATGACACGACACATGGGCTGAGTTCCTGAATAGCGGACAAGAACCCGTCCGGAACCCCCCAGTTGTTTCTCTGCCACCTGAACTGCTGCAACTATTGCATCAACCTCGGTGATCGGCGGTTTTTTACGGACATCCACATTGATAAGTTTTTGCGGGAACGGGGTCATGACTTCCGCAAGTTCTGAAAGCTTTGCGCCGGAGGATTTTAATACATTCATCAGTTTTAGGCCTGACACCACACCATCCCCCGTTGTGTGGCAATCCAGAAAAATCATGTGACCGGAATCCTCTCCTCCGACAACGGATCCGGTCTGCTTCATCAATTCCAGAACCTTCCGATCTCCCACCCCGGCGGTTTCAACATCAATTCCAAGCGCCTTCATCGCCGCGTAGAACCCGATATTGCTCATAACCGTTGCAACGACGCGATTTCCGCTCAGCGTGCCCTCCTCCTTGCATGCTTTGGCGCAGATTGCCATAATCTGATCCCCAGTCAGTTCGCGCCCCTGCTCATCGACGGCAATCAGGCGATCCGCATCGCCGTCAAATGCCAAGCCGGCATCCGCACCGCATTCGATCACCCGGGCCCGCAGATCTTCCGTATGCTGAGACCCGCATCCGTCATTAATATTTATTCCATCCGGCTCGTCATGAATCACGGTTACAGATGCTCCAAGTGCGGAGAAAATGGGGCCGGCGTACTCGCTGGATGCGCCATTTGAACAGTCGATTACAAGGTTCAGCCCCGCAAGCGGGGCATCAGCAGCCAGAATCGAACAACAGAATTGTGTGTAAAGCTCGTTGGCATTTTCCATCGAAAAGACCATTCCCACGCTTTCTCCGACCGGCAACTCTTCTGATGAATCAAAAAGCGCCTCAATCTCGGTTTCGTCTTCATCAGTCAGCTTGTAGCCATCCCCCTTGAAAACTTTAATTCCGTTGTCAAAAAAAGGATTATGGGACGCAGAAACAACCAGTCCGGCGACGGCCCCGGTCTGAACCGCAATGCGGGCAACTGCAGGTGTCGGAACAACACCCAGCAGCCGCACGTCCATGCCGGCCGAGCAGATGCCCGCCGCTAGTGCCGCTTCCAGCATTGAGCCGCTCAGGCGTGGGTCTCGACCAATAACAACGGTCGGACGCACTTCGCTGCCGGGGTCAGCATCTCGAAAAAAGAGTGCAACGGATCGCCCCAGTTTCATCGCAAACTCCGTCGTCATATTGCCCTGATTCGCCTTGTCGCGAATGCCGTCCGTTCCAAATAGTTTTCCCATTAACAACTCCAAAGATGTGCCGCTTCGTTTACAATCGATTGAAGCCAGACTCGACCCAACTGCTTTGCAGTCTCACTCAGCGAGTGAATGGCTTTAACATAATTCGCTCTATCGGCGGCCTTGACCATGTCGATAAATCGAGAATCCGGTTCTCGAATATTACAGCAGAGTGTCTCTTTCATCGCCGGCCACGATTCAAGAAAGGTCCGTTGAGCTGTCACATCGGCACTGTTGGTGCCGGTACATTTTACCGTCTCACGAATCGAAAACTCCATTTTTTCGGCGACGATGCCCAATTGTTTCACCCGCTCTGCATGAATTCTGTTCAGGTTTCTGATCCCGCCATCCAGAACTGCCTGATCGAACACATCCCGAACAAAGAGCACTCTTACATGGGCATACCACGCCCGCAATGCATCAATATTTCCTATATAGATCAGGTTGTTCCGCACAATCTGTTCGATTCGACGATAAACGCCCGGCGTATAATCCATTGTGGCGGAGCGTGGAGTCCCTGCTATATGCAGCTGATCCTCTTTTAAGATATCTTTACGACAGACACCGCCCGCCGCGATGATGGTCCCATACGCTAAGCGCGCCGGACCCACCAAACCGCCCTGTCCGCCCAGAAAAACTGGCTTCCGGTCCAGAAAGACCCCGTTCGGTACATCGCCGATCAGGGATGGGGTAGCCTTATCCTGATGCGGAGTAAAATTGAAGTGCACATAAGACGAGCCGATCTCGCTATGATTCCTCCGGCTGGTCCCTCCCGCCATAAGTGCATCGCAGAAATTAATAAGACTTCCGGCCGTCACAAAAGGAAGAAATACCGTTTGCTTGAAGCCGACTGAATGAGCGGCGCCGGCTTCCTCTTCCAGAATCGTTCCGGCCCGCACATGGGCGCCGGACCCCATATTGGATCCATCCATGAAGGTCGATCCGGAAAAGAAGCCGCCCTTGAGCTCAACACCTCGCCCAAGTTGACAGTTATCTACTGTTGCGGGCGCTTCCGCTCCGATCACACATCCAGGGCCGATAGATGTTTCCTCCCCGCTGATCCGGCATCCGGGATGAATCACAGCATCCACGGCAATTCGTGCAAGATCGACTTCGGGGGCCACGGTAACACCGGACAGCTTCCAATCCTCAATTGTGGGTTTTGACATGAACGAGCTCCGATAAGATTTTAATAAAGATTCATTCGGAGCGCGGAATTTAACATATCAATTGAAATTGTCTCACCGTTTTTCACAGAATGGCGTCATCAGTCTTCATCATGACAGGCAGAATAGAGCCAGCTCAGTAATGACTCGAAGCGAGGATCCTTGTACAGGCCGATCAGATCCGGGTCCGCCTTCATCCAGTCATAGTCGCCATAACCCAGCTCAACGGCCTTTGTTAGTGCCTCAAATGCGTCATCCGGCTGATTCACCAATGCATATGAACATCCGAGATTGTACCAGACTAGATCATCATTTGGGAGCTTATGACTGAGCTGCAGATCGATCTGCAACCCTGCTTCATATTGCCCGTTTTTAGTGTACAGATCGGCCAGTGCCTGAAGCACTTCGACATCTTCCGGAAGGCGTTCTGCAATTTTTTTCAGAAACCTGAGCTCGACCGCCTCGTCTTTGCGCTCGCGGTCGTTAGAATGCTGCTTGCTCATTTATCCCTCTTGCTCAGTTCATGGCCCGCAGGTTTGGACCCGTATAGATCTGGCGCGGACGACCAATTCGACCATGTGGATCTTCGCGCATTTCCAGCCACTGAGCAATCCAGCCGGGGATGCGACCAATGGCAAACATTACAGTGAACATGTCGGTCGGAATTCCCATTGCCCGATAAGTCAGTCCGGTGTAGAAGTCGATGTTCGGATAGAGGCCGCGGCTTACAAAATAGTCATCCGCAAGAACCGCTTCCTCCAGTTCCTGAGCCAGATCCAACAGGGCGTCCGAAGTTCCCATGCGAGCCACTACATCCTTACACATCTGCTTGGCCACTTTGGCGCGCGGGTCGTAGGATTTATAAACGCGGTGCCCGACGCCCATGATCCGGAACGGATCGTTTTTGTCTTTCGCTCGTTCAATGACCGCCTTCACATTGCCCTTATCTTCAACAATGATTCGCTGAAGCATTTCAATCACATGCTGGTTTGCTCCTCCATGCAACGGACCCCAAAGCGCACATATGCCCGCGGAAATTGATGCGTAAAGATTGGCCCCGGCGCTTCCGACCATCTTAACAACTGAGGCAGAACAGTTCTGTTCGTGGTCGGCGTGCAGGATGAGAAGCTTGTTCAGGGCCTTCGTCAGCACTGGATCCACCTGATAATCATTTACCGGCGTCCAGAACATCATGTTCAGGAAGTTTTCACAATATTTAAGGGTATGCTTCGGATAAACGATCGGATGTCCGATGGACTTCTTATAGGAGAAGGCCGCCGCAGTACGCAACTTGGACAGAAGACGAGTCACTTTGAAGTCAATATTCTCCTGAATGCTGGCGTCTTCGAGCTCCGGATAGAATGTAGATAGCGATACAGCCATCGCGGAGAGTGTGGCCATCGGATGAGCATGATCCGGGTAAGCATCGAAGAAGTGACGCATGTCTTCATGCAGCATGGAGTGGTGGTTCAAATCACGCGAAAACTCGTCTCGCTGGTCTTTGTTTGGAAGAGCCCCGTGAATCAGAAGATATGCAACATCAATGAACTCACAATTATCAGCCAGGTCATTAATATCGTATCCTCTATAACGGAGAATTCCCTCTTCGCCATCAATATAGGTGATCTCGCTCTGGCAGCAACCGGTGTTAACGAATCCTGGGTCATACGTGATCATTCCAGTCTCTTTTCGAAGCGCTCGAATATCTACCGCCTTCTCGTGTTCGGATCCCTCAAAAATAGGAAGCTCGATGGTATTGCCTTCGTAGGTCAACTTCGCTGTTCCAAGCTTTTTAACTTCTGCCATGGTTAAATCTCCTTACCGTGTCTATTCACTTTAATTTCGAATGCCCTGAAAATACGGCATGCGACGGCGCAATCAAGATTAAAAGAGTCATGTCAAAGGGGAATAGGCGCGAGTTGACAGGCTTAAATCAAATGTTTTTTTGGAGGTTTAGTATTGCGCGCCCCCCCCCGTTTATGTTTTATCCACGGGTCTTTCAACAAAAGGAACGAAGATTATATGGCTAAGAAAAGCAAAATCGTTAAGAATCTGAAGCGTGTTGCGTGTGCTTCCAAGTACTATGAGCGCCGCATGGAGCTGAAGAAAATCATCAAGAATCCGGAAACCACCCCGGAAGATCGCATTGCCGCGGTGCGCAAACTGCGCAGCCTGCCGGTTGATGCCAATCCTAATCGTGTTATGAACCGTTGCTCGGTAACCGGACGTCCGCACGCTGTATACCGCAAATTCGGTCTTTCCCGTATTACGCTCCGCGAAATGGCCTCCACGGGTCAGATCCCGGGAATGACAAAGGCTAGCTGGTAAACCCACTTTTTTTGCTGAAAGACCAAGCACCTCGCAATTTGCGGGGTGTTTTTTTTGTGTCAAGTGCCAGGCAAAGCTTCTCGGTTCCCGGCGGGATAAAAGCCGAACTCATGTCAAAGGACGCCACCTGCGATCGGGCACAAAAAAAACCGTCCCTGATGAGACGGTTTTGAAATCCTTTGTGAAAGGATTAACTAGGCCTTGGTAACCTTGCCGGAGCGGAGCGCCTTGGCGGAGACCCAGATACGCTTAACCGTGCCGTTTTCATCACGAACACGTACGCGCTGCAGGTTCGGCTTGAAGGTACGCTTCGTGGAGCTGGTCACATGAAGACCAATCCCGCCCTTTTTCTTGGACAAACCTTTGCGAATGATGCTGCGTCCGGTGATGGTTTTCTTCCCAGTAATTGCACATTTAGCCATCGTAAATACCTCAGTAATGGTTCAATCAAATTCTTTTTGCTCAACAAGAGCTTGGGAATCTAAGCATTCCCGCCCGCTTTGCAAGTATAAATCACCGTTTTTTGACATATCTGTAAGCGGCATAACCGCTCCGGCTCCCCGAAAGCATTTTCAGATCAGCTCTGAAAACACCGCATTGCAGACAAACAGCGCGTCAGATGTAAGCGATAATCTGTCATCTGTGCAACGCAACAACCCCTCTCGCTCCAGAAATCTAATCGCGTCGCCAGACAGCTCATCAACTGTATAACCCGTCGTTTCATGAAAAGCATTAAGATCGACCCCCTTCGTCATGCGAAGCCACATAATCAGCGTTTCACGAGCCTTGGCGTTCGGAGATAGCTCTTCCACGTCATCAAACGGCCTCCGCCCACTCCTCAGCCGTTCGCTCCACTGGGCCACATCAGCAATGTTTCCAAAGCGCCGGCCTCCCCAGTGGGAATGTGCCGCCGGGCCGCACCCCAGATAGGATCCTCCCTGCCAATAGAGCATGTTGTGCCGGCATTCATATCCGAATTTGGAAAAGTTTGAGATTTCATATTGAGCATAGCCCGAATCTTTCAGGAATGTCCTGACTGCATAATAGTTGTCGGCTTCGCCATCTTCATCGGACAGCTGAAGCCGGCCGGCATCGCGGTCTGCCGTAATAGGCGTTCCATCCTCAAAAACAAGGTTGTAGTAGGAAATGTGTTCGGGATCGAGTTCCGTCAGTCGGCGTGCATCATCAAGAACCTGATCCATCGACATTCCGGGAATGCTTTGAATCATATCGATGTTGATGTTATCGAAACCGGCAGCCCGAAGCATCTTCACTCCATCTGCCGCCTGCTGTGCGGAGTGGATTCTGCCCAGAAGCCGGAGAGCCGGAGAATGAAACGTCTGAACACCGATGGATACTCGATTGACTCCTCCCTGCTTCATTGCTGCGATCTTCTCTGGGCTTAGCGTTCCGGGATTCGCCTCTGACGTGAACTCATCAACCGCAGACAGATCAACATATCGATGAAGATTATTCAGCAATATTTCATACTGTTGCGCAGACAGAATGGTCGGTGTACCGCCTCCGACAAAAACTGACTGCGGCGCAAATCCATCCGGAAGCCGCATCAATTCAAGTGCAAGGGTTTCCACATATGAATCAATCTCGTTGTCGTCGTTCGGAGTCGTTCGATAAAAGTCGCAATACCGGCATTTTGAGACACAAAACGGAATGTGTATATAGAGCCCGGTTATGTTTGCTTCAGTACGCATAGGCGCAACTTGGGCAAGGAATGATTGCGAATCAAGCCTGATAAGATGGATATTGATTTGTGATCAGGGACATTTTCTGATTACGCCCAAGTCGCCCAATAGCCGCGCCGGACTTTGCCCTTCGCAAAGCCCGGAAACGTATCCATCAGATGCTTCATCATGCTCCAGTAGAGATCCTCGGCCATG
>JAFGVP010000028.1 GCA_016937945.1 Pontiellaceae bacterium | reverse complement strand
GTCGGCTTCATGCGATGATAGTGAGACATTCACTTCGTTCATTATTTTCCTTCGGAAAATCATGTGCTTCGCAGGCAAGGTTTCGGCAGGCATTCTACCCATTCCTTGCAAATAAGCATACTGCAAATCCTGTTCATCCCGGCTTCAAACACTCCATCACCGAGTTAACGTCGTGTCTTCTCGGGTAAAAATGACTACTCATGAAGTATCCGGACTATGGCTCAATTGGGCAGATATTGCGCCTCATAGGTTTCGCCGGTAAGATATTCAATGTTGCTGACGAATGCCTGAAGATGGCTTTCCGACCCGGAGAGCAGGTTGGCATAGACCTTCTCGATCGCCGATTCGTCGGTACGATCCATTGCGGCGACGATGTCATCCATGTCCACCTCTTCAATCAGGGCGCCGACATAGAGGGCATCCAGCAGTGATGTGCTTCCACGCTTCAGCAGCGCATCGTAAAGCTCCTGCAGTTCGGGATTCGAAAATTCTCCGGCGCCAAGAACCGGATCTGCCAGCCCATAGGTGCTCAAAAGGCGAAGGATAGAGTCAGTATGACGTTGCTCAGAGGCCGCTATATTAATGAAAACCTGCTGATTCCATATTTCATAGAGTGCCGTATACACATCATGCGCCAGCTTTTCCTCTTCCCGCATGAACAGCAGGTCTTCCGCCTCGGCAGCATCCAGCACCGGAATGACAACCGCCTTGCGCGCCGCCTTTTTTCCCTGTACCGGCGTAGCCAGCAGCCCCATGACAGCAACACAACTCAAACCGACCAACATGACACTCTTTTTCATAATCGTTCTCCTTATTGGAATAACCGCTGCACAATGAGCCGGACCGTCCGACCCGTGGATTTTATCTTCCGCAGGAGTCCTCCCCGGCATGAACATGCCTGCGTACAAATCCGTACACATCCGCCTGCCAAGGCGTCACATTAGGGACGGAAAAGAAGCGTAAAAGCGACGGCTCATATACGGGACACTCATCTTCGGATAACATAAAAATGGGAGGGGGACCGAAGTCCACCCTCCCGGCTGGGGAATAGATGATTTAAACAAATCAATGAATAAAATCAGGGCGCAGGATTACTCTGCTTCAGCACCTTCGCAGGTATCCTTCTTCTTGCAGGTTGAGCAATCCTTGTTCTTTTTGTTGCAGGCTTTGGTCTTTTTCTGGGTTTCTACGGACTCAGCAGAACAGGATTCTCCGGAGCAGGATTCTGCTTTCTCTGCAGAGCAGGACGCTGTCTTTCCGGATGAACAGGATTTTGCCTTTTCACCGGAACAGGACTTGGCTTTCTCAGATGAGCAGGCGCCGGTCTCGGATGAGCAGGACGTTGCCTTTTCACAGGATTTCTTCTGTTTTGACTCGCAGGTTCCCTTCTTTTCCGAGGTGCAGGTTTCTTTCTTTTCTGCCGAGCAGGAACCGGATTCCGTGCAGCTCTTCCTGGCACTCTGCTGCTGGGTCTGCTTACAGCTTTTCGTTTCGGAACCGGAGCATCCTTCGCACGACTCATCCGCCATGGCGGAATATGCGCTGAAAACGAGGGCGGCGGCAATTATCGGTACTGCAAGGGTAAGCTTCTTCATGGGTAATCTCCTTTTAATTTTCAAACGACTTACAGCGGGTTTTGCATGCGGTACACATGCGGGAAAACATCGGTCACATTTTCTTCTGATTATTTTTCACTGCTCCAGAGCAGCGGATAAACCGCATCAAATTCAAGTCCCTTATCGATGGCCTGTTTCAGCTCCGACACAACGCGATTCACTTCGTGCCGGTTCATGTTCCGGGCGCTCAGTTCGACAAGAACCTGCTGGATCTGCGCCGGCGAAAGTCCGGCCAGCTGCAGAACCTCCGCGGCCTCAACAATCGGCGCAATACGTCCCATGCGCATCTTTTCCTGCTGCTTGAAAACCTTCTCGAAAACTTCAACCGGCAGGCCGCTCTCCAGGGCCATGCCGAGATTTTCAACCAGACGCGCCGGACCATCACCGCGGGCGCCTTCGCTTTTCAGCCGTCCCAACAGCTCTGCGGCCTGACGCAGATAACCCAGACGGGCCTCCGTCGCCGCCGCAATCCGATCCACCGGCACCTGCTTGGCGAGACCCTCTTCAATTTTGGCGCACAGGCATTCCACCGGAAGCTGCTCGGCTTCGGCCTTTCGGACAACGCTCATCAGGGTTTCCGTATCGGCCTCATTCAGGCCGCGAAAAAGACAGGAGGCCACGGCGTTCGAAACCGCCGGCGTGCAGCAGGTTGCTTTCTCGGACAGGCCATGGCGTCCTTTTGACTCTCCGTTGCCGCCTCCCGAGCCGGCCCCCGATCCGGATCCTTTTCCATTACCGTTACCGCCCGGCCCCGCCAGCACGGTCATGCCCGCGAAAAGACAGGCCGCCATCCATGCTCTATACATTATCTTCGTCATAAACCTGTATCACCGTATTTACGCGCCCGAAGCCGTCCGGACGGAATGTTGCAGCCCGGGGATCCGCTATCCAGCGCTCTCCATCAACAAGAAACACATATTCGTGCCGCCCCTCAGGCAGCTGGACCGTAGCCGTCCACTGTCCGGACTCATCGGCCTCCAGCATAATATCGCCGGACTTCCAGTTGTTAAACGTTCCCAGCAATTCCACCTGATCAGCGCCGGGAGCAAACAGTTCAAAATGCAAGGTCACCATTTCCGATCCCGTCGGTGATGCAGGATCAACGGTCTTGACCTGCTGGAATCCGAGCATAATCACCACGGTGGCCGCTGCGCCGGCAAGCGCCGGAACAATCCAGCTGCGCTGACGCGCCCACCAGCTCTTTTTCCGAGCCGGTTTCCATGCCGGCAGGGCGTCCATCACCTGCTCCGCAAAATGCGCTGGAGCACGAGTCCGATGCTGTTCAAGCCGGTTGATTAAATCCTCATGCTTTTTCATAACTCAACATCTCCGCTAACTGATTGCGCGCCCGCAGGACACGCATCTTTGCCGCACTCACACCGATTCCAAGAACCGTTGCCACATCCTCATAGGCCATGCCCTCGATATATTTCAGCCGCAGCGGCGCACTCAGCTTCGAGGGCAGACGGGCCATGGCCGATTCCAGTTCATGATAATCGTGGCCTTCGTCTTCGGTCCGGATCGAAGACTCTACATGATACTCATCCTCGATCCGCCGGCGGTTCACCCGTTTACGAAACAGGTTCTTGGTCCGATTCGCGCAGATCCGCAGCAGCCACGATTTAAAGCTGTGCTCCGGATTATACTGCTCGAGCTTGGTAAACGCGCGGATGTAAGCATCCTGCGCCATATCTGCAGCATCTGCCTGATTTCTCGTCATGCTCACCGCCAGTCCGTAAACAGCATCCTGATAACGCTCCACCAGCCGGGAAAATGCCTCTCTGTTCCCTGCCAGACACGCGCTCACCAATTCCTGATCTGTCTGTTCATTCAAAGTCATGGTCACTGATCCTACACCCCGCTCAGAAAAAAGGTCACAATGGAAAAATATTTTTTCTGACGAACCTGCCGACACCGTCACAACGTGCAGGCTCATAAGCTGCATATATCAAAGCCATAAAATCCATTAATTGGACAATATACGTAAAACACATATATATTTTACGGAATTAATGATGTTGTTTAACTGAAAGATGATAGATACCTAACATAAAGGAGACAGAGATGGAAACAGGACAGGAAGTACAGGCAATGCCCCGCATCGGAGATCCGGCTCCGGAATTCAAAGCGGTAACGACCCAGGGAGAAATCACTTTTCCTGCGGATTATTCCGGAAAATGGGTGATTCTGTTCAGTCACCCGGCAGACTTCACTCCGGTCTGCACCTCGGAATTCATCACATTCGCTTCGATGGAAGATAAGTTTGAGGAAGCTGGATGCAAACTGGTCGGACTTTCTGTGGACGGTCTGTACAGCCATATTGCATGGTTGCGCACCATCAAGGAAAAGATTGAATACCGCGGCATGAAAGACGTGGAAGTCAACTTTCCGCTCATTGAAGATATCACCATGAATGTCGCCCGGAAATACGGCATGATTCAGCCCGGCGAAGATACGACCAAGGCCGTTCGTGCCGTATTTTTTATCGATCCAAAAGGAACAATCCGGACTATTATTTACTATCCGCTGAGCCTTGGACGGAACTTTGACGAACTTTATCGCGTGCTTATTGCCCTCAAGGCGGCCGATGAGTTCGGGATTGCCACTCCGGCGGACTGGCGACCGGGCGATGATGTGATCGTCGGCCCCGCCGGCTCCTGCGGCTCGGCCAAGGATCGCATGGACGGAAAAGAGGACATGCAGTGCCAGGATTGGTTCTTCTGCAGCAGAAAAATCGCAAAAGAAACCGTTCTCGACGCCGTATTGAAAAAATAGACCAGTCCTCGCCGCCCTTCTTCAACAGAAGGGCGGTCATTTTTTGAAACGAAAGCCTCTCTTTTTTAATATTGACACATTCATATATTTGCATATGTTAACCCATATGAAAGCAAAAGAACTCAATTGTGCTTTGCAGAATGTTCCGACTGAAACGGTCAGTCAGGCCGCGGAAATGCTTCGAACGCTGGCCCATCCAATGCGCCTGAAGATTGTCGACGCTCTCAATACCGCCGGAGAGCTGCCGGTAAGCTCCATCACCGACTATCTGGAAATTACCCAGTCCGCGACCTCGCAGCATTTGAACCACATGCGCCGGATCGGACTCATCCGCTCGGAGCGACGGGGCAAGGAGGTCTGGTATTCCATTGCAGACCCCCGTCCGATCATGCTGTTGAACTGCATTTGCAACTGTTGCCGTCACGAAGCGGTAGACAGTTAATACGTATGGAATTATAAGTGATTCAGCAGAAATGGAGATCATCATGAAACGGCTAAGAATGACGTCCTTCAGCATCCGCCACCCATGGATTATCATGCTCGCCTGCGTGATCCTGACCGGCTTTCTGGGCGCACAGTTTCCCAAGGTCAGCTTCGATAACGATCCGGAAAACATGCTGGCCGAAGACGAGCCGGTACGCATTGATCACAATAAGGTCAAGGCGCAATATAACCTCTATGATTTTGTGATTGTCGGAATTGTGAATGATGCGGACCCCGATGGCATCTTCAATGTCGATACCCTGGGCCGCATCGATCGGCTCACCCGCGAACTGATCAGCCTGCACAAAAATTCGGACGGAATGCCGGAAGTCTACCGTGACGGGAAGTCCTATGCGCCGGTGCTTGAATCTGAAAGCGTCTGGAAACGGTCGCTCGCCAAAGTATTCGGAAACGATGTCAACCGCCTCTTTGACGATGAAGGCGACTCCGCCATCATCTCGGCGGAAATCATCAGCCCCAGCGTCGTCGACAATATCAAGCAGGCCGACCGCGGCCGGCTATCGATCGAATACCTGATGGAAAATGCGCCGGACACCCGCGAAGAAGCGCGCGCCATTCGGGACGATGCCATGAATAATCCGCTCTACAAGGGAACCCTGGTGGCAGAAGACGGAAAGGCCATCGCGCTCTATATTCCAATCAAGGCGAAGACCTATTCCTACAACGTCGCCAATCTGGTTGAAAAGCTTACGGCCGACTGGGACGGCAATGACCAGGTTTTCATCACCGGCCAACCCGTTGCTCAGGACACCTTCGGGGTTGAAATGCTGGTACAGATGGCGTCCTCTGCTCCGATGGCGGGGCTTGCGATCTTCCTGCTTCTGCTTTTTTTCTTCCGGCGCTTTTCGTTGATCATTGCCCCGATGATCGTGGCGGTCATCAGCGTGGTTGCCACCATGGGCCTTCTTATCGGTCGCGGCTATGATGTCCACATCATGAGCTCAATGATTGCCATCTTTCTGATGCCGATCTCGGTGGCCGACTCCGTGCATATTCTCAGTGAATTCTTCGACTCTTATCCCAAATTCCGCGACAAGGCGGAAACCATCAAGCATGTGGTCGGACATCTCTTCATGCCGATGCTATACACATCGCTCACCACCATCGCCGGGTTCGGGTCGCTCTACTTCACCCCGATTCCGCCGGTGCGCATTTTCGGCGCCCACGTGGCCTTCGGTGTCGGTCTTGCATGGATCCTGACGATGACATTTGTTCCGGCCTACATCATGCTTTTCGTGCGTACCAAAATGCTCGATCAGCTGAAACCGGAAACGGAAGAGCACAGCCACGGACTGCTCGGCCGCTCGCTCGGCAGCCTCGGACGGATTTCCTATCGCCACTGGAAAATGATTCTCGGGCTGACCTCCATGATCATCGCCGTATCGATCTATGGCGTGACCCGCATTCAGGTAAACGATAATCCGGTAAAATGGTTTACCAAGGATCACCGCATCCGCGTGGCGGACCGTGTGCTCAACGATCATTTTGGAGGAACCTACACGGCCTATCTCACCCTTCGGCCGGAACTGATCGAAGCGCCGACCTGTGCAGAACGCGTTGAAATGATGCGCACGGGAGCCATTGAACGCTTCGGGCAGGCCCGTCCCGAGGCCGCCCAGATCTTTCTCGCCAAGCTCGACGACGTTAACATGCAGGTTCAGACGCTGCAGAACTTTAATGAAGACCGCTGCTTTACCGATCTCGTTGATCTGGCGACCGGCCTCGACGAAATGACCATCGGATCATGGAACGACCTGGCCGATGCAATCATTTATCTCGATCCGGAGGGACTGACCAAAGAAAAACTCTTCACGGAAATCGAGTCCGTCGGATCCGATGACGCCCGTGCCATGCTGAAACAGCAGATTGAGTCCTACGATTCCGGGTCCGGCGCAGACCTGCAGAATTTCGCGCTGAATATCTGCGAAGAACAGAGTGCGCTCTCCTTCCGCGACTTCCTCTTCGAAGCCCGTGCCGATGCCAATGCCCCGCCGTTCAAGCGCCCCGAAATGCTGGAATATGTAAACCGCCTGCAAACCTTCCTCACGAGTGAACCCAAGGTCGGGAAAACCAGCTCGGCGGTGGACGCCCTCAAAAAGGCCAACTTTGAGCTTAACTTTGATGCCGGTGCCGATGCCGCGCGGAACGATGCATTCTACAGCATTCCGCCCACGCCGTCGGCTGTCGGACAGGTTTTCATCCAGCTCGAAGGCATGAAGAAAAAAGACAGCCTGTTCCATCTCATCACCAAAAACTATGAAGAGGTGAATATCTGGATCCAGCTGAAAAGCGGCGACAACACCGACATGCAGGATGTTCACGCAGCGGTTCAGCAGTGGATGGCGGACAATCCGGCGCCGGTTGAGCTTAACGCGACCTGGGCCGGCCTCACCTATCTGAATGTCGTATGGCAGGATAAAATGGTGTCGGGAATGCTCAGCTCCCTGCTCAGCAGTTTCGTCGTGGTGCTGATCATGATGATGGTACTCTTCCGCTCGCCGATCTATGGCCTGCTCGCCATGATTCCGCTCAGCGTAACGATCCTGTTTATCTATGGCCTTATCGGGCTGCTCGGCAAGGACTATGACATGCCGGTGGCGGTGCTCTCATCGCTGACTCTCGGCCTGAGCGTCGACTTTGCCATTCACTTCCTCGAACGCGCCCGCGAGCTTACCGGAAAACTCGGAAGCTGGAAGGACGCTATCTGGCATATGTTCCAGGAGCCGGCCATGGCGATCAGCCGGAATGCGATCATTATTTCGATCGGCTTCACGCCGCTGCTCTTTGCGCCGCTCGTTCCCTACAAGACGGTTGGATTCTTCCTGGCCACCATTATGGCGGTTTCATGGATTGCCACCCTCTTTATCCTGGCGGCCCTGATCACCGGATTACAGAAATGGTTGTTTAAAAAAGAAAATTAATTCTGGCCGGATAACAGGGTGAACCGGATCCAATCCTGAAGATCCTGTTATCCCGTCAAAAAATACGGAGGTATCATCATGAAAAAAGCAATTACAGCATTGGCAGCAGTTGCCCTCACATCCGCCGCATTTGCGGAGCTCTCCGCGAATGAAATCGTAACGAAAGCCAACGACGCCGCCTACTATGCCGGCAACGACGGACGCGCTCAGGTTGAAATGAGTATTACCGACAAGGATGGCGGAACACGTACCCGCAAATTCACCATCCTTCGCATGGACACCGATAACGGAACCCAGAAATTCTATGTCTATTTCAAGGAGCCGGCCGACCTCTACAAACAGGTTTTCCTCGTATGGAAGGAAGTGGAGGAAGGCAAGAACGACAGCCGATGGATGTGGCTTCCGGCGCTCAACCTTAAGCGCGAAATCGCCCCGGGCGACAAGCGGACCTCCTTCGTCGGTTCCGATTTTGTCTACGAAGATGTTTCCGGTCGCAGTCTCGGCGAAGACCATCATGAGCTGATCGAAACCACCGATACGCAGTATGTCATCAGGAATACACCGAAAAAGCCGGACGACGTGGAATTTTCTTACTACACCGTGCGCATCGACAAAGATACCTTCCTGCCCCGCAAAGCGGAATACTTCGATAAAAACGGAAAGCTTTATCGAACGGTGGAAGCCACCAAAGTGGATACCGTCCAAGGCTTCCCGACCGTTACCGAATCCGTCGTGAAAGACCTCAATACCGGCGGCTCCACCATCAACAGATTCACGGAAGTCGAATACGACATCGGCCTGAAAGAAAGCATCTTTACCGAACGCTTCCTGCGTCGCCCGCCAAGAGAGGTAACCAAATAATGTAGACGGAGCTTCCAGCTCCGTTATGCACCAGCGCTCACCAAACAAACACACCGGAGCAGGATGCTCCGTCTACATTTGAGGACAAATGATGAAAACCATGCTTGGAAGGATCGGAATGATCAGTCTGATAGGTCTAATTCAAAGTGCCAATGCTCTTGACACGGAATTGCATGGCTTCGCGGATGCACGGGTCGGGGCAAGGACCCGGAAGCAGCCAACCGAAGAGGATCGCAGCCTGACGGAAACAAGACTGCAGCTCGACTTGCTCACGTATCTGGATCGGGCCACGATCGCTGCACGCGCCGATCTGGTTTATGACGATCTCGCCGATGACGGTGAAAAGGTTGATCTCGAAAACGGCGACGGCTTCATCGACCTGCGCGAACTGAACATCCTGTTCACTCCGGTCGACATCATGGATGTGAAAGTCGGCCGCCAGATCCTGACCTGGGGAACCGGCGACCTGCTTTTCATCAACGACCTCTTCCCGAAAGACTGGAACTCGTTCCTGCTCGGGCGGGACGAGGAATACCTCAAGGCTCCGTCGGACGCGATCTTCGCAAGCCTGTTTCCGGCGATCGGCAGCATCGATATAGCCTATACACCGCGCATGGATGCCGACCGCTATGTCGATGGCCGCCGGCTCTCCTACTGGAATCCCATGGCCCAAAGCATCACCGGGCAGAACGCGGTGATGGACGCCGACCGGCAGGACAGATGGTTCCGCGATCAGGAAATTGCCGTCCGCTTTTATCGGCCGCTGCTCAGCTACGAGGCCGCTCTCTATGCCTATCACGGCTACTGGAAGAGCCCGTCCGGATTTAATCCCGTTGCAGGGCAAGCCTATTTCCCGCATCTGAATGCCTACGGCGCCAGCCTGCGCGGAACACTGGGAAGTGCGTTGGTGAATGCCGAGGCCGGTTACTATGACTCCCGTCAGGACCGCAATGGAACCAACCCGTTTATTCCGAACTCCGAAGTCCGTTTCATGACCGGCTACGAACGCGAAGTGGCGAAGAATCTTACGGCGGGCATGCAGTATTACATGGAGTGGATGATGAACTACGATGCCTACGAAGACAACCTGCTGACGCCGGCCGACACCGCCCGAGACGAAGTACGGCATGTGCTCTCATTGCGCCTTACGAAGATGATGATGAATCAGAACCTTATTCTCGGATTGTTTACCTTCTATTCACCCAGCGACAACGATTTCTACCTGCGCCCCAACGCCACCTATAAACTTAACGACCACTGGATGCTGACCGCCAACGGAAATATTTTCGTGGGCGAAAATGATCATACTTTCTTCGGCCAGTTCGAAGACAACAGCAACCTCAACCTCGGCGTACGCTACAGCTTCTGATCGGCCCCTGAATCGTTAGCAACTTTCGGTTTCGGGGATTGAAACCGGTTTTTGCAGAAGGATTATCGATCAGCTTCTCCGGTCATGCGGATTTGTACGCTTTTGATGCAGTAATGTGCAGGGTTATACAGTCGTTTTTGACGGATTTTATCATTTCGGGGCAGGTGGTGCCGGAGGCGGATGCCTCAGGGCCAGATCGCTGTTATAGTTGATGGCTGCGCCCTCGATTTTTTTCCGTTCACTTCGATCTGGGTGTCCTCGAACAAACCATTCGGTTGCTCCGCCTAGTTTCAGTCGGCCGCCCTCCGCCTTCTGTATTGCCCATGCACAGAAGTCGCGGATAATCGTGCGCAAACCCTCCGCACCTTCTTCGCCGACATTGCGGAGCCATTCGCCGATTGCACTCTGGTCGGGCAGTTTCTTTACGCCCAGAAGTATTTTGAGCGATTCGTCATCTTCGAGCCGCTCGGCATCGGCCAGGCTGTCACCGCCTGATGTGAAGCTGAAGAGCAAGGAGGTAACATAAACCACCGGCTCCAATCCTTTGCCCTTGTGTTTGCGAGGGTCGAAGCGGGCATCTTTGCGTACCCGATCCCAAAGCCCGAACTCTCCGGCAACCGCATTGATCGCCATCTGGCCACCGTGGGCCGTGGCCTTGGCTGAAGGGCGGAACTCAATGTTAATGCGACGGTCAATGCCTGCTCATATGAAGAGTTTTGCAGACAGGGACTTAATGGCCGCTCCAATTTCACCTTCAGGGTGAAGAAACTACGGGGTCGTTAACGATTCAGGCTAGATGCGATTCTCGGGCGCTGATCCGAGGAGAAAAAATTACCGAATCGTCGCATCGCGGCGGTTTTTTTTATGCCGAATCAGTCGATCAAATGTGGTGGAGTTTATTCCTGATTTCGCACGGAATGATCAATCGGCCAATGTTTGCAGGGAATTCAAAATCCGTGTTAATTTTTCATCTATTGATGATTAAACATGCAAATAAGTAATGCATTATAAGTGTATAAAATTGAGTGGTTTACAAGTTTTCGAGACGTGTTAGTCTGACCTCAAAACTGGGGAAGGACACAATGAAATCAACATGGTATACAAGCGTACTGTTCACTTGGCTGCTATTGTTCTCCGCGACCGGCGCCGAGTGGCGGGTTATTGGTTGGAACGATCTCGGAATGCACTGTATGGACGGAACCGATTTTTCGGTATTTTCGATACTCCCTCCATACAACACCATTCATGCCCATGTCATCCATAACGGAAATCTGGTTACCTCCGGAGACAATATTACGGTGACCTACGAGGCCGTGGCCGATGCCAATGGATCGATCAACACCACCAGCGCCGGAAAAATTAATTTCTGGGAGCATGCCGAGGATATGTTCGGTGCGCGGCCGGCAGACGATATGGGGCTGGCCGGTTTTGCGATGCCGGGCGTATCGAACCTTCCTCAGCACATGGAGTTCGATGCCGATCATAACTGGTTTACCGGCGAAGGGATTCCTATTTCGCCGTTCGATGATGCAGGGCAGGTCAACTACTATCCCATGATGCGCATTGTCGTTCGCAGCGGCGGTGTTGAAGTGGCCTCCACAAAAATCGTATTGCCGGTTTCGGATGAGATGACCTGCTCGGCATGTCATCAGTCCGGCAGCGCGGATGCAGCAATGCCTTCTTCCGGCTGGCGGTGGCATCCGAACAATGACAAGGATGTAAAGCTCAACATTCTCCGGCTGCATGATGAACTGGAGGCTGGAAACCCAAACTATCGACAGGCGCTGCTGGGGCAGGGGTATAACACCAACGGACTGTACCAGACGGTTGTCGCGGATGGCACTGCGATCCTGTGTGCCCGATGTCATCAATCGAATGCGCTGCCGGTTCCGGCTGATCCGAATGTATCGACAACCATGACCAAGGCCATGCATTCCCATCATGGCGAGGTGATTGATCCGGAAACCGGTCTGAAACTGGGTAACACGCTGAACCGTAACTCATGCTACCGATGCCATCCGGGTTCCGACACCCAGTGCCTGCGCGGCGCCATGGGAGCATCCGTCGCCGAGGACGGCGGCCTGGCGATTCAGTGCCAAAGCTGTCATGGAACCATGAGCATGGTGGGTGCTGAAGGCCGGCAGGGATGGTTTGAGGAACCGAAATGCCAGAGTTGTCATACCGGAACGGCGGCGGATAACAACGGCGTCATCCGTTTTGCATCTGTGTTCGAGGCCGGCATGGTTGAGCGCACAGCTGTAAACGACACCTTTGCTCATCCGGATGGTACGCTCTATCGCTTCTCCAACGGTCATCACGAACTGCAGTGTTCTACATGTCACGGATCGCCCCATGCCATTTTCCCGTCGACGCATGAAAACGATAATGTCCAGAATGTGGATATGCAGGGCCACAAGGGAACCGTTAGTGACTGCATGAGCTGCCACGCATCCCAGCCGCTCACCTTCAACGGCGGGCCGCACGGTATGCATCCGGTCGGCGATACCGCATTCTCCCGCAAGGCCGACGGGCGGCCGGAGCAGTGGTTTCATGGGCAGGTTCATGAGGATGGCAGCATTGGAATCGATGGGTGCAGGGATTGTCATGGAACGGATTTGAGAGGGACCGAGCTGTCCCGGACTCAGGGCGATCGAATCATTGGTTCTCGCCGGTTCTGGAAGGGATATCAGATCGGTTGCTACACCTGCCACAACGGACCGAATTCGGAGAATACAAACAGTGATCCGGCGCCGATTGTGAGCGATGCCTCTGCCGTCACGGTTGCCAACACGCCGGTGCAGGTTCCGCTGGTTGCAAACGAAGGTACGCTGCGCATCGTATCGCAACCGCAAAACGGCACCGTCGGACTGGATGGAACCAATGCGATGTACTATCCATTCAACAACTTTACGGGCTCCGACTCGTTCACCTTTGCAGCGTGGGACGGCATGAAGGATTCCAATCTGGGAACGGTGCAGGTCTCCGTCGGCGAAGGCGTATGTGTGCTGGTTTGCGAGTCGCTGGTTCCGACCAATGCCGCGGCATATGTTGATGTCCCCTTCTGGGCGGCGGCCTCGGTTTCGAACTGTTCGGCTGAAGTGGTTTTCCAATGGAGTTTCGGCGATGAAACCGTCTCGTCCAATGGAATCGCGCGCCATGCTTATACGCAGAACGGCTTTTATGACTGGCAGCTTGTGGCTTCGGCCGGCGGTGTGATCGTCACGAATTCCGGTGTGGTTACGGTAAGCGATGTTCAGATCGACACAGACGGGGACGGCATCGAAGACGAATGGGAGTGGGCGCAGTTTGGATCGCTGACGGCCGCCGGAGACCTTTCAGATTCGGATGGTGACGGGGTTTCTGACCGTGATGAATATCTTTGCGGAACCGATGCCTCCAATCCGGATTCCCGCATGGAGGTCACCGGCTTGACCCTGAATGGGCTGAGCTGGTCCAGTGTTTCAAACCGCACCTACCGGATCAGCTCGGCCACCTCGCTTGGGTCCGGCGCATTTGTTCCGTTGGAGGAAGACATTGTGTCCACTCCTCCGGAAAACAGTATCAGCAATCTGACAACCGGTTCCTCGGTACGTTTCTTCCGGGTTGAGCTGCAGTAAGAGGATTTAAAGACCAAAGGTCCGGATGAAGCGCTTGGCGTCAAAGTGTTCCCTGAACAGGTCCACGATGAGCTGGTGTTTCATTTTGTCGTAAAGTTGCAACTTTGTGTTGTTGAAGCATTTGTAGAGCAGTGCATCGCTTTCCGCCGTGTCCTGTTTCACCGCAATCACGGGTAGTCCGCACGACGCCAGTGTGCTGATGGTCTTTTCGTTCGGCATGTCGTCCGTGGCGCAGGTCAGGATGACACCTCCGAGCTTTTCTCCCGGCAGCCTGTTGTTAAACTCAACTATTTTTGAAAGGCGACGCTGTGAGCTGGCTCCAAGTACCGCAATGTCGCGCGGGCGCAGGCTGACGTCGGGATTGAAGAACTCGTAGTCCTGCGAAATAATCTTCACCTTGCGGCAGGGCAGGTGCCATGCACTTGCGCAACGCCCGCATTTCATGGTGCGGTGATCCCTGAAACTATGGCTGATCAGGTGCATCGACGGGTTGTTCAGGTATTTTACCTGTGGCATATAGCCGAAGATTTTCAGCGCCGGATCCCATTCAGGGAAGATGCGGTTGAGGGCCTTTTCGGTGAGGATCTCCTTCATCATGTCGAGCTTGTCAGGGAGCACCTTGTTGAACAGGACGCCGGCCACCCGGCTGTGATGATGGGAAAAGTAGGAGAGGTCTACTTCCAATTCATCCACCGTGCGGCCGATCCCTCCGCCGACGAGATAGAGGATGCGGGCATCAAGCAGGTTGGCCACCCGTGAATTGGCGAGACCCACGACGGATCCGACACCGGGATGGCCCGTTCCCTCTGCAATGATCAGTTTCTTTCCGGACAGGGATTCAAGGGTTTCATGGATCGATTTTTCAAAGCGTTGCGTAATCTCTTTCTGCTGGGTGCCGGTAATGTATTCCTTGGTCACTCCGGACACCACACGCACCGGCGAAAGCATTCCCATATCCGGCATGTCCAGTCCGGTAAACTCCTTGATGATGCGGACGTCTTTATCGATTCGTTCGCCGTTTGGAAGCGTAATCATCTCCTGTCCAACCGGCTTGAAGTATCCGATATCCGTCGGATCAATCAGGTCTGTCAGGGCGGAAATCAGACCCAGGCTGGTGACAGTTTTTCCGGCGTGCTGGCGTTCACCGGCGATAAAAATGACGGGTGGTTTTTTCATGGCTGTTCCTCCGGGTTCGCTTCACTCTGATTGATTGTCGCAGAAGTGCAAAGGGAAACCTTTTGCAGATTAATGGCATCCACCGGGCAGGCCTGTAAGCAGGCGCCGCAGCGGATGCAGGCATCGGAATTGATCCAGATCATTTTCATGTCGCGCACGGTGTCGGTCGGGCGATGTGAAATCATGCACCCTTCATCGTCATAAACAGCTTTCTTCAGCATCTGGATGCAGTCCGACCGCGCCCGGGCCTTCAGGCACAGGTCGCATTTGATGCATTTATCCTGATCGATTTCGAATTTATAGTTACATCGGTAGCATCGCTGCGCCTCAAGAATCGCCTGCTCTTCATCGTAACCGCGTTCAACTTCATCCGGCAGGTTTCTGTCGGATGGCGGCAGCACCGGCATCGATTGCCGTTCGATCTGGTCCATGGCGCGGTCTCGACCGGTACTGGCTGCATTTTCGATCTCGATATGCTTTTGCACCCGCTTTGTTCCCATCAGCATATGATCCACCTCGCGGGCGATGTCGAGGGCATGGGCGATGGCTTCGATGAGTGATGACGAACCCCTTGCATAGTCGCCGGCGGTAAACAGCTTTCTGCTGAGCTCCGGATGTTTCAGGTCATCCGTCGTTCCCATCCAGCTGAAGTCGGGAAACTGCCCGGTGGCCAGCAGCACGGTATTGGCCGGCACATCAAAGTGAGTGTTCATTTCGCTATTCAGAAAACGCATTCCGCAAAGCCGGCCGCCTTCGCCAAGGAAGGCCTGCGGCACTGCCCGGCATTGCAGTGGAATCGCCTCCTGTTGCAACTCATCAAGCTCTTCCGGGGTAACCTGCATGTTTTTCCGGTCACGCCGGTAAAAGACTTTCAGGTCCCATTCCGTGGTCCGGGCTCCAAGACGGCGGGCCGTCCGGGCGCAGTCCATTGCCGTAAATCCTCCGCCGATTACCAGAACGGATTGCCCCAACGGGCTGCTTCCCGTTTCATTGACCTCCTGCAGAAAGTCGAGTCCGTGGCGAATGCCATCAAGGTCGTGGCCTGGGATATTCAGCAGGTTCGGTTTTTGTGCGCCGGCGGCCATTACGACCGCGTCGTATCGTTCGATAAGGTGGGTCAGCGGAAAGTCCGGACCGATGGAGGTATTGCAGATCAGCTCAACGCCCAGCCCGATGATCTGTCCGACTTCGCGGTCAATAATCTCGCGCGGCAGGCGGAATGCCGGAATTCCCTGATTCAGCATGCCGCCGGGCCGGGGCCCTTTTTCGTAGACCGTCACCGCGTGTCCCATCAGCTTCAGGTCGCGAGCTGCGCTCAATCCGGCAACACCAGATCCTATGATCGCAACCTTCTTCCCTGACGGTGGGAACCAAGGGGCAAGCAGTACCGGTTCCATGGTTTTGAGGTCGGCGGCGGAGCGTTTTGAAAAACAGATGGCGACGGAGTCGCCCAACCCTTCGTATCCATGCCGGCAGGCCGCCTCGCACGGTCGCGAGCAAACGCGGCCGAGTACGGCGGGAAATACGTTATCACGCAGGTTGATCCGATAAGCATCTGCAAAACGGCCCTCGGCGACAGATTCTAGGTAGGCAGGAATGTCGGTTCCGGCCGGACAGGCCTTCTGGCAGGGAATATTTACGGCGGCCCATTTGAAATCTTTTTCCGCCGATCCGTCTCCGGTTCGTACCGAAAGTTCCGCCGTTGGAGAATGCGGGCGTTCGGCTGGTTTGAAGAGTTGCTTCAGCTGTCCCGAAATGTTCATGTTGAGATCGAATCTTAAAATGACGTGAGAGGTCAATGAAAAAGGGGACTTCTCTAATGGTGCGCATCAGCTTTTTCCGAAGGGTTCCCTGAACACGAAATTCCTCGGGAGCGGGGTTGGATGATGCGTTGAAGTCTGTTAAGAATCAGTCAATGAGCGGTAACGAACTAAGTGCAAGTCTGGAAGACTACCTTGAAACGATCTATTTCCTTTCGGAAGATGAAGGAAAGGCTCGTCCCAAGGAGATTGCGGCGCGTATGAAGGTGCGTGCGGCATCGGTGACCGGTGCACTGCGTATACTCTCCGAAAAGGGATTGATCAACTATGCGCCATATTCGTCGGTGACCCTGACGCCGGAGGGCATGACGATTGCCGATTCGATTGCCAAGAAACATGAAGCGCTGCTGCATTTCTTTACTCAGGTGCTGGGTATTGAGGCGGAGGAGGCCGAAGAGTTTGCCTGTTCCATGGAGCATACGATTCCTGACCATATCCTGCATCGGCTGGTGCGTTTTGCCGAATACACGGAAAAGTGCCCCAGCTTTAACGCCAGCTGGCTGGAGAGTGCGGAAGCCTATTTCTGCAAGGCGCTGGGGCGCGACGAAAAACGGTGCGACAAGTGCCGTTTAACGAAGTAGGCAATCAGCCGAGGTGTCGGCGGATCATTTCGAGCAGGGCCTCTTTTTTCACAGGCTTGGCCACATAGTCGTTCATGCCGGCATCAATACATTTTTCGCGGTCGCCCTGCATCGCGTTGGCAGTGAGTGCGATGATCGGAATCCTGAACTCGGTGTTGTTTGCGTCTTCCATGTCCCGAATGCGTTCCGAGGCCTGATACCCGTCCATGCGAGGCATCTGGCAGTCCATGAAGATGAGGTCGTACTGTCCTCCCTTGGCAATCTTGTCGACGGCCTGCTCGCCGTTTCCGGCAACATCCACGCTGAAGCCTTCCTTTGTGAGGATTCGCTTGGCCACGGTCTGGTTTACCAGATTGTCCTCGACAATAAGGATACTGTAAGAGCCGGATGATTCGGAGGAGACCGTTTCAAACTCTGGACGAGGTTTCGGTGTACTGATGGCCCGCGGCATGGAGATGGGGCCGTGCTGTCCGGGATGGGGCGGGGCGGTTGAAATGTCCAGCGTGTAGCCGAGTACCTTGGCGATCTTTGAAAGCAGGTTGCCGAGCCGGATCGGTTTTACGAGGTTTGTTGCCAGGCCCGCATGATCGAGCGATCGGAAATCCCGGTTGGTGATCGAACATATAATGAAGAGTGTCTGCTGTTCGAATTCCGGATTGTTGACGAAAGGGTTTTCGGCGGTAAAGGCCAGATGCTCTTCCATCAGGATAATCTGATAGGAGTTCTCTCGAGCCATTTCGACCGATTGGTCGATGGAGGAGGATTGATCGGCTTTGAGTCCCCAACGGTTCATCCATTCGGCCATTACGCGGCCCATAAGGCGCTTCTCGTCGATCACAAGCACCCGTTCATTCTTGAAGAATACCTGATCGATCATTGATGCGTTTTTCTGCTGGGCGATGGGAAGATTCAGACGGAACCAGAACGTGGAGCCTTTGCCCAGTTCCGATTCCATGCCGATCTTGCCGCCCATGAGCGCGACCAGCTGTTTGCAGATGGCGAGGCCCAATCCGGTGCCGCCGAATTCACGTGTGGTGGAGGAGTCGGCCTGAGAAAACTTCTGGAACAGGAGCGGCAGCTCTTCGCGCGAAATGCCGATGCCTGTATCCTCGATCAAAAAGTTGATGGTGGTTTCCTTGTCAGTGCCGGCCACGGTGTCAATGTTGATGTATACATGGCCTTCGCGGGTAAACTTGAGGGCGTTGCCGATGAGGTTCATCAGGACCTGACGAATACGGCCTCCATCGCCGACCACGCAGGCCGGAGTGTCCGGCGAAAAGCGCAGAACCAGATCAATACCCTTTTCCAGGGCCGTCGGAGTAAGCAGCTCGGTAATATGTTCGCAGATTTCGCGAAGGTCGAAGGGGCGCGGTTCGAGATTGAGCTTGCCGGCTTCGATCTTGGAGAAGTCGAGGATGTCGTTGAGCAGCGAAAGCAGAGCATCGCCGGAGGTCTGGATAATGCGCAGGTATTCCTTCTGTTCATCGGTGAGCGTCGTGTCGCGCATCAGGCTGGCGGTCCCGATAATGCCGTTCATCGGTGTGCGTATTTCGTGACTCATACTGGCAAGAAAGTCGGATTTTGCCCGCGTGGCCTGCTCGGCCTTCTCGCGGGCAATCAGCAACTGCCGGTTGGCCTGTTCCAAGCTCTCTCGGGCATCGTTGGCATCTTCCATCATGCCCATGATAATGTGCTGGTTTTCCTCCAGTTCGCGACTGCGCCGGTCGAGCAGACGGTTGGCTTCCTTGGTCTCCAGCTCATATTTTTTACGGTCCGTGATGTCAAGCAGGGTGCCGACCATGCGAAGCGGCGCCTGGGTTTTGCTACGTTCGATCACCCGTCCACGGTCGAGAACCCAGATCCACTCGTTATTATTGCGCTTCATGCGGTATTCACAGGTGTAGATGTCGCTCTTTCCTTCGAGATGGTGGGCGAGGGAGGTCTGAACCGTTGTCAGATCGTCTTCATGCATTCGTTGGATACGCCAGTTACTGGAGCTTTCCAGCTCATCATAGGTGCACCCCAGAATGGTGGCGGAACGTTCGTTAAAGGTATAGGAATCATCCTCGATATCCCAGTTCCAGTACCCGAGGTCGCCGCCGTGAAGAATGAGTTCCAGATTGTTGCGTGCCTGAGCGGCTTCGGACTCGGCCCGCTTCCGGTCGGCGATCTCGCGCTTCAGTTCCAGATTATAGCGTTCGGCATCCTCCATGATGCTCAGTAGGGCTTTCCGATGTTTTTTGAGGCCGAGGGTTTCAGATTCCAGGAATTCGTTGGCCTTGGTGAGCTCCTGCATGACGCTCAACTGATCACGCATTTCCTGCGTGGACTGTTCGTTTTCAGTCGAGATGCGCCGGCCCACAAAGCGTCCTGCCAGATACCCGATGAATGCCACCAGCAGGAGAAACAGGGCGGAGAAGTAGAAAAAGAAGGGATCAGAGACCAGCGAGAACCCGTACACTGCGGCTGCAAGCAGCAAGGCATTGGCCAATGCGCCCAGCGCGTAGCCGATACCGAGTCTCGTTTCAAGTGTCCATTTTTTTCCCATGCTGATTAATCCATTGATATTAAAGAGTGATCGCGTAGCGGTCCGGGCGCTTCTGTTCTTTCAGCAGCCTGTTAACTTCTGCCTTAAGTTCCACGATGCGTTCCTCGCGGTTTGTCGCCACGACATTGAATCGTTTGAGGTCGCGAATGGCATCCTGCAGCTCGGCTTCATGTTCCTTAAGCTTCTCAAATTCTCGCTGCAGCTTAATGTTTATTTCCCGCTCATGCTTTGCTGAGGAGTTTTTTGCGCGCGTGTGCAAGAATACCAGAATAAACGCCATGATAAAAAGGAAGACTCTTTCGGTCCCTTCAATCAGGGCCACGTGGCTGAAGATGCTGTACGAGGGAGTTGCAACAGAACAGGCCAGACTGTGATGTTCCAGATAGATCAGTCCGGAAAAGATCGAGACGCCGACCACATACACGGCAACCGCCACGGCGAACCGGCCGTAAGGGTGATCTTGTTTTACGGTTGTTTCGGGAGCATCCATTACAGAAGATCGTCGGTGGTCGTTCGATATTTTTTAGGTTTGCCCAGTTCAGACAGCAGTTCGTTGATTTCGGCTTTAAGCTCCAGCGTGCGCCGCTCACGTCCGCGCATCAACTGGTTAAAACGCTCCATGTCGTCCAGAGTCCGCTTGAGCCGCTCTTCGGCCCGATTCTGTTCGGTAACATCGCGCCATACGCCCAGCACGCCTACGGCTCCGCCCTGAGCATCTTTCAACGGAATCAGGCTGATTTCCCGACGGCCGAGACTGCCGTCCGGGCGTGTGTGGGATTCAGAATAATTCATAAGCGGTTTATTGGTCTGGATAACGCTCTGATCGCGTTCGACAATATCCGGCGCGATGGTCGTATCAAAGAGATCGAAGGGGGTCTTTCCGACGACGTTATCGATCTGCTGGAGCTGGCACTCCTGGATGAATGTGCGGTTACATCCGAGATAGATGGAGTCCTTGTCTTTCCAGAAGATCGACATGGGAATGGTATCGATAATCAGCTGAAGCATCTTGCGCGATTCGCGCAGGGCGGTCTCCGTACGCTCATAATCAGCCACATCTCTTGCTACTCCGAAAATCGCCGGCTGCCGTTCCCATGAACCCCGGAAAAAGTTCATGCGAACCGGAATGCCCGCCCCGCTCTCCATTCGCAGGGGAAGGTCACAGGTCTCGGTATGAATATTCTGCAGACGGGCAACCACTTCAAATATACTGGGCTGGTCGTCCGGTTGGTAGACCTGAAAAATGCTCATCTCTTTCAGTTCATCTTTGGAGTAGTCCAGTCGTTTCTGAAATGCGGCATTGGTATGAAGGAACTGACCCTCCATGTCGCAGACCACCAGGAAGTCATCGATGGACTCAAAGAGGTACTCAAACTTCCGCCCCTCTTCGTCCATCATGATTTCTGCTTCTTTTACCATCGAGACGTCCTCGGCAAAGCCATGCCAAATACACCGATCGGGCTCTTGAACCGGAAGCGCACTGATATGCAGCCATCGATAACTGCCGGAGGCATCTAACGCCCGGATTTCCATGCTGGCTGCTTTTTGTTCCTTCAGAGCATTGGTAAATGCCTCTTTCAACCGGGCCAGATCCTCCTCGAAGATGATGTCTAATCCCGAGCGGGGATCTTCCATCAACCGGCGGCTATCAATTCCCATGATGCGGCCGATGCGCTCACTGATGAAAAGGAATTCAAACTCATCCGAGTCCCTTTTATGCGCCAGCTGGAACATGGCGACATTCGTCAGATTTTCATCCAACGCCCGCAGGCTGTTGCTGCTTTTTTCAAGTTCGTCGGTCAGTGCGCCCATCCGCTTTCGGGCCCGCATGAGCAGTGCAAACAGAATGATCGACAGAAGGAACAGGACGACTGCCATGGGAGTTAGGATGTCCTTTGCGCCGGCGGCATCAGCCATGGCAAATGCGGTAAGGCGGTCCGGGGTGCAACTATTAAACATCGACTGCATTCTTCACCTTAAAATAAAATCACAATGATTATAACGGTTTAGCGGTTTTGAATCAAAAGGAATCCAATGTTTCATGGAGCTCGCTGAGGGGAAGCCCTACGACGTTCGTATAGGATCCGCTGATGCATTGCACCATGTGCGCCGCGCCGCCCTGGATGGCATAGCCGCCGGCTTTATCCAACGGGCACCCTGAGTCGACGTAGTTCCGGATTTCACCGTCGTTCAGTACCCGGAATGTCACCTCGGTGGTGGACGAAAAGACAACGCAGCGCGTCGTGCTTCTTACGCAGACGGAGGTGATCACCTCATGTGTCCGGCCGGACAGCGCCGAAAGCATCTTGATTGCTGTTTCGGCGGAGTCGGGCTTGCCGAGGATTGTGCTGTCCAGTACGACAATCGTATCCGCCGCGATGGCCGTGGTTTCAGGCGGCAGCTCGATGGCTTCGGCCTTTTCTCTGGCAATGCGTTTCGAAAAAGTGCGGGCGGTTTCGCCTTCCAAGGGGGTTTCGTCGATGTCCGGTACTTCAACCGAAAAGGGAATTTCAAGCAGGCCGAGCAGCTCTTTTCGGCGTGGCGAGGCGCTGGCGAGAATCAGTTTCTGAATGTGTGGGTAGCGTTGCATGGGTCGGAATATAGGGGGGCGTCGGGGCCATTAAAAGCCGCTTTTTTGTGGTATCAACCGGGCGATCCTATATGTTCTTGCAATAGGGGTGGAAAGCGAGGTGGCTTGAGCCGTGCAGTCAACATTCTTCTAGGTGGCGTTCCGTTCGGGCGCAACAATGCCGGCGACGAGGCTATCCTCGAATGCATCGTCGGTATTTTTCGCGAAATCTGTCCGCAGGCTCGGCTGGTTGTCAGTACAGACGATCAGGCCGAAACGGCCGCGCGGCTCGGGGTTGAGACGGTGCCTCTCTTCGGGTTTTCACCGCCCTACAGCCACCAGGAAATGGTCCGTTGCATCGAAGACGCCGACCTGTTTGTCTGGGCCGGTGCCACCGGATTGTCCGACTATCCCGAAATTCCGCTCTCCATGCTGAAGATTGCGCATCGCGCCGGAACCCGTACCGTGGTGTGGGGCGTCGGAATGAACCGCAGCCTGAATCCCTATCTCTATCGCGTGCTGCCCGGCAAGCGCCGCATGTTGCTTAACTTTTTTTCGTGGCTCTCGTTTCGCCGGATAGATTTTGTTCAGCGCGAAGAGGCGCGGCTGGTTTCCCGCGCCAAGAAAAAGATTGTCGAGGGGCTTCGGCGGTGCGATCTCGTGGTCCTTCGCGATCCCGAAACGCTGACGGCGGTGCATGAATGCGGTGATGTGCCCAATGCTGTCGTCGGGGCCGATTCCGCCGAGCTGCTCCTGCCGGCGCCGTGGGATACGGTGATGCTGACGCCGGAGGCCGCCGCGATTCTGGAAAGCCGCCAGCGGAAAATCGGTCTCTGCATTTCCGCTCAGCGCCAGATTGTTCATGAAAAGGAGCTGATCGAATTTCTTGATCGGCTGGCGGATCAGGACTACCGGATTATCTTCCTTCCCATGAATCATGCAACCGATGCGCCGCTGATGGACAGCATGCGGGACCGGATGAAAAACCGCGACCACTCCGTCGTAATACACGGCAAACGCACGCCCCGGGAAATTCTGGCTATTGCCGGTGGGCTGGACCTGGTGATCAGCAGCCGGCTGCATCTCCTGATTCTTGCGTCGGTCCTTCATGTTCCGATTATCGGGATCAGCCGGGGATCCAAGGTGGATAATTTTCTTGCGCCGTTCGGTCACACCTCGGCCGGAAGTGTGGATGAATGCGACTTTGATCATATCCAGAACGAGGTGAACCGCCTCATCGACAGTCGCGATGAGTTTGAAGAGGTCAGCTCGGCCGTTCGCGACATGTTGCTGATGCGCATTCATGCCGCAAAACAAAAGCTGGCCGAACTGATCAATTCGCTTTGAGCTGTTCGATCAGCTCATCTAAACGGTCCGGCATTCCGAGTTCGCTTTTCTTTTCAATCGCAGTGCGAACCGCCGACATCAGTTCCAGATCGCCGATCAGCAGGGAACCGATCAGTCGTCCATCCCGAAGCATGAACATCCGATAGGTATCACCAGTGGTCTCTTCAAGCTTTCGGTAACTTCCATCGGCTGCCCGGATCTCGCCGATGCTGAACATATCCTTTCCTAGCACCTTAAGGTTATGTGAACGCGGCAACCCGCCAAACTCTGCCGCAGAACCCGCCGCATTCATGCCGGCAATCTTGCCCTGAAACTGCGCCGCCGCCCACGATCCATACATGACGCCGTTATGCTCACAGACATCTCCGGCCGCAAGGATATCTGCCTTGGAGGTCTCCATCCGGTTATTCACCAGTACGCCGCGCTCCGTCGCCAGTCCCGCTTCGGCCAGGAATTCAAGATTCGGTCGGACCCCAACGGTGATCACCACCAGATCGGCCTCGATCCGGCGCCCGTCTTCGAGAATCACGACGTGATCTTCGATCACTGCAGTGCGGACCTGCATCAGCACCTCAATATTCAGTCGGCCCAGATGCGCGGTCATCAACCGGCTTCCTTCCGGTGAGAGCTGTCGCGGCATCAGGTGCTCTGAGGCTTCAAGCACAGTCACGCGTGCGCCGTGACGCGCCAGTGCGCCGGCGGTTTCGAGACCAAGAATCCCGCCACCGATACATACCACCCGGCTTTCAGGGCAGAGAGCATTCTGAATCGCTTTCGCATCGTTTCCGGACCGGAGCGTGAATACGAAGGGGAATTCCGTCCCCGGGACTGCCGGCAGGAAGGCGTGGGCGCCCGTGGTAATGATCAGCTTGTCATAAGGAACGATTGTGCCGTCATCAAGCGTGATCGACTTGCTGCCGCTATCCACGCTCTTCATGGTTCGGGCACTCAGGAGCCCGATGTTCTGTTGCTCATACCAGTCCACTGGATGAACCGACAGCGCTTCATCGCCAATCTCACCCGCAAGATACCGAGTCAGGTTCAGTCGGTAATAGGGTAGTTCCTTTTCACCGGAAATCAGGGTGATCGATGCGGATTTATTTGTTTCCCTCGCCCCTTCCGCTGCGGACAATCCGGCAATGCCCCCTCCGATAATCACAATGGCTGTTCCTTCTGTAGAGGGTGCGTCCGGCTCCGGATCTGAATGTCCGGATTCCATAGCTTCGAATTCAGACGACGGTACGCCGCAAACCGGACAGGTATCCGGAGGTGCGGCACCTTCGTGCAGGTAGCCGCAGACCTGACAGCGCCAGATGGTCGATTTATTCTCCTTCGCCGGCTCCGGCACCGGTGCATCCAGCTCAAACTCGCTGCCGGGGACGCCGCAAACCGGACAGGTTTCCGGTGGAGTATCGCCCTCGTGAATGTATCCGCAAACCTTGCAACGCCATCTTTTTGAGCTTCCCATGAGTATCCCTCCGAATGAATAAATCCCTATCGTTAATAGGGATATTCAACCAGATCCGGTCGAAAAGGAAAATAGTGAATTCAGCGTATTGACTTCGTTCGGCTTATTCGCATAATTCGCCGTTCCTTTGGGCCAGTGTAGCTCAGTGGCAGAGCAGCTGATTTGTAATCAGCTGGTCGGGGGTTCGACTCCCTCCACTGGCTCCAGTTTTTTGCCCCGCATTTGCGGTGTATTTTCGCGAACGAATTGATCCTATGTCGCAATGAATTGATCCTTTTCCTGTATTCACTGCCGGATTTGCGAGGATCCTGCAATCTGTCTGCAGCCGACGTGCAGAGCTTAGTTTGAGTTGGTAAAATCCCAAATAACGATGCCGTACCAGCATGTTCCTGTTGATGTGTCAGCTTCGAATCCTTGAGCTGGCGTGTCGATGGTCCCAAACGCCGATCCGCTAGCTACCTGAAGCAAAAGGGCGCTCGGCATCAGCCCTCCTGATCCAGGAGAAAGGCTTGCGACGTAATTCAGCGTGTCAGCATAGCTCAACCCCGTACCAAATGAATTGAATGCTCCTCCAGCTGGAGCAGTTGGAATAAAGTAGAGCTCAATTGAACTCACAACCGATGCTGCATTCGGATGAATATAGTAGGCAATGGATGAGGATTGCGAACTGATTATACGCGGCGGATAAAGCGCATGGATTGCTTCAGGAGGTCCGGCCTGCTCATCTCCTGCATCCGTGTCATACATTAAGAACGCAACCGGCATCTCATCACCGGGCTCCGTTCCGTCTCGGTAAAGCCCGATCTGGCCCGAGAGGCCATCACCTGAATAGCGATCTGTAATTCCGTTATCGTATCCAGATCCTCCGGACAGCTCGGTGATTTTCATTTTTGATAAGCAGGCGAGCACGTCGTCCCATACCATCCATCCGTCGGAGATATCGGTCCAGTAGTCACCATATGCAGCGACGCCGCGATCGTAGGAACCGTCCGTCAGACGCCGGCGGAAATGCCACTGTTCAACTTCAAGCAACAATTTGCCGACGCCGTAGAGAATCGGATCAAGCGGCAGACCATCCGGGCCCATCGGAAGGATGGCATCGATCCACAGGAAGGTCAGATCGCCCATTGTTACACCGGCCTGCGCACCCCGAAAACAAAGCTGCTCGGGCGCTGGCCGATCACATCCGTCGAGAATATCCGCATCTCCGGCAACGGCGTTGCATTGTGGCTGGATGCCGACTGCGAAGTCACCATTGATGATAAAGAGTCGCTCGATCTCTTTGCCCAGGATGACGGATTTGCCGACTGGCCGGCCATGCGCGCCTGGTTTCGTGATGCTTACGGCCTGCCGTTTGATGGAGTCCTGTCGAAATGGTGAACGTTACGCATGAGCTTCGGGAAAATGGAGAGTGATATGGAGCATGAAAACAAACGAAAGTCTGGCGTTGGACACCGTAAGTTCAATGCGCTGGTTCGGTTTTTAATTTCGATAAATCTTCTGGTACTGGCCTGTTATTGGCTTGGTAAAAGCGAATCCGTGTTTGCCTATAGTGACTGGCGTGGGTTGGTTTCTGACAACCTCTCCATCTTAATTGTGATGGGTTCAGTTATAAGTTTGGCGTACATGTCATTAAAGCCGAACGTTACGTGTGACCTGCGGTTGCACGGAAAGGAAAACCATGAAGAAAGCTGAAAACATTGCCAGCGGAACAGAACCGACCGAACAGCCGGGCGACGGCAACCGTAAGGTCCACGCGCTGGTTCGGTGGATCTGTTGGTTCCCTGCGATGTTGATTCTTGGATTGACGTTGGTCATCTGGGTGCCTTTTCTTTTTCTCAGACACTTCACGAATGCTGTGGAAGAACTTCTGTTTGAAGTGAGGGCGTGGGCTAAACGCACAGGGATGCACCCGAAATACTACGACTTCTTTGAAAAGGTTGAGGAAGCAAATATGCGCGACAGAGATAG
>JAFGVP010000183.1 GCA_016937945.1 Pontiellaceae bacterium | reverse complement strand
GCGTGGTGCGTGGTGCGTGGTGCGTGGTGCGTGGTGCGTGGTGCGTGGTGCGTGGTGCGTGGTGCGTGGTGCGTGGTGCGTGGTGCGGATGGAACAATATTAACGCCGAAGCACTTGCGCAATATAAATTTACGCAAGCCGTCAATTAGAGCACACAATTCTTCATCAGATAGGAAACACGGAATCTCCCCGGTTGTCGGCAACCGGGGAGATTGACCTTGCAGGCCCCTTTCAAGTACGGTTTCCGGCATGATCGAAAAAGAACCTGCACAACAACGGATCCACGAACTGCGGACGGAAATCGAGCGGCATAACCGGCTCTATTATCTCGATGCATCACCCGAAATCACGGACCGCGAATATGACCGGTTGCTTGACGAGCTCGACCAGCTTGAAAAGCAGTTCCCGGAACTTGGGAGTCCCACATCTCCGACACAGCGTGTCGGCGGCGCCCCGCTGGATGGATTCAAGAGTGTCCGGCATGCGCAACCGATGATGAGCCTGTCCAATACCTACTCAAAAGAGGAACTGATCGAGTTTGATCGTCGAATCCAAAAGCTGATTCCCGAAGAATCATTCCGCTATATCCTTGAACCGAAAATCGATGGCGTGGCGATTTCACTGCGCTATGAAAACGGAGAACTGATTCAGGCACTGACCCGCGGTGACGGCACGACGGGCGATGACGTGACCGCGAACGTCCGAACCATTAAATCAATTCCGTTGCGCCTTGCGGACATGATGCCGCCGGCGGTACTCGAAGTGCGTGGCGAAATCTACATGGACACCAAAGGATTCTCCAAACTGAATCAGGATCGGCAGGATGCGGGCCTTGAGCCCTTTGCCAATCCGCGCAATGCCTGTGCCGGATCGCTTAAACTGCTCGATTCGCGGGAAGTGGCAAAACGGCCGCTGGACGCCATCTTTTATGCAACCGGAGAGCTCGACGGGATCTTCTTTGATACGCACGAACAGATGCTGCAAACACTCCGGAGTTACGGACTTCGCATTACGCCGAATTACTGGAAAGAAAACAGCGTCGAAGATCTGCTTGAGCGACTGGATGAGCTTGAATCCATGCGCCATGAATTCCCGTTTGAAATGGATGGCGGCGTGATAAAGATCAACGAGCGCAGACTGTATGAACCGCTGGGCTATACGGCCAAAAGCCCTCGCTGGGCCGTTGCCTACAAATATGAGCCGGAGCAGGCCGAGACCACGCTCCGCGCAATTTCCATTCAGGTCGGCCGGACCGGCGTACTGACTCCGGTTGCGGAGCTGGAACCGGTTCAGCTGGCGGGGACCACCGTCCGGCGCGCGACCCTGCATAACGAGGATGAAATCCGGCGCAAAGACATTAAGATCGGCGACCGGGTGATCGTGGAAAAAGCCGGCGAAATTATTCCGGCGGTGGTTCGGGTCGTAACTGAAAAACGCAACGGATCAGAACATGAATTCTCCATGCCGAGTGCCTGCCCGGTATGCGGCAGCGACGTGGAAAAACGCGAAGGCGAAGTGGCCCTGCGCTGCATCAACCTGCAGTGTCCGGCGCAGGTTAAAAACTGGCTGACACATTTTGCATCGCGCGGCGCCATGGATATCAACGGACTCGGAGAATCGCTGGTGGAGCAGTTGGTCGACAGCGGACTGGTGAAGAATCCGGCGGAGCTCTATTCCCTGACCAAGGCTGAAGTACTCGGACTGGAACGCATGGGCGAGAAATCGGCGGACAATCTGATCAAAGGCATCGAAGAGAGCAAGAGCCGGCCGTTTGAACGGGTGCTTATGGGACTGGGAATCCGGCATATCGGAAAAGGCGCCGCCATCATCCTTGCGAATGAATTCGGAAACATTGATGCACTCATGAACGCCGAGGTCAGCCGGCTGGAGAGCATCCGCGACATCGGTCCGATAGTCGCGCAGTCGGTCGTCGATTATTTCCGGAATCCCGATGCACTGGCCGTCATCGAATCGCTGCGCCGGACCGGAGTCGCCGTAGAGAAAAAGACCTCGGGCGGCAGCAGTGAACTGGAAGGATTAACCTTTGTTCTGACGGGATCGATGGAAACCATGACGCGCGAAGACGCCGGCGAAAAAATCAGGGCGCGGGGCGGAAAAGTGAGTTCAAGCGTCTCTAAAAACACCAGCTATCTGGTGGCCGGCGAAAGCGCCGGATCCAAACTGGAAAAAGCGGAAAAGCTGGGCGTAACCATTCTGGATGAGGAGCAGTTCATTGCCCTGCTCGGCTCGGAGCAGAAGCGTGAAGATCAGCGCGCCGGACAGATGGGATTCAATTTTTAACAACGGGAGAGAGCATGGTACTGGATACATTGAAGAATGCGGCACGGTATGCGGGACTCAAGGATGGATGTTCCGAGGCGTTTGGATTTCTGGATCAGCCCGGGCTGGCAGATCTGCCGGATGGCAGATATGAAGTGGCCGGAGAGAAGGTGTTTGCCATTGTGGACCGGACACAGGGCCGAAAGATTTCTGACGGAAAACTGGAGGGCCATAGAAAGTTTATCGACATCCAGTATGTGATTAGCGGCGACGAATCCATGGGATGGAGTCCGGCCGCCGGACTCACCAATGCCGTTCCGTATGACGAGGAACGCGATCTGGAATTCTTTGAGGGCAATCCGCAAAGCATTGTACACGTCCCTCCCGGATCGTTTGCGGTCTTTCTTCCGACGGATGCTCACCTGCCCCTGATCGGCGAAGGCCCGATCCATAAGGTGGTCGTCAAGGTTTCCGTCGGCGACTCATAAAACGTCCGACGGATAGCAAAACACGCACGCCGGCAAGGCATGCGTGTTAAATTCTGAAAGCGTGACGCCTGCGGTAAACTATTGAATCAGAACGTGTGACCGATCAGGAAGTTGAAGCGACCGGTTTTATCCTGATAGGTTTCGTCGTAGGTGATCGGCCAGGCATAGTCAAGATGCAACGGAAAACCCGGAAGATTAAATCGTAGACCAATGCCCCAGTTGTCGTTGTAGCTGGATGGGTCAAAGTCCCAGGAGTCTACATTCACGAAGCCCCAGTCGTAGAACGCCGCCCCACGAATCTTGTCCCATAGCGGATAGGTCAGCTCGGCCGTGGCGAATGCAGAACTGTTGCCGCCAATTGCATCACCGGTAGAGGAATCCTGTGGACCGACATCGCGATATTCAAAACCGCGCAGAGTATAGGACCCCCCAAGAAACAGTCGGTCAAACAGGGGGACGCCGTCGCCGTAAGCGGAGGAATCACTGCTGTTTCCAAAGGGCTCAACCGACTCCACCTGACCTCGGAGATTAAAGACCATGTCGTTAATCAGAGGCCAATACTGCGCGGAACGAATACGCACCCCGTAAATATCTGTCTGAGCTCCGAAGGCGCCGCCGGCGGCGTAGGGCGAAATGGAGGTCTTGTTTCCCTTTGTGGGATTAAAGTATTGGTCGCGACTGTCGTAAAGCCAAGTGTACTCAAGGGTACTCTTCGTACGTACGCCCTCTTCACTCTTAATAATGGGCGTGGCAGTTGAATCCACATCATACACATCAAACCGCTCGATGGAATAGGCCAGTGTACCGCGGGTAAATCGCGACAGGGGCTTGCCCAGCGAAAGGCGCACCCCGTCAGTGCTCTGGTCATACACACTGGAATAATAGCTCGCTTCGCGATGGTAAAGGTCGACCCCTAAAGAGAGCTTACGATCCATAAACCAGGGCTCGATGAAGGAGATATCCAGATCATTACGCTTCGTCCCCAGCTGAGCTCGAATCTTAAACTTCTGACCGTCACCGATCGGCGGCCATTGACGGTAACTGAAGTTACCCTGCGACAACTCAGCATAGCCAACCAGCGAATCAACACTGGAGAATCCGACACCGGCAGCAAAGCGGCCGGTCGGCTGCTCCTTGACCTGCACGTTCAGGTCATACTTTCCGCTTTCGGCCGTCGGCTCCGGACGTATCGTGACGATTTCAAAATACTGCAGGTTGCGCAACTTGCTCTCTGAGGCCTGCAGGCGGCTTCGGTTGTATTTTTCACCGGGATAAACGATGAGTTCGCGTCGGATCACTTCGTCCGCCGTACGTTCATTCCCACTGATATTGACCTTGTTGATGTAGCCGATCGGACCTTCGGAAATCACATAGGTGATATCGACGACTCCGGACTCAGCATCGGCATCAAAAACCGGATCCACACCAACTCGGATGTAACCGCGATTTCCGTAGTAAGCCTTGAGCCCTTCGCTGGCAGCATTGATATTTGAGTAAGACGCAATGTTCCCGGAACGAAGCCGAATGGGTCGGCGCAGCTCTTCCTCGGGAAATGCCGACATTCCGCTGAGCGAAATCCGTCCGACCTTATACTGTTTCCCCTCATCGATATGATACGTGAGCGTCGCGAACTTCGGATCGTTGCCCCGCAGTTCCGGCCCGGAAACCTGGACATCGAGAAAACCGTTGTTCATGTAGAATGATTTGATGCTGAAAACATCAAGGTCCGCAACGTTTTCTTTATACTGACCGGAGTGTGTTATGAAGGAGTGCCACTTTTTCTCCTTCTGCTGGAGCAGACGTTGCAGCTTTCCGGCTTCAAAGTAGGTATTGCCCTCAAAGAGAATATTCTTAATCCCAAGTTTACGGCCTTCATCAATGGAAAAGACGACATCAACCGTGCCGAGGGTTTCATCAACAGATGCCTTCCAGGTAATCTTCGCATCGGGATACCAGAAATCGGCGTAGGACTTTTTGATCTTTGCCGCGGCCTGCTCAAAGATGGAGTCATCGGCGAACTGGCCGATATCCAGCTCGGACTTCTGAAGCACCTTTCGATTCCCCATTCCGTCCGCACCGCGGATTTCGATCCGTTTCAGGCGCTGCTTTGCCGTAACGGCATAAACAAGCACAATCCCGTCTTCTTCAACCTGCATGTAGGCTTTTACAAAGGAGTAACGGCCGGAATCACGCATTCGATTCACATCATCAGCAATCGCAAGACGAACCGTTTCCTGATCCGTAATTTCCTGACCGACCGTAAAGGAGGTGAATGCATGTACTGAACTGATGTCATACCGCTCTCCCGCCTGATTGACGATTCGGATATCTTTGATGGTTTCAGCAAAGACGGAAGAGATACACAGCGAGATCAGGGGAATGGCCAGGATTTTTTTCATAGTTTAAACTCTAATGCTTATTATTCGTCCATTGGAGCATATTCATCATCGCGTTCGGTGCGGTCTTCGAATCGGGTATACTCGCGAACAAATGAAAGGTTCACTTGCCCAGTGGATCCATGACGGTATTTTGCGATATCAAGTACCGCCAGATTATCGGTATTACGATCATCGCCCTTGGCATAATAGCTGGGTCGATAGAGCAGCCAGACCATGTCGGCATCCTGCTCAATGGCACCGGAGTCACGAAGATGTGAGAGCTTCGGAATATTGTCGCCGGTGCTTTCAGCAGCACGACTGAGCTGAGAAAGCACGATGACCGGAACATCCAGTTCCTTCGCCATGGCCTTGACCGCGCCGGAGATTGCCATGGTTTCGCGCTGGCGGCCATCCTTGGCAAACTTGGTATAGTTCATCAGCTGAAGATAGTCGATCACGATCAGGCCGATGCCATAACGGCTCTTCATCCGGCGCGCGCGCGAACGCATTTCGACCGCTTCGAGACCGGGCGTATCATCAATGTAGATATTGGCCTTCTGTAGACGGTCCACTGCGGACATTAACTGGGCGTGTTCGCCAGCCGTCAGCTTACGGCCTTTCAATTTGTGCTGCCCAAGCCGGGCGTTACAGAACAGCATACGTTTAACAAGCTGTTCGCGGGACATTTCCAGACTGAATACCCCGACCGGCACCGGATCGCCATGAATCCCCAATGCGGCGTTTTCCGCAATATTCAGGGCTAATGAGGTTTTGCCCATTGCAGGACGGGCGGCGAGCACGATCATGTCGGTGTTATGCAATCCGCCGATGTGTTTATTGAGATCGACCAGTCCTGTCGTAACCCCTGTCACGATCTGGTTCGGGTCCATATTCTCAATCTCTTCGAATGCACTGCGAACGGATTCCTTCCACTTGAAGTTCTGTTCGCTACCGTGTTCACTGAGTTTGAAAAGGGCGGCTTCGGCTTCGCTTACGAGAATGGAGGCTTCGCTCTCTCCCTTATAAGCGGCATCGATGATCTCGCTCGAACTCTCAATGAGCCGGCGATACAGTTTCTTTTCCTGAACGATGTCGCAGTAAAACTCGACATGCGCAGGAACGAGGGTGCTCTCCTGAAGCTGAACCAGATAGTCATAGCCCCCGACTTTATCGAGTGCATTATGATCTTTGAGCCACTCTGCGATGGTAATGGCATCCATCGGCTTGTTGGATTGGCTCATATCCACCATCTGCTCAAAAAGCGCCTGATGGCGCCGATCGTAAAACGAATCGGCGCTCAGACGCTTTGCCAGACATTTATCAATGGCACCTGAAGGATCCAGAAGAATAGACCCGAGAACCCCCCGCTCGGCCTCCTCGCTGTGCGGGGGAATCCGTAGACCTGCTCCTGAATCCCCTGGGGTCATTTATCTTCTACGATCCAGACCTTGAGGGTTCCGGTTACCTCGGGATGAAGCTTGATTTCAACATCAAACACGCCGAGTTCGTGAAGTGCAGCCGGAAGATCAATCTTGGAACGGTCGAGCTGAAGTCCCTGCTCCTGCAGTTTTTCCATGATCTGCGGGAGACCGACAGAACCAAACATCTTGCCGGTTTCGCCAACCTTGACCGCGATCGTGCATTCAATGCCTTCGATCTTTTTAGCGAGTTCCTGAGCCGCACTCTTCTCTTTTTCGAGCTGAGCAAGACGTTCAATACGCTTCTTTTCGATCTGGCGCTTCTTACCTTCGGTTACTTCCGTGGCATAGCCCTTCGGGAACAGAAAATTGCGGGCATAACCGGGGGCAACCTTAACGATATCACCTTCGATTCCCAGGCCTTCAACCTGATCCATCAACAATACTTCAATAGCCATTGCAAACTCCTTATATCCTTAGCGGACCAGTCCCATTACCCGCGCACGGCGGATGGCACCCTTGATCTGGCGCTGCTGATAAGCAGTTGCACCAGTCAGACGGCGGGGCAGAATCTTGCCGCGGTCGGTCATGAACTTCTTGAGAAGCTCGGCATCCTTGTAATCGATCTCAGTCACTCCGCGCAGGAGCTCAGGATCGCGCTTGTAATCATCTCTTCTTTCTCTGCGAGCCATAGTTATATCCTTTCATTAAAACGGCACATTATCGTCATCGTCCATGGGAGGCGGCTGGGGGGCGGAGCTTCCGGCCGGTGCATCCGCGAACTCAGCCCCCTTTCCGGGGTTTCCGAGAAACTGGACACGATCCGCGCGTACACGCAACTTGCTCCGTTTTTCGCCCTGCTGGTTTTCCCACTGGTCCAGCTGCAGTCGGCCTTCCACGAACACCGGAGATCCTTTATGGAGGTATTCCGCCGACGTTTCCGCCTGACGCCCCCAAACAACAACATCCACAAAGCAAGTCTGCTCTACTGTCTCGCCGGCTTTGTTTTTGAAGTTTTCGTTAATAGCCAACCCGATATCTGCAACCGCTGTACCCGAGGGGGTATACCGGATTTCCGGATTTCGCGTCAGATTGCCCATTAACAGGACCCGGTTGTAGCTGGCCATCTTATGCCTCCTGGGCAGCCTCCACGCTGGCTTCTACAAACTGGTGACGGAATACATTGGTCGTCAGCTTCAACCGAGCTTTGAACGCATCAATTTTTTCGCCCTCCAGATTGAACATCATGACCACATACAAACCGGCCTTCTGCTTCTTCAGAGGGCGGGCAAAAGTCTTCTTACCCATGCGGGTAGTGCTTTCAAGGGAGCCACCCAGCTTTTCGAGTTCTTCTTTCACACGGCCGATTGCCTGGTCGAGACCTTCCTCGTCCAAGACCTCCGGGAAAATGAACAGTCCTTCATACGTATTCAATGGTTTTCTCCTTCTTATCCTATCATCGACTGATTGAACTCGTTCATGGTTCTTTCAGTCCCGATGGAAAAGATGCTTTCTACCGCATCCGCGGCCCGTTCGACAACCTTTTCCAACTTCAAATGCTCTTCCTCGTCAAATGCGCCGAGCACAAAGCCAATCATATCTTCACCATCGGGTTTTGGCCCGATTCCCACCCGCACCCGCGGGAAGGCATTGGTCTGCAGCCACTCAAGTACGGACTTCATGCCGTTGTGGCTTCCTCCAGACCCTTTGGCACGGACCCGGATACCGCCCAGCACTACATCGACATCATCATAAACCACCACGACATCGGCCGGATCAATCCGCCATTTTTTCATGGCACCCAGAATGGCCTGCCCACTGCGGTTCATGAAGGTCATCGGCTGCAGCAGCCGGACTTCCTCACCGCCGATACGGCATTTTGCCTGCCGGGCGGGGAACCAGAACATTTTCCGGAAGCCGCTTTCCTGCCGGCGGGCAAGCTCATCCACCACCATGAAACCGATATTGTGGCGGGTAAGCTCATACTCTTTTCCGGGATTCCCCAGCCCAACGACCAGTTTCACATCAGATCTCCCGGAAAAGCGCGTGCTGATTACTCAGCCTTCTTGGCACCGATAACTTCGGGCTCGGAGCCTTCATCTTCATCATCGCTGTCAGACTGAGGACCGGTGATCGACGCAACGATTGCTTCGCCGTCAACCAGGACTTTGTACTTATCTCCGAGATCCAGGTCGGAAACATGCAGTGACTGTCCGATGCCCAGCTTGGAAACATCGATGTCAAAACATTCAACCAGGTCAGCCGGAAGACATTCAACCGAGATCGAGTGCATGACCAGATCAAGAATACCGCCCGCCTTAACGCCGGCAGCTTCCCCCGCCACCTCGATAGCCACATCAACCGTGATCGGGCGATTGGCCTCAACGCGCATCATGTCAACGTGCAGCAGGTCGCTGGTAACCGGATGGTGCTGAACGTCTTTAACCAGCACAGACATATCGCCTTCGCCTTCGAGCTCGATGGCGATGATCAGGCTTTCGCTTGTGTGATGGTGCAGGATCTGTTCGAAATCATGCAGGTCTACCACTACAGATACCGGATCCTTATCTGCTCCGTACACAACACCCGGCAGACTGCCGGCACTGCGCAGACGACGGACATTTGCGGTACCTTCGAGTTCCCGCTTCTTTGCAATCAGTTTTGTATCTTCCATTGATTCTCTCCTAATTATCAACCCTGAACAGCGAGCTGACGGATTGGTCGTTATGAATGCGGCAGATCGCCTCGGCCAATACGTCGGCCACCGACAGTACCGTAACATTAAAATCATCCCACTTACGTTGAGGAACCGTGTCGGTCGTAACCAGCTCCACAATCGGCGAGTCCTTGAGTCGCTCAATGCCCTTTTCAGTGAGCAGCGAATGGCTGACCGCGGCACGGATCGACTTGGCGCCGGCCTTATGCAGCAGCTTGGCCGCAGCAGTCAGGGTTCCGGCCGTTGAGGTCATATCATCAACCAGAAGTGTGTTACAGCCTTCGACATCTCCGACCAGATGGTTGGCGACCACATCTTCAGCGCTCTTGCGCTGCTTGCCGACCAAAGCAATCCCTGCATTCATCAGCTTGGCGTAGGAATCCGCATTTTTCAGGCCACCGGCATCCGGCGAAACAACGACCAGATTATCCAGTTCGAGCGAACGCAAATATTTAACAATGACCGGCGAAGCATAGAGATGATCCACGGGAATATCGAAAAACCCCTGAATCTGCTGCGCATGCAGGTCAACGCAGAGAATACGATCGGCGCCGGCGGCAACCAGCAGATTGGCAACCAGCTTGGCAGTAATCGGAACACGCGGCTGATCTTTGCGATCCTGCCGGGCATATCCATAAAACGGAAGTACCGCGGTAATCCGATCCGCTGAGGCCCGCTTTGCCGCATCGATCATGATCAGCAGTTCCATCAGATATTCGTTGGGCTGTACAGAAACCGACTGCACAATAAAGAGGTCATCCCCGCGGACATTATCCACGATCTTCACAAATACCTCTCCGTCCGGGAAGCGGGTGATGTTCACATCACACAATTCCACCCCCGCCTCAGAGGCAATCCTCTCAGCCAACGCCCGATGTCCTGTTCCTGATATAATCTTCATTTTAGCCATTTAAAACCATGGTTGCCCGACCTGGGTTCGAACCAGGACCCTATGAGTCAAAGTCACATGTGCTTCCATTACACTATCGGGCAACAAAAAACCCGAAAAAGAGACACAGCCAAACGCCCCTTTTCCTTCCTCAAGTTCAAAAGAGCGGAAGACCATAGAAAGCAGGGGGTTAGAAGTCAAGCAGGCAAATCGCAGAAACAACAGGAAGACGAGGCCCCGCAAAAAGACCCCGCCAAAGCAAATTATGTTGCACAATGCGACAAATGACGAAAAACACAACAAGACAAGCGAAAGGAATCCTCCGCCCGGAAGCTTCCTTTCGCTCAACCTGAATCCCTGCGCAAAGCGATTGGCAGCGCAAACAGCCTAAATACTGCTTTTACCTACCACTCAATCGCTGAGCAGGGCACAATCATACACTTCCCGCACAGCTGCGCGAAGATCCTGAAAAAACGGCCCGTCCGTTCCCGCAGCAGCCTTGGCGCCGGCCGCACTTCCGGAACGACGAATCTTCCCGCTCTTACCGTCGGTCTTTACGGGTTCTTCAAATGAAAACATATTCGAGTTATTGATTCCTGCGTTCATTTCATATCCTTTCATCCAATCACTGCAACACGGTTAGCAGGGCAGATGCCACAGCAAATCAAACCGACCGGCCAGAACAAATTGAGCAGGTGGGCTGCCCCGCCTCTCACACCACCACACGTGCCTTTATGGCATACTGCGGTTTCCGCTAAGTGAACAGCTCCAACTTCACATACTGTTCTGCGAGGCCTGCATACTTGATTTCCCTGAACCACGGCTCTCCCATCGTTCGGTGGGCCTATGGGGTCAACGACATGCGCCACCACCCTTTCGCGCTTCGTAATCGCTCGAATTATCTCTTTGAGCCGGGCCACGGATTCGAGTTGAGCAGATTGAACGCATCATCCCCACACCGGAACATGCCTTCGTCGATATGGGCTACCGCGGACACGACTATGAAGAAACCTGCGAGGTCCATGTAGACAAACGTCGTCGGGACGCGGCTCCGAAAAGCATGTGGAAATGAATGAAACGTCGCCCCGCGATCGAACCGGGCATCGGCCATCTCAAGCAGGAGCATCGGATGGGCCGGTGTCGGCTGAAGGAAACCGACGGAGATGAACACAACGCGGTGCTGAGCGCTGCCGGAATGAACTTCGGGAAGCCGCTCCAGGCAGTTTCCCAGCTGCCTTCGTCCCTGCATCAGCTCTTTGCGTGCTTGATACGGCTGATTGCAAGGGCTTTGCGTCCCTTGCGTTTAGATCCAATCACTCGTGTCCAAAATAGAATTAAAAAGAAGGGGATCTCAGGTTAGATTTTTGTGACCAAACAAAACTTAACCTAAGGAGAG
>JAFGVP010000182.1 GCA_016937945.1 Pontiellaceae bacterium | reverse complement strand
GTCGGCGATGTGGCTGAACGCAAACCCAACTGGAACCGCTGGGGCTATCATCAGACCTATGGCCTCGGGTACTATGAATATTTCCAGCTGTGCGAAGATATCGGTGCCACGCCGCTTCCTGTGATTCCTGTCGGCGTCTCCTGCGGCTTTACGCCTCCCCAGGAATGTGTGCCGATGGATGAACTCGGTCCGTGGATTCAGGATGCGCTCGACCTTATCGAATTTGCCAATGGTCCGGTGAGCAGCAAGTGGGGAGGGCTTCGTGCAGAAATGGGGCACCCGGAGCCGTTCGGGCTTCAATATGTCGCCCTCGGCAATGAGCCGCACAATAATGCGCTCTTCCGCGATCGCTTTCCGCCTTTTGTGAAAGCGATTCGCGAAAAGTATCCGGAGATCCGGATTGCCGGAACCTCCGGCCTCGGTGCCGAAATCCCGGTTTACGACCTGATGACCGAGCAGAAGGTTTTCAGCTCCGATGAACACTATTATATGTCGCCGGACTGGTTCCTGAATAATACCGATCGATTTGATGATTTTGACCGCAGCAAACCGCAGATCTTTGTCGGCGAATATGCGGCCCACGACACCCAGCGTGAAGAGGGCATGCGGGTGAACACTCTCTATTCCGCCATCGCCGAGGCCGCCTTCCTGACCGGTGTTGAGCGCAATGGCGACATGGTGGATATGACCTGCTATGCCCCGCTTTTCGGGCATAAGCTCCACTCGCAATGGAGCCCGGACATGATCTATTTCGATAACCGGAATCTCGTCAAATCCGCCAATTATTATGTGCAGCAGCTATTCGCCTGTAATAAAGGCGACGCCTATCTGAGTTCCACCGTAACGGAATCAAAGCATGCCGCGATGCCGACCCTCGCCGGCGCTGTGGGAATCGGTTCCTGGGAAACGGCCATTGAAGTGGAAAATGTGAAGGTGAACGGTCGTTCCGTTGATCTTTCCAAATGGTCTTCACGCGGTGGCGATTTTGAATTGAAAAAGAACCGTCTGGTGCAGCGCGACAGCAAGGCCCAGGCCGCGATGAGCGTGAGCGCTGAAAAGTATGACGGAGATACGGTCACGTATACCCTGCGCGCGCGCCGGACTGCCGGCAATGAAGGATTCCTGATTCAGTTCGGCAGTGGTGACGGAGCTGACTATTGGTGGAATATCGGGGGCTGGGGCAACACCCGTCACGCCCTGCAGCGGGGAACCGGCCGCAGTCGCAGTGAAATCACGCCGAACACGCCCGGCCATATCGAAAACGGCATGTGGTATGACATCAAGGTCGTCATGGGGCCCGGCAGCATCAAGTGCTACCTGAATGACGAGCTGATTCATGATTACGAGATTACGCCGCCGGCGGTAAGCATCTCCTCGACCTACGACAAGGAAACCGGCGATGTCATCATTAAGCTGGTCAATCCCCGGGAGCAGGCGGTGGATGCGGATATTGTTCTGGACGGTGTGGATCGCGTTTCCGGAAAAGGAACCCTGCAGGTGCTGGCCGGAGAACGTAATTCCGCCAACTCGTTTGAACAGCCCGCAGCGGTGACCACGCAAACACGCGCCATTGAGGTCGGGAAATCGTTCCGCTACACCATGCCGGCGATGTCGGTTCAGTTTATCCGCATCAACACGAAAAACCTGCCGATTTGGACGCGTGAAAAGGCGGCGGCCTGGGAAGAGGAAAACGGCTGGCTGCGCGGCTGTAACTTTAATCCCAGCACCTCCATCAACCAGCTGGAATTCTGGCAGGCCGAAACGTTTGACCCGGAAACCATCGATCGCGAGCTCGGTTGGGCTGAGCAGCTCGGGCTGAATTGCATGCGGGTATACCTCCATCACGTCGCGTGGGAAGTGGATAAAGACGGTTTCAAGGATCGCGTCCGGCAGTATCTCGATATCGCCGACAGCCACGGCATCAAGACCATCTTCGTTATCTTCGATGATTGCTGGAACGCGCGCTATCAGGCCGGCAAACAGCCGGATCCCAAACCCGGCGTGCATAACTCCGGCTGGGTGCGCGATCCCGGTGACCTGCTGTTCGATAAGCCGGAGCTGATGAATACGCTCGAAGTCTATGTCAAAGACATGCTCACCACCTTCGGACATGATGAGCGCATCGCGCTTTGGGACCTGTATAATGAACCGGGCAATTTTGACTATGGAAACCGCTCCCTGCCGTTGCTGCAGAACGTATTCGAGTGGGCGTGGTCAATCCGTCCGGATCAGCCGCTGTCCGCCGGGCTGTGGCACTGGGGACTGGACGATCTCAATGCGTTCCAGCTGGCCTGCTCGGATGTGATTACCTATCACAACTATAACGATCTTCAGGATCACCGCATGGTGATTAACAAACTGAAGCGGTATGACCGGCCCATGGTCTGCACGGAATACATGGCGCGCCGCAACGACAGCCTGTTCCAGAATATTATGCCGATGCTTAAGCTCGAAAACGTCGGCGCGATCAACTGGGGCCTCGTTGCAGGGAAATCCAACACCAAGTATGCGTGGGATGAGCCGCTGCCGGATGGGTCCGATCCTGAACTGTGGTTCCACGAAATCTTCCGTCCGGACGGTACGCCGTACAGTCAGGTGGAAGCGAACGTGATCAGAGGTCTCACGATCGACGCAGAGTAAGGGGATTGGGTATTCGGCAGGCGGGACGCCTGCGGTACAGCTGCTGTGCCGCTCGCATCCTGCAATGCCCGAAATGTATCGCAGGCGTCCCGCCTGCTTGCGCAACGTTAAGCAGCTCATGGCAATCCCGCTCAACGCGAGTCGGGAGGAAAGGTTGAAATGAAGGCAGGTTGGTTGGTGTTAAGTTTGCTGCTGGCGATAACGGCGCTGGCCGGTCAGCCGGATCCTCCGGGACAGGCATTGGATGGGAAGCCTGTTTACGAAGCCTATCTTTTTGCGCACATGAAGCATGAAGATTATGGCCGGCTCTATTATTCCGTCAGCCTGGACGGCCTGCACTGGTCGCAGCTGAATGGAGGGAAGCGGGTATCCGAGGATTATCGCGGACATGCCGATATCTGCAAGGGGCATGACGGACGCTATTATCTGGTGGGTAATCGAAACGACGGCGCGCCGGATATTAATTTCTGGGTGTCGGACGATTTAATCAAATGGACGCGTTACAGCAACGTGACCCCGGACCTGAAGGCGACGCCGGGATACGGCGAGGCGATGCAACGGATTGGCGCTCCAAAGCTGTTTTGTGATGAAGCGGGTGCGCGCTACATCCTCACCTGGCACACGCCGCATCTGGATGGAACGGCGGAGGATCCGGAGCGCTACTGGGCCAGCCAGCGCACGCTCTACTTGACTTCGAAGGATCTCAAGACCTTTGCCGGTCCGCCGCGTCGCCTGTTTCCATGGGACATGGGCACGATTGATACGATCATTCGCAAACAGGGCGACCGCTACTTTGCCATCATCAAGGATGAGCGCTATCCGACACTGGATTGGACCACCGGCAAAACCATCCGGATCTGCGAAGCCGCGAATCCGCTGGGGCCTTACTCAAAACCGTCGGCACCGATCAGTCCGAATTTCCGTGAGGCGCCCACGTTGATTCCATCCCCAGACGCAAAGGCGTGGTATCTTTATTATGAGCAGTATCCCGGCGTATCCTACGGACTTTCCGTTGCCGCCGATCTGAAGGGGCCGTGGTATCAGGTTTCTGGGTACACGTTCTTTGCCGACTGGGATAAATACAGTCTGCCGCCCAAAGTCCGCCACGGAAGCATGCTGCCGATCAGCCGGGCACAGTATGACCGGCTCGTTGAAGCATTCGGAATCGGTGAGGCCGGGAAATGAAGTGGATTTGGAAAGGTATTGCCGTTCTGGTGATTGGTTCTGTGCCGGTATTTTCATGGGCGGATTCGGATGAGCAGTCGAAGGTCGACGTTACGACCGGAACGCGCATTACGCCGACGGCCACCTCGATTTTCGGGACGCGCTACAGTCGCGTGATCCGGCTTGAACACGATGGACAGCCGGACCATGCCCTGTTGGCAACCTACGAATGCTGGCCCTCCGATTTTCCCTTTTTCAGGAGCGAGGGCGATGGCCATAGCTGGACGCAGGTCAGCCAGATGCCGCTGATTTCGCCCGGCGGATGGAACATGCGCGTCGAACCGGATCTGCTTGAACTGCCCGTTGAAATGGGCGGGCTTCCTGCCGGCACGATTTTGCTGGCCGGCAATGCCTGGAATGATGCGCCGCCGTCAGGAGAACCCAATCGGCATCATGATCTCTGGTACAGCCTTGATCAGGGACTCAGCTGGCATTTTCGCGGAACCATTGAGGTTCAGGATGACAGCCGCAATGTCAATATCTGGGAGCCGCGCCTTGCCGTTACGGGGGACGGACGATTGGCGTGCTATTATTCAGAGGAGCGCAATGCGCCGTATAATCAGGTTCTTGCGATGCGTATTTCCGATGACGCCGGCTTGTCGTGGGGCAGTCAGTCGTTGGTGTGCGCCATTCCGGACAGCGTCCAGCGGCCGGGTATGCCGGTTGTTACGAAGATGGACAACGGCACATACGTGATGAGCTTTGAGGCGGTCGGCAAGGCGGTGAACTCCCATCAGGTGCACGTAAAGTTTTCGCCGGACGGAATCGACTGGGGCGATCCGACGGATTATGGAACGCCGGTTCAGGATGCCAACGGCGACTATCCGGCGGCGTGTCCGACCATTACCTGGACGTCGGCCGGCGGATCGCAGGGTACATTGATCATTACGGCCGCCAAGGTTGGCGGCGGAACGCCGGACACGGATCGGAAGCTGTTTT
>JAFGVP010000181.1 GCA_016937945.1 Pontiellaceae bacterium | reverse complement strand
CCGGCGCGTGGGTAATGCTGCGCACCCGCCCCGGAAGCTGGTTGCGCATGGAGATGGCTTCAATTCGATGAGGGGAGATCGCAATCTGGTTGGCGGCGATGCCGATGCTCAGTTCCTGTCCCGGCGGAAGGTTTTCCAGCAGTTCCATCTCGAGATGGTGCTCCCGGGTATCCGGAAGGGATAGCATGGTTACTCCGCGGTCGCCGTCATGATGCAGCACCCGGACATTCAGCAGGTTGGTAAGATCCGCTCCTTTCAGTTCCTGCAGGGTTTTCGGGGTGCTGACCAGTTTGTCCAGCGTGTCGTATCCGATCACTGATCCGTCGCGCATGAGCAACAGTCGGTCGGTGAGCTGGAGGATTTCTCCCAGATCGTGGCTGATCAGGATCGTCGGTATTTTCAGGGTGCGGTGCACCTTGGATAAAAACGGAAGGATCTGCATTTTCAGGGAAACGTCCAGTCCGGTGACCGGCTCATCCATCAGCATCAGGCGGGGATTGGAGAGCAGGGTGCGTCCGATGGCAATCCGTTGCTTTTCCCCTCCCGACAGCTGCTCAACCGATCGTCCGATCAGATGCCCGATATTCAGTAAGTCGACAATGTCGTCAAAGCTGAACGGTCGGCCGGCCACACGCTGTTTAAGGCACTCTCCAGCGCGCAGGTTTTCCTCTACGGACCAATGGGGGAACAACCGGGCATCCTGGAAAACCAGTCCGATGTTGCGCTGATGCGGCGGAACAAAAATGCCGCGATCGGCATCGAACAGGGTTTCGTCGCCCATTGTGATATGGCCGCCATGCGGTTTTTCCAGGCCGGCAATCGTTCTGAAAAGCGTACTCTTGCCACAGCCGGACGGGCCGAAGATTCCCAGCGCCGATTCCAGACAGCGAAACTTTGCATCGAGCAGGAAACGCCCCTGCTTCATGTAGATATCGATATCAAGTTTCACAGCTTATGACTCCATTCTTTTCTTTGCCCGGCGCGTCAGCCATTCCGAGAGGAGCAGGCTGGCGAAGCAGAGGATCAGCGAGCAGATCACCAGCCGCATGGCGACGGGCTCCTCGCCGGGAACCTGCAGTGCGGAATAGATGGCCAGCGGCAGGGTCTGCGTCATGCCTTCCACATTTCCGGCAAAGGTGATCGTTGCTCCGAATTCACCCAGGCTTCGGGAAAATGCCAGCAGGATGCCGCCCAGAATACCGGGCCACGCCAGCGGCAGAGTTACCCGGAAGAAAACGCGCAACGGCGGATAACCCAGGGTGCGGGCGGCTTCTTCCAGCCGTTCGTCCACCAGCGATACCGCCAGCCGCACCGATCGCACCGCCAGCGGCAGGGCCACGATGGCCGAGGCCAAAACCGCGCCCTGCCACGTGAAGACCAGCCGGATACCGAACCAGTCCATCAGGGGACCGCCGATCCATCCATTCCGTCCGAAGAGAATCAACAGCAGATAGCCGGTAACCACCGGCGGCATGACCAGTGGGGCATGGATCAGGCTTTCGAGCATGATTTTTCCCCGGAAGTTCCGGCGCGCCAGCAGCCAGCCCAGCAGGATGGCGGGAACCGCCGTGATAAGCGCGACGCCCAGTGCCACCCTCAGCGACAGCCATACTGCCATCCATTCCGCTTCGGTTAATCCCATCATTGCAGCTCAATCCTTCCCGTTCAGGCTCAACCGCCGGCCGGAGCAAATCCGTATTTTTCCCATATTTTTCCGGCTTTCTCCGACTGAATGAATTTGAGGAAGCCCGTGGCGCTCCCGCCCGATGTCAGGCAGGCGGCCGGATAAACGATGGGCGGGTGGGATTCCGCGGGGAATGTGCCGATGATTTTTACCTTCTCCGACTGCATGGCATCGGTTTTATAGACAATGCCGGCGTCGGCCTCATCCCGTTCAACATACATGAGTACGGTGCGGACATTGGTTCCTTTCACGAGTTTTCCCTTTACAGTGTCCAGCCAGCCCAGCGACCTGAGCGCCGCCTCGGCATAGGTGCCTGCCGGAACGCTTTTAAAGTCTCCGACGGCCAGCATTCCGGTCAGATTTGCAGGAAATCCCTCATAGGTCATGGTGCTGTCCGCGGGGATCACCAGCACCAGTGAATTTTTCACGATATCCGACCGGGTTTCTGTCTTAATCAGCTTTTTATCCGCCAGGAAATCCATCCATTTGGTGTTTGCTGAAATAAACAGATCCGCCGGGGCACCGGCATCGATCTGTCGGGCCAGCGCGCCGGACGAAGCAAAGTTAAACCGAACCGCTTCTCCGCCGTCTTTGGCATACGCTTCGGCCAGTTCCTTCATGACGTCGGTTGTGCTTGCTGCAGCAAACACGGTCAGTTCCGCCGCCGCCTTCAGGGTGAGCGCCGCAAGAACGGCCCAGAAGATGAATATTTTTTTCATTGGTTCGACCCTTCTAGAATTTATATCCGACAAAAAAGCCGTAGTTGAAGTTTTCGTTAAAGTCGCAGGCGATGGTCTTCTGCGTATTTTCATGCATGACGAAGGCTTTCAATGAGAGTGCTTTCAGCGGAACGAGCATGAGGCCGGTGCTGACGCGGTTGCGGTATTGATGATCCTCGTTCAGGTTGTACATGATCTCATCGGAAACATAGGGCTTGAGTTTCCATCCGGTAAACCCCTTGGTTGGCATCAGGCAGAACTCGGGGCGGGCATCCATAAGGTAATCCGTGTTTTCCGCGTCCGTGTAGCAGAACCGCATGCGGGTCTGGAAATCCATACCGGCGAAGGAGAGCTTGTTGATTGCGTTGATGTGAATCATCTCCTTGTCGCACCAGTCGGCGGATTCGCTTTTGCGGGTTGAAATATGGCGGAATCCGGCGGAAAGCTTCCACGCCTTGCTCAGTGCATAGGTTGTGCAAACGTCGGTGTGGTGATAATTATACAGGTTGGAATCATCCTTATATCGAAGCTGTTCCGTCAGTTTAAGGGTCAGGTTTTCGGCCATCTTCCCGCTCACGGAACCGTCTATCCAGAGTGTGTTTTCCGAGGCATCCCAGGCGCTGGCGGCAGCGGTTGTTATGAAGAGTGCGGTCATGATGGTACGTTTGATCTTGTGTTTCATTATACGGCTCCGGCTGTGACACCCGTTGGTCGGGAAGCAAAAGCCCGTTTTATTATGTTTATAGAGCCTCCGGATTTCCGGTAGGCAAAGTGTAGCGTCTCCTACGCAAACCGGGCGTCAGACCGGTGGGTTTTGACAATGTTGTCTTCTTTCTCTTCCAGCCATCCGCTCACTGCATCCGGCTGGTTGTCTACGTGTTTGAAAAAGGGTTTGATATCGATCAGCGGCGAGCCGTCGAGCATGTCGGCGCCGGAAAAGTAAAGACGGCCGTTTTCGACGCGCTTGACGCGTACGGTTGAAACGCCGATTGCGGCCGGCCGGCGGGGCGAACGGGTGGCAAATACGCCGTGCGGCTTGTCGTCCATGAAGGGAATCGGCATCAGGTCGAAGCCGGGTTTCATGCGGTGCAGGTGAAAGATCAGCATGGCATGCGAGAATCCGTCGAGATCGGTGAGGCCTTCGGCATATTCGGGAAAGAGCTCGGCATATCCTTCAATGGCTGCGCCGCCCACCGGCTGAACGGGAATATTGTCGAGTGTGCTGTGCGGCGTATGGATGGTGCCGATCAGGGTGAGTGTTACATTTTTTTCCGTGTTTGTTTCCATTGAGTTTTCTTTATGCACAAGGTGTACCATCGGCATTTCGAGGTCATTTTGCTACATTGATGTATTTATCGGTAAAAATGCGTACACAAACGCCATGTATTGTTCTCGGGTTGCGCTGGTTCAGTCGACGCTGCCGAAAATAAAAAAGGAGGAACGTTTTGGGATTATCCGGCCGGCGTCCGCGCCTGTTGTTCAGGATGCAGATGCCGCAGTTCCAAAATCGTTCCTCCGGTTGGCCGGTCGGATCGTACTGTCAGTTAAAGCGTACCTTTTCTGTTTTCTGTACCTGAACAACATGGCCGTCATGTACGGTAATCGAAATCTCTCCGTAACTGAGGCTTTTCACGTAGTCCTTGACCGATTTGACCCAGCGGCCGTCATGGGTATCGCAATACGTACCGCCGGGGCAGGATTTATGATCATTAATCGATTTCATATTCGCTGGTATCTTCACCTTCTTCGATCGCATCAAGAATGGCATCAAGCTTTTCTTCGTCGACCTGTCCGAACCACTTGCCTTCCGGATAAAGAACCATCACGGGACCTTCGGTGCAGACTTTCAGGCAGCCGCAGCCGGACACCTGGGCATCCATGCCGCGGTCGAGAATTTCGGTTTCAAGATACGAGAGCAGCTCCCCTGCAGCTTTGGCGTTGCACGCTCCCTTGGCTTCTCCGGCAACACGGTAGGAGTTGCAGATGAAGAAGTGCATTTCTGGTTTTGCTATTGGCATGATTTTCCCCTGGTTAGTTTGTTATTTGGTAAACACTAAGGCTCAAAGGGCTCTAAGCTTCGTGTTCTTCGTGTCCTTGTGTTTAATTCATTAACCGCAGCCGTTACCGGTTCCGGAACATTTATCGCCGCACTTGGTTTTGCGGATGGGCGAGCGGATTTCCTTGCCGGAATAAATCTTGGTGAGAGCTTCGTCGATGAGGCCTTCCATAACGATCACCTTCAGCCCCGAGCTTTCAAGGATGCGCGTCGGCTTGGGGCCCACCCCGGACACCAGCAGTGCGCGACAGTCTTTTGTCAGATCGGCCAGTCCGGTCCAGCGTTCGTCCCCGCCGCCCGGGAACGGCGTTGTGCGCGATTCCACTTCAACAAACAGACCGTCTTTCTCTTCGAAAATAGTCAGCGATTCGGCTTCGCCCAGATGCTGGTTCACCAGAATTCCTTCGCGACTGGCAACGGCAACATAGGGACGGGAATCGTCGGGCTTGAGCGGCGCGTTGGCGGCATCCTGAATCATTTCCAGCGTTTCCTGAGTGGTTCCTTCGCTCAGCAGTCCGCAGGCGTCGGCCCGGCAGCGCTGGCAGTGCGTCATCTGCGGCAGATGGGCGCCGGCCACCTTGCGGGCGGCATGGATCATTGCAGGCGTGGGCTCTTCAAGATTCTCAAACATGGTGTCTTCCACCGGGCAGAGCGGAATAATGTTATGCAGGTCGGCACCTTCGCGCTTAACAAATTCCGCCACATCACCAATATGGTTGTCATTTACGCCGGGGATCAGGATGGTATTGATCTTCAGTGTAATGCCGTGCGACTTGATCGACTTCATGGCCTGAATCTGGCGCTTCAGGAGCAGCTCCGCACCTTCGATCCCGCGTAGCGGTTTTTTCCCGTCGCGGATCCATGCATAAATGTTTTTACCGATTTCAGGATCAATCGCATTGAGCGTGATGGTCACGTGGCTGACTTCCAGTTCCGCCAGCTCGGCAACGTATGGGCCGACCCCGAGGCCGTTGGTGGAGACGCACAGCAGCATGTCAGGATGCTGTTTACGGATAAGGCGCAGGGTTTCCATGGTTGCTGCAGGATTGGCAAAGGGGTCGCCGGGGCCGGCAATGCCCACCACGGAGATCGGCTTCTTCATTTCCATGAGCTGTTCAACATAGTAGGCGGCCTGGCCGGGAGAAAGTACGTTGCTGGTTACGCCCGGACGGCTTTCGTTCACGCAGTCATACTTGCGGTTGCAGTAACCGCACTGAATGTTGCATTTCGGGGCCACCGGCACATGTACGCGGCCGTATTTACCTTTGACATCGGGATTGAAGCAGGGGTGTTTTGTTAAATCTTTAGCCATTGTTTTTCTCCTTAAATGTAGGTGTATCCGATGTCGTTGCTTTCCTGTTTAATTTCCATCAGCTTGTCGACAATCGTGTCGAAGAGCCGCTGCGCGCCCCGGTAACCCAGATGGAGGGTGCGAGACCCGCTGATCCGGTCATGGATAGGGAATCCAACTCGGATCAGCGGGGTGCCGGCGGTGCGGCTGAGAGAGAATCCTTTACTGTTCCCGATCAGCAGGT
>JAFGVP010000180.1 GCA_016937945.1 Pontiellaceae bacterium | reverse complement strand
GTCTCGCTCGGCTCCGACGGCTCGATGCGCGCTCCGTGGGGGCCGCTTGCCAATGACTTTCCGCATCCGCGCGCCTATGGAAGCCATACCCGCTTCCTGCGCGCCGCCCTCGACGGGAAAACCGTTCCGCTGGCGGAAGCCATTCATAAAATGACCGCCCTGCCGTCGGCGCAGTTCGGGCTGAAAAAACGCGGTAAAATTGAAGCGGGCTATGCCGCCGACCTTCTGATTTTTGATCCCGATGCGATCCAGGAAAACACGACCTATGCAAACCCGCATCAGTTATCCGGCGGCATGCGCCACGTATTTGTAAATGGAATTCAAACCCTGAAAGAGGGAAAATTGACCGGCCGGCGCGGCGGCAGCTTCCTGCCGGGAAATTAGCTGAATATCTCCGTGTATTCTGTGACTTCCGTAGTTTATCTTCGGGTTCCTATGAGTAATCCAATCACCTGCCGAGAACGTTTCCTGCGCGCCTGCCGCTGCGAACCCAACGACCGTCCCCCCATCTGGATGATGCGACAGGCCGGCCGATCGCTACCGGAATACCGCAAACTGAAAGAGGGCTACCGCTTTACCGAACTGGTCCAGAATCCGGAACTGGCTGCAGAAGTCACGCTTCAGCCCATTCGTCGCTTCGGCTACGATGCCGCCGTCATCTTCTCGGATATTCTCGTGGTGGCCGAAGCCATGGGCCAGAACTATGAACTGCTCGATCAGGGCGGCGTCCGGATGGATTTTGAGCTCAATTCACAAGCCGACGTAGACAAACTCGATGCGTCAAACGTGATGGACCACATCGCCTATACGCCCGAAGCGATCAAACTCGTCCGCAAGGAGCTTGGAACCGAACACGCCATCATCGGCTTTGCCGGGTCGCCGTGGACGCTCGCCTCGTTCATGATCGAAGGCGGCAGCTCGCGCGAAAACACCCGCTCGCGCGCCATGCTCTATTCGGAACCGGCGCTCTGCCGGCAGTTGCTCGAAAAGATTACCGAAGCAACCATTACCTATCTCAAGGCGCAGATTGCCGCCGGCGCCGACGTCGTCCAGATTTTTGACAGCCAGGGCGGAACGCTGGCCTCCGGTCTGTTCTGGGAGGTTTCCGGCCAATGGATGAAACAGATTGTCGATGCCATCAACGGCGAAGTCCCGACCATTGTCTTTGCGCGCAACGTGCATCATAACTGGGACAAAGTCATCAAAACCGGCGCCAACGTTCAGGGCATCGACTGGAGTATCGACCTGCGGGAAACGGCCGACCGACTGCCATCCAACGTGGCCGTGCAGGGGAATCTCGATCCGGCGTTGCTGAATGCATCACCGGAAGCTGCCGCAGCCGAAACCCGGCGTCTGCTTGATTCGATGCGCGGGCGCAGCGGGTTTATCTTTAACCTCGGCCATGGCGTTCCGCCCGACGCCGATATAGCTGCCATCGAAGCCATCGCCCAAACCGTCCAATCCGCCTGACAGGGCTCACCAACCGGATTCCTCTAAAAACAGGTTTCTTGCCTCAACGATCATTTCCGGAGACAAACCCAGACGGGCATTGATTCCTGCCGGGTAAAACGCGGTAACCTGAGCGAGCGGAAAGTCCTCCATCGAAACAAAATGGGCCAGCAGGATGAATGCAGCGGTATCACAGAACGGATCCTTTATCGGAGAGTGATGGCGCAGAATCGCAGTCTGCAACTCGGCTGAAAAGTTCCACTTTTCGCAGATCCTTTTTCCGACGAGGCAATGATCGACACCGAAAAGATCATGCTCCTCCGCCGTCAGCTCCGGACTGTCGTCGGACATATCATCGAGAAACAGGCGCTCCTTCGCATCGCTGACCATAAGAATAACCAGACGGCCGATATCGTGCAGGAGTCCTGCAATGGTGTAGAATTCCTGCACTTCCGATCGTTTCCCCGCAGCTTTAGCCAGACAACGGGTTGCCTTGGCGACATTGTTGGAGTGGGCAAAGTATTCCTCGAGATTCCGGATGGAAGAAAACTGAGCACGCACCGCCTTGTTGGAAAAAGATACGGTGATGAAATCGACAACGCTGTTGAAGCCGATGTAGCGAACCGCCTCGCGAACCGATTCCACCTTGTGTGTCAGCCCGAAATAGGCCGAATTGGCCATGTGCAGGATGTCGGCACACAGGCAGGGATCTTTTTCTATGATCGGAACCAGATCCCGGAACGATGAATTGGGATTGGCGCACACCGCGCGCATCCTCTGAATGTTTTCCGGTATCGGCGGAAGACTCTCAATCAACGACAGGATTTTCTGCAATATCCGATCTTTATCCGACTGTTCCATATCCCATATCCTGCCGCTTAATCAATAGAACACATCTCTTCGGGAAGTTCTGAAGAGCTTTTCCGCAAGGTAAGCATCATTCTGGAGAATGCTTTTGTCAAGATAGCACACCAACCTCGCCGCTGAAACAGCAAGGGACGATCCGGCGCATAGCACATAACCGTTTCTCAATCCGTTGCGACGCCGTCAAGAAGCCCTTCCCGGCGCAGCAGGGCTTCCGGATCGGCATCACGTCCGCGAAATCGTTGATAGATCATGCGCGGATGCTCGCTGCCGCCCCGGGCAAGAATTTCGTCTTTATAGCGGCGGGCCGTTTCCTGATCGTACAGGCCGTGCTCGATAAATGCCTCGAAGGTGTCCGCATCGAGCACCTCGGCCCATTTATAGCAGTAATAGCCTGCCGCATATCCGCCTGAGAACAGGTGATTGAATGCACAGGAAAGCGGCCCCGCCAGACGGGGAAACAGGGAGGTGGCGGCGGTGTGTTCATCTTCGAACACCTCAACGCTTTCAATCGTTTTCGGATCGGTCGTATGCCAATGCATGTCGATCCATGCAAAATTGATCTGGCGCAGGCCGCCCCACCCGACCATGAAGTTTTTGGAGGCATTGAGTTTATCGATCAGCTCCGAGGGAATCTTCTCACCCGTTTTGTAGTGACCGGAAAGCATATCCAGCGTTTCCCGCGTGTAGCACCAGTTTTCCTGCACCTGCGACGGCAGCTCGACGAAATCCCACAGGACATTCGTTCCCGATAGCGAACGATAGGTGGTGTCTGCCAGCATTCCATGCATGGCATGCCCCATTTCGTGAAAGAGGGTTTTAACTTCGTTGAACGTCAGGAGTGAAGGCTTGTCCGCCGTCGGCTTTGTAAAGTTGCAGACGATGGCAATGACCGGACGCTCGATGCGTCCGTCAAACAGTCCCTGCGCCCGGTAACCGGTTTTCCATGCGCCGGGTTTCTTACCCTGACGCGGGAAGAAATCGGCGTAAAACGTGCCGAGAAAAGCCTGTGAACCGTTGTCATACACATCATAGGCGGTCACATCCCTGTGCCAGACGGGATAGTCCGTGTTTTCGGCAAAGCGGATATTGAATAGCCGCGTAAAGTGCATGAAACACCCCTTCAGCACCGTTTCGAGCGGGAAATAGGGGCGGAAATCCTCGGATGAAAAATCGTACAGGCACTCCTTCAGCTTTTCGCTGTAATACGCCACGTCCCACGGCTGAAGCGCTTCCTCCGCCCCGCTCTCTGCCGCAAAGGCCTGAAGCCGGGCCAGATCCTGCGCGGCGGCCGGATGATAGGTGTCCTTGAGCTTTTCCAGAAAGGCCCAGACGGTGGCGGGATTTTCAGCCATCCGGCGTTCCAGCACATAATCCGCGTGGGAGGCATAACCGACCAGATGAGCGCATTCATCACGCAGGCAGACGATTTCAAGCAATGTTTCACAGTTGTCATATTGATCGCCATAGGCCCGGCTGCTGAATGCGCGCCAGATTTTTTCCCGCAGTTCACGATTATCCGCATACTGAACAAATGGCTGATAGCTTGGAAAATCGAGCGTAAACAGCCACCGGCCGTCATAGCCTTTCTCTGTTGCCGCATAGGCCGCAGCCTCAATGGCGCTGGCGGGCAATCCTGAGAGATCCCGCTCGTCATCAATCAGCATTTCAAACTGCTCGGCCGATTTCTGCACATTCTTCATGAAGGTGGGACTCAGCACGGACAGACGTTCATTGGCCTCACGCAGGCGTTTCTGCTTCTCCTGATCAAGCAATGCCCCGCCGCGAACAAAGCTCTTATAGGAGTCCTCCAGCAGCGTCATCTGCTCGGGAGATAAATCCAAAGATTCCTTCTGATCATAAACCGATGCAACGCGCCGGAACAACACTTCGTCCAGCAGGATGTCGCTGTAAAAATTTGACGTAATGGGACCGACTTTTTCGGCCAAATCATGAAGCTCGTCCGTACTGCAGGCCGAAAGCTGGTTGTAGAAAACGGCGGTTACCGTACTGAGCAGTTCACTCGCCGTTTCCATGGCAACCACCGTGTTTTCAAAATCCGGTTCCGTCGGGTCGGCCTTGATGGCATCGAGATTGGCGCGTGCAACCTTTATCGCCTCCTCAATCGCCGGCAGATAATGCGCCTCCTCGATCTGATCAAATGGCGGAGCCTGATTCGGCAGGGGCGAGCGGGTCAGAAGCGGATTGTCGGACATGGGCTGGGTCTCCGTTGGTGATGACATATTTATCATCCATACACAGTAGACCAGCCAGTCCACATTTTCCAAACCCGGAAAACCGTGATCATGCGTTAATCGGTACAAAACCACGGCGGCAGATATCGCCGGCGTCCTATTTCTTCGGAGAGCCGTGGCCCTTACCTTCGGCACTCCCCTTGGGAACCACCTTATCCTTCTCGGCCCACGCCTGCCACCGCAGCGTCATATCCGCAACAATTTCGGGATGTTCGGCCGCTAGTCCGTCAATATTCGGCGCCGGAACGGCCCGGCAAACGGCAGCCGAAGGTTTACCGCCGACCGTATATCTCTACATCCGCGATCCGTGCAACGGTATCGCGCCCGCCGTTGAGCACGGCAATCTTCACAAATCGCGCACTGACCAGCGGAAATTCCACGTCGGTCACGTTTTCCTGATTATTCTTAATGCCGGCGACCGCTTTCCAGTTCCGGCCGTCGGTGCTGACGCTTATCGTAAAGGCCCGCGTGTTATATTCCCGGTCCATGCCCTGATCACCGGCATGACGAATCACAAAGCGGGAAAGTCGGTGCGTCTCGCCCAAATCAACGCCGAGCCATACATTCTTTTTCCCCTCGGAACTCCACAGCGTCTCCGGCGTTCCGTCAAGAATCGCCTCTGCCGGAGCATCCGGATCGCTGGAATATACCGCGACAGCTGCTTCCATGGACAGGTTATACGAGAGGCCTTCCGCCTCATTCTGCAGATTGAAATAGTGGTCCGCCCGCACAAACTCGACCTTGCCGGGAAAACGTTCGTCCATCGCCTTTGCAAGCTCTACGATCCGTTGCGGCTTCATCTCACCCCAGATGTCCACCTGATAGGCAAGGAACAGCGGAGCATCCCCGTTCCAGCGCTCGATTTCATGCATCAGCGAACCACTGATATGCTCATAGCTTCCTGCATAGGGAATCACCAGCTTATCAAAACGCAGTCGCTGATTCTCGATACTGCTCTTCACCGTCGGCACATCCTTGAAATTCTGTACGCTTGCCCCGTAAAGATTCCGGCAGTGCCGCTCATAGGATTTTCGTTGCTCATATGTGGCGTCATCCCAGATGGTCATGACCCGCAGGCCGGTCCGCTGCAGATAGGTCTCCGTCAACCGCGTATAGCCGTCCATGTCGTCCGAATTCTGGGTATAGGTCCCCACCGGCGCACCGGGTTCCTCCAGTGTGTTAAACGGCATCATGTAACCCAGACCGGATGGACCGGTCGCGAAACAGTCCAGTGCCGTAGCCGTGCTGTAGTAATAGTTCATGATACCCGGCGCAATGTCAGCCAGACCGGGCGAGATCGTCCAGGTCAACGGCACTTTGCCGCGACTGCCGGCGGCGGCATCCCAGATCTTCCGCATCGCGTGCTGGGTATACTGAATGTTATCGCCGTCGCTGATGAAGACCGTGATATAAACCTTGTTTTCCAGCGCCGGCATCTTCGGCACCGCCGGAATACGGATATGATGATCCGTGCCGGAGTAGACGCTTGCGCTCACAAAGTGGTCGGCCGGCAGGGTGCCGATCCCGAACTCCGACGCCGTCGTGATACCGGAGCGCTCCGTGGAATACCAGCCCAGCGCAATCGCCCTCCCGGCCTCCATGTCGCCGAAAAACCGGCGCATCATATCGCGCTCTTTCGGCTCGCGATTATCCAGCCAGACCACCGCTGCACCGACCGCCGCCGCAATATCACGCGTGTGATGAAAGTCGGCATTCGGCGATGCGCTGACAATCACGCGCTTCTCGCACTTTGCCCAATAGTGCTTATACAGGTAGCCGTAAATCTCGAGCGGGCTTTCATACTCGAGCCGGGTCAGATCCGTGGACACCCGCAGATCAATCCCTCGTTGCTTCATCTTCTCATAGACTTCAGCCGTCACCGGAAGCGCCCGCTCAAGCCCGGCAACCGTACCCGCCAGATTCCGGTAATGCGGACTGCGCTGCGGATCGTAAAGAACCACGCCTCCCAGCTCTCGCTCATATTTATTAACCAGCTCGTACGGACTTTCCAGCTCTTCAGGATTTCGCATCGTCAAAGCAACAGTATCCGTATTCGGCCAGGTATCACGCCCTTCATCAACCCGGTTATCGAGCAGCAGGATTCGTGTTTGCTTACTGTTCACCAATCCCTGTAACGCGGAGAACGTAATCTGCTCATCTCGATTCAGATCCTGAACCACAATGGTGTCCAGTGGCGACGCCGGCGTCGCAAAAAAAGGAAGCGCCTGACCCTCCGGCCATGACAATCCGGAGGAGATTTCGAAAACCGGAGGGTAAGGCGCATAAAGGCTCTCAACGGCGTGGACGCACATCGGGCATAAAAACAGTCCGGCCAGCGCGACCGCCCGGAAAATGACCCGACTGCCGCGTAAAGGGCATAACGAGTGACTGGATTCCTTATCGTTCGTATTGATGGCGTACTCCTGTTCCTGATTAAAAGCTGAGCCGATTCCTTCCGTAAAACCATTCGGGAGATCGAAGATTTTCAAGAATATGTTAATTTGCCGACAAGTCCACATGTGGTGTGTCGCCTGTTTATGCGACACGCCCCCGAGGCAGAACGCGGATTTCACCGATTCATTTGTTCCGCTCATCAGGGGAATCCTGCATAGTCACCGAATGAGTTCTCTACACGTCAGCCTCGAACAGCTCCGGAAATATAATCAGCCGGGGCCGCGCTATACCTCCTACCCGCCTGCCACGCATTTTACGCAGGAGTTTCAGACATCCGGCATCCGGCACCAGACCTCCCCCCTGTCCCTTTATTTTCACCTGCCGTTCTGCTCGCGCCAGTGCCTCTACTGCGGCTGCACCAATATCGTGACCGGCGATCAGAAACGAAGTGCAGAATACATGGCGTATCTGGAACGCGAGCTCGACCTGCGCGCCGCCTTGATTTCCGAGAAATCCGAAGTCGTGCAGATCCAGCTCGGCGGCGGCACCCCGACCTTTTTTCTTTCAGAAGAGCTGGAACAACTGGGACAAATGATCCGGAACCGTTTTCCGATTGCGGCCAATCTGGAGGCCGGCGTCGAGATTGACCCTCGCGCCATGAGCAAGGAAAAAGCGTACGCCCTCCGGCGCGCCGGATTTAACCGCGCGTCACTCGGAGTCCAGGATACCAACCCGCTGGTCCAGGAAACCATCATGCGCATCCAACCGCTCGAAATGATTGCCGAGAAAAACCAGTGGCTGCGCGACGTCGGGATGGAATCGATTAACTTTGACCTGATCTACGGACTGCCGAACCAAACCGTAAAATCCTTTGATCGCACGCTCGACGAAATGCTGCAGCTGGCACCGGACCGATTCGCCATCTACAGCTACGCCCACATCCCGTGGATCAAATCGTTCCAGAAAGCCTACGAAGACCGGTTGCCCTCTCCGGAAACCAAGCTGGAACTGCTTCAGCTCATTATCGAGAAACTGACGGGCGCCGGCTATGTCTACATCGGCATGGACCACTTTGCAAAACCCGACGATGCGATGGCAAGGGCGCTGACCGACGGATCCCTGCAGCGCAACTTTCAGGGCTACAGCACGCATAAAGGAGTCGATTTGCATGGCTTCGGCATGTCCGCCATCTCGCATGCCGGCGGATGCTATTTCCAGAACCACAAGGAGCTGGCCGATTATTATGCCGAACTCACCGCCGGACAGCTTCCGCTGCTGCGCGGTTACACCATGACCAAAGAGGACCGGCTGCGCTACCACGCTATCATGCATATTATGTGCAATCTCTACATCGACTATGCAAAGCTCTCGCAGGAGATGAACATCGACTTTGCCGCACACTTCAAGACAGAGATCGCATCACTTGATGATCTGGAACAGGACGGACTGGTCCGGCGCGAACCCGGCGGCCTGCACGTCACCCCGCTCGGTCGCCTATTTATCCGCATTATCGCGATGCGCTTCGACGCCTACCTGCAGAACGACCAACGCAAAGGGCGCTATTCGCAGACCGTATAAAAAAACGGCCCCGAAGCCTACGTATAGCGGTTGATCATGTGAATCAGCTTCTGACGAACGATCGGCTTGGATAGATAGTCATTCATGCCGCACTCCAGACACTTCCGCTGATCGCCCTCCATGGCATGTGCCGTAACCGCGATGATCGGAATCCGGCTGATCGGTTCATCCATCGAACGAATCCGACAGGTCGCTTCATAGCCATCCACCAACGGCATCTGACAGTCCATAAGCACCACATCGTAGGGATGGTCCTGAATCATCCGGACCGCCGCCTTGCCGTCGCCGGCAACATCAACGGAGCATCCTGCTTTGCGCAGCATGGAAAGCGCAACTTTCTGGTTAACCTCGTTGTCTTCCACCAACAGCACCCGTGCATTTGATTTCCGGACTGTTTCGCCGCCTCTCCGATCCGGCACCGCTCCAAACGACGGAGCATAATCGGACTGCCGAAGCCTGAGCCGGAAACTGAAGGTACTGCCCTGCCCCACCGCACTGCTCAACGCCAGGGTTCCTCCCATGAAACCGATCAGTTTACGGCAGATAACCACCCCCAGGCCGGATTCGTCATACGACTGAAAAATTCGTTCCTGCTCTGCCGGATCAACTCCTTCCCCGGTATCTGAAACCGAAAACCCGAGATCCACTCCGTCACTGGCCCGCCCCAGCTGTTCAATCCTTAATTTGACCGAGCCCTGCGGCGTCGTCTGGAAGGCGTGTTCCAGCAGATTTGAAAGTACCAGCTCCATCCAATCGGCATTCACGGTCACATAGAAGGGAACTCCGGGACTGCACACACAATCAAACTCGATTCCCTTCTCGGCGGCAACAGCCCGGAAACGTTTACGCAGCTGATCGCAGATAAAACGGAGATTCACCGGAACTTCCGGAGAATCCAGCAGACTTGAGCCGTATTGGGACATCTCAAACCGGGGATCGATCTTTTTCAGCAAGGCCGCCGACGCGAGCAGAATGGCCTCGATATGACTCTGCTGCTCATCGGTCAGCTCCGTACTTCCAAGCAACTGAGCCACGCCCATAATGCCGTTAAGCGCCGTACGGATTTCAACATTCAGATCACAGAGCCGGGCCGACTGCTGATCGCTTTGCCCGATCAATCCCAACGCATTGTCCCGATTCTCCTCCACAGGCAGAAACGGCTCATCGGGCTCGAAATCAGCAACAGGAGGAAGACGGCCGGCTGGCTCGCCGACGGCCGTTTTGGGGGCCGCAAAAACAAACAAAGCTTCCCCTTTCCAGAGCGGATGATCTGCGGGCAGCCGCTTACTTTCATGAAGCAGGCGATATGCACAGGTATCAGGAAGCAGCGAAAAAAGCTCCGGCTTCTTCGGCGAAAGAACATTGCACTCCGGAACCCGGCGGGATCGCGCGGCATAGTTCATACAGCGGCGCGTCTCTTCATTGAGCAATGAACAGGGCAGACTGATCGTGTCGGCTCCGAGCAGATAGGTATGATAGCAGCATTTAGCGCAACCCGTACAGAGCGACTCCCACTCCTCCTCATTCATTTCTTCAAGTTTCTTCGTTTCCCAAAACGGTTGCATTGCACTTTCCCATCTTCCGATATCGAACCGGATGCGATTACACCCTTATTCTTTCACAACACACACCACCCAATACCAGATTAAGAATATTTTAAAATAAGATATGTACTCTTACTCGCAGAATCTTTCGTGCAAGCGGCATTCAGGAATCGGAGTCACATCCGGCAAAGGGTAAAAAAATAAACGGCCCGAGTGGACCGTTTACCTTCACTGCCGGATGCACCGCCGGCCAACCCTTGAACCGGGAATCAGACTTCGCGGCACCAGCCGTGCGTGTCCGGAAGCTCACCATACTGAATTCCCTGCACCGTTTCGTAGAGTTTCTGAAGAACGGGGCCACAGCCTTCCGGCGATCCAATCTTGATCACCGTTTCGCCGCGCACGATTTCGCAGACCGGCGTAACAACCACCGCCGTGCCGCAGGCGCCGACTTCCGCAAAACCAGCCAGTCCATCAAACATAACCGGCCGCACCTCGACCGGCAGCCCTAGATCTGCCCCATTCTGCTTCAGCGACATGTTCGTAACGCTGGGAAGGACGGACGGCGAATCCGGGGTAACGTAACGGCCATCCTTCGTGATGCCGATAAAATTGGACGTGGCGAATTCCTCGACATAGGTATGCGTCCTGGCATCAAGATAAAGTTCGACCGGATAGCCTTCATGCTTGGCCTGCTCGTGGGCATACAGGCTGGCGGCATAGTTCCCGGCCACCTTGACGTGCCCGACGCCCAGCGGCGCGGCGCGATCGTAGTCGTCCAGAATCATGGCCTTCACCGGCTGCAGTCCGCCCTTGTAGTAAGGACCGACCGGAATCACAAGAATAAGGAACGTATATTCGGAAGCCGGCGCAATGCCGATCTGCGGACCGGAACCGACCAATAGCGGACGGATGTAAAGCGAACCGCCGGTTCCATACGGAGGGATAAACTCTTCATTCGCCTTGATCACGCGCGAAATCGCATTCAGGAACATGGATTCAGGCACAACCGCCATGCAGGTTCGGCGGGCGGTATTGGCCATGCGCTGCGCATTGCAGTCGGGACGAAAAACGCGGACGTTCCCGTCTTTGCAGCGAAACGCCTTCATTCCCTCAAATGCCGCCTGACCATAATGAAGACATGCCGCACCAATGTGCATGTCAATATAGGGCTTGTCCACCAAGGTCCCTTCATCCCATACGCCATCGCGCCAGACATAGCGGATATGGCAATTGGTGTCCATATACTTAAAACCCAGTGCTCCCCAATCGATTTCGCTCATCTTAAATTTCTCCGAATAAAAATCTTTGCCGTAAAAACATCCACAAATATCGCTTTGGCGTCACAAAGCGATCTACAGTGGCATTTTCCTTACCAAAAAAGTACAACAAAGGAAGGAAATCCAGCAGGTCCGCAATCTTACGGAGTCCGCGTGATCGGCAGATTTCAACCTCATAAAAGCCGCCATGGAGATTTGAATGCTATTAAAGGTTGTC
>JAFGVP010000179.1 GCA_016937945.1 Pontiellaceae bacterium | reverse complement strand
CAGCGCCTACGTCAAGATTGCCGAAGGCTGCAACCATCCCTGCTCCTTCTGCGTGATTCCGAAAATCCGCGGCCGGCACCGCAGCCGCAGCCAGGCCGATATCGTCGCCGAGGTCCGCGAGCTGGTGGAGCAGGGCTGCCGGGAGATCAACCTGATCTCGCAGGATACCACCTATTTCGGCATGGATAAATGGGAAGGCGCCAGCGCCACGCCGCGCAGCGGGGTGGATTCGTCGCGCGGGGAAAGCCTGACATCGCTCATTCGTGAGCTTGATACCCTTGACGGCGATTTCTGGATCCGCCTGCTTTATACCCATCCGGCGCATTGGAGCACGGAGCTGATGGAAACCATTGCCGCCAGCGATAAGGTGGTGCCGTATGTGGATATTCCGTTGCAGCACATTTCCGACAACATGCTTTCGGCCATGCAGCGCGAAACCGATGGAAACTATATCCGCAACCTGATCCGCGAAATGCGCGAGAAGATTCCCGGTCTGGGGATCCGCACGGCGTTTATCGTCGGATTCCCCGGCGAAACCGAGGCCGACTTCCGGGAGCTCGTCGAATTCTGCGAGGAGTTCCGTTTTGAGCGCGTCGGCGTGTTTGAATATTCGCGGGAAGAGGATACGCGCGCCTATGACATTACCGAAGGCATGGTCGATGAAGAGACCCGTCACGCCCGCTGGGATACGCTGATGCGCCGTCTGGCGGAGCTGGCCTTTGAAAAGAATGACGGACTGATCGGCCAAAAGATGAAGGTGCTGGTGGAATCCCCCGGCGTCGCCCGTTCGACCTGGGATGCGCCGGAAATCGATTGCAACGTGTTTGTGCCGGAAGATCTGCCGATCGAAGCGTTCTGCACGGTCGAGATCGTCGATGTCGATGGATATGACCTGATCGGCGAAGTCGATTACGCCGGTAACTGACCGGACGCGATAAAGGATGTGACGAATCGTTTTGCGGCGGGTATGCTCTTTAACGATGCGTCGCTTCAGGATCAGAAAAATGTGGCTGGCGGCAGGAAGCTTTCTGCTCCTGCTGGATGCCCGCGGATTAACGGAGATCGAGAGTTCGCTGTTCAGCGGTTCCGGTAACTGCGCGTTCTGCCACGATCAGTGGTCCGGCGCGCTGCTTGATTCCGGGGGAAACAACGTCTCTATTTCCGGCGACTGGCAGGCCGCAATGATGGCGCACTCCTTTCTTGATCCGCTCTGGCGGGCGCGAATGGAGGCCGAAGTGGCCGATCGCCCCGAGCTGCGGGAGTTTATCGAGGATAAGTGCATGACCTGCCATGCCCCGATGGCCCGCACGCAGTTTCGGCACGATGAGCACCGGGCGCTGACGTTGGATAAGGCGCTGCAGATGGAGCTGGCGCATGACGGCGTGAGCTGTACGCTGTGTCACCAGATTCAGGCCGGCAACCTGGGCGAAGAGTCCAGTCTGGACGGCGGCTACATCATCGGCGACGAACGGCAGATTTTCGGTCCGTATACCAATGTGGTTACGGGTCCAATGCAGAATCATGTCGACTATACCCCCGGTTTCGGCGCTCAGGTGCAGGATTCCGCCTTCTGCGCCACCTGCCACACGCTCTTTACGCCGATTCTGGATGAGCAGGGAAAAACGGTCGGGCAGTTTCCCGAACAGGTTCCTTATCTGGAGTGGCGGAACAGCCGGTATCCCGATGCCGGCCGGCACTGCCAGGATTGTCACATGCCGCGGCTCGATGAACCGATCCGGATCACAGCCCGGCCGCCGTGGATCGGAACCCGTGAGCCGTTCTGGCGCCATACCTTCCTGGGCGCCAATACCTTTATGCTGAAGGTGCTGGCCGATCCGGAACAGGGGTTGAGCGGGCAGACGGAATCGGAGCAATATCTCCGCCAGCTCCGGATGACACAGGAATTCCTGAAGGAGCAGACAGTAACGCTCACTGCGGATCCGGAGTGGAAAGACGGGGGGCTGGCGGTGCAGGTGACCGTGGAAAACCGGACTGGCCATAAATTCCCGACGGGTTATCCATACCGCCGTGCATGGTTGCGTTTCGAACTTCGCGACCGGGAAAACCGGGTCGTTTTCACCTCCGGGGCACATGACGATGCGGGACAGCTGGTGAGTCCGGCGCCGGAGCCGTTCCGTCCGCACTATGCTGAAATCACGGCGCCGGATCAGGTTCAGGTCTACGAAGCCGTCATGGGCGATCCGGCCGGCAAGCCGACGACGCATCTCCTGCGCGCGGCCCGCTATCTGAAAGACAACCGGATTCCGCCGAACGGATTCCGGCCCGATGGCCCGCACCCAGACATGACGGCGGTGCGCGGCGCAGCGGCCGATGATCCGGCATATTCCAATGGGTCCGGCGCGGATGCTGTACTCTATAAGGTGCCGGCGCCGGCCGAGGGAGCGCCTTATACGGTCAAGGTTGAGCTGCTCTATCAATCCGTGCCGCCCAAAGCGGTGGCGGAGCTGCTGGCTTCCGATCTGCCGTTCGCCAAGGCATTTCGTGCCATCTACGAAAAGGCCGATAAAGCGCCGGAAACCATTACATCGGTGACACATTCCGGAATTGGAAAGCCTTGATTCCGTTTTCGCAAGTCCCTCGGCTGAAGGGCTTGACTGGAATTTTGTTTTCAATTATCAATACTCCATGAAAAATGATCATCTTTACGGGATTGAGGCTGGAGAGATTGATGTTGCCCTGATTGGCGGCGGGATCATGAGTGCGACGCTCGGCGTCCTGCTGCGCCGGTTGAAGCCCGACTGGACCATCCAGATCATTGAAACGTTGCCGCAGGTGGCGCTGGAGAGTTCGAACGCCTGGAATAATGCCGGGACCGGTCACGCCGGCCTGTGCGAGCTCAACTATACCTCCGAGAGCGCGGATGGCGGGGTTAATATTTCCAAGGCCCTGAAGGTGAATTCCAGTTTTGAGATTTCGAAGCAGTTCTGGGCCTGGCTGACGAAGCAGGGCATTGTGGATGATCCATCGCGCTTTATCCGCAGTGTGGCCCACATGAGTTTTGTGACCGGCAAGGATGATTGTGATTTTCTGAGAAGACGAAAGGCCGCGATGGTGCAGTCGCCCGCCTTTGAGGGCATGGAGTTTTCCGACGATCCGGCCCGGATTGCGGAGTGGGCGCCGCTGCTGATGGATGGCCGGTTCGGGAGTGAACCGGTCGCGGCAACACATAACACGCGCGGCACGGACGTTAATTATGGCGAAATTACCCGCATTCTGATTGACCATCTGACGACGCAGGACGGAGTCGGGCTGATTACCGACACGCGGGTGAATAACCTGAGCCGGCTGGCGGACGGCCGCTGGAAGCTCTCGATCCGGCATGCGACCGGCGGCCGGGATGCGTTGAAGGCGCGTTTTGTCTTTATCGGTGCCGGCGGCGGTGCGCTTCCGTTGCTGCAGAAATCAGGGATTCCCGAAGGGAAGGGCTTCGGCGGTTTTCCGGTCAGCGGACAGTTTCTGGTTTGCCGGAGCAGGGCGGTTGCGGAACGGCATCATGCCAAGGTCTATGGAAAGGCCAAGGTCGGTGCGCCGCCGATGTCGGTTCCGCATCTCGATTCACGTGTTATCAACGGCCAGCGTACGTTGCTGTTCGGTCCCTATGCCGGGTTTTCGCCCAAGTTCCTGAAAAAAGGAACCAACCTGGATCTCATCAAGTCGGTCACGCTGGACAATGTGATTCCGATGCTGGCGACCGGCCGCGATAACATGGACCTGACCAAATACCTGATCAACGAGTGCCGCAAGAACCATGAAACCCGTTGCGCCGGTCTGCGTGAATTTGTTCCGACCGCGAAGAATGAAGACTGGGCGCTGTGTATTGCCGGGCAGCGGGTGCAGATTATCAAGAAGGATCCGAAAAAGGGCGGAAAACTGCAGTTCGGAACCGAGGTGGTGGCCGCCGCAGACGGCTCGATATCCGCGATGCTCGGCGCGTCGCCGGGGGCCTCAACGGCGCCGGCGATCATGCTCGATCTGCTCGAAAAATGCTTCCCTCAGGAGATGAAATCGGACGAGTGGCGGGGCCGGCTCACGGAAATGATTCCATCTTACGGCCTTTCGCTGGATGATCAGCCGGCGTTGTTTCAGGAATATCGTGCCGCGGCGCACGAGGTGCTCGGACTGATTCATTAATCGAACCGTTCTGATTCACCGTTTATGTAGGTGTTGGCGGTCGCTTCCGATTGTGCTATCCCTGTTTCGTTTTATTCCGGGAATGGGTGCATCGTATGGATCGAGAGCTGTTTTGAGTGATTTTACGCTAGTTTTAAATGCCGCTTCCAACGGGGATCGTCGGGCTTCAGATGATCTGCTTCCGCTGATTTATGACGAATTGCGGAAGCTGGCGCAGTATCATATGTCCCGCGAATTCCGGGGAGGGCATACGCTGCAGGCGACGGCGCTGGTGCACGAAGCCTGGCTACGGCTGGTCGAGGAGGGGGACCGCACCTGGGATAACCGAACCAGTTTTTATGCCGCCGCCTCGTCGTCCATGCGCCGGATTCTGGTCGAGCATGCGCGCCGGAAGTCACGGCTGAAACACGGCGGCAATCTGCAGCGGGTGGACATTGAAGAAATCGAACTTGCCGACGGCGAGCAGGAAGAGACCATCCTCAT
>JAFGVP010000178.1 GCA_016937945.1 Pontiellaceae bacterium | reverse complement strand
CGGCGTGGCGCATGAGATTGGAAATCCCCTGAATTCCATTAATATTCATCTGCAGCTGCTTGATCGCGAAATCGGCTATCTTGACGATGAGCAGGTGCGTGATGAGTTGCGCGAGCTGGTCGAGGTGTCGCGCAAGGAGGTCGGGCGGCTGGATACGATTATCCGCCAGTTTCTCAAGGCGCTGCGCCCTTCCATTCCGGAGCGGAAGCCGCATCAGTTGGCTGATTTAATGACGGATACGCTACAGGTCATGAAGCATGAGATCGAGGACCGCCGTATGCTGGTGGAGATGGAGCTGCGGAAGGGGATTCCTGCTGTGGCCGTGGATGAAACCCAGGTTCGACAGGTGTTTTTTAATGTCATCAAGAATGCGCTTCAGGCGATGGATGATGGTGGGATTCTGAGGATTGAGACACAGCTTTCGGATCGATTCGTGAGTATCAGTATCGAAGACAACGGTCTGGGTATCGATCCGGAAAAGCTGGGCGCAATTTATGAGCCGTATCACACGACCAAGGCGGAGGGGACCGGTCTGGGTATGATGATCGTGCAGCGGATTATGCGGGATCACGGCGGAGAGATTGAGATCAATTCAGAACCCGGCAGGGGAACCCGTCTGACGCTGCGCTTTCCTCGCGAGGATGTGCGGTTTAATCTGCTGGGAGCGCCGGACAAGGAGCATGTAAAATGAGTAAGCCGACGGTTTTGATTGTTGATGATGAAAAGAGCGCCCGGGATGGCCTGGTACGGGCCCTGCGGCGCGAGTATAACGTATTTGCCGCGGAAAACGGTTCCGCCGCGCTGGCGGTTCTTGGCGAGCATTCCGTGGATGTATTGTTGAGCGATGTCCGTATGCCGGGCATGGACGGAATTGCGCTGATGAAGCGGGCGCTGGCGAATCGGCCCGAACTGATCTGCATTATCCTGACAGCCTACGGGGATGTGGATATTGCGGTCGAGGCCATGAAGCAGGGGGCGACGGATTTCATGACCAAGCCGATCAATCTGGATAAGCTGGAGCTGGTGCTTGGGCGTGTGCTCAGGGCTCGTCGGATTGAGCTGGAGAATGAACGGCTCAAGGAGCAGCTGGATGACCGTTACGGCATGGAGAATATTATCGGTCGGTCGCCGGCCATGCAGGAGGTCTTTGATACGATTCGGCAGGTGGCGGTATCGCGTGCGACGGTGCTGATTCAGGGCGAGAGCGGCACCGGCAAGGAGCTGGTGGCCAAGGCGATTCATCAGTTGAGTTCGCGGAATAAGGGGCCATTTGTGGCGGTGCACTGCGCCGCTCTGTCTGAAAATCTGCTTGAAAGCGAGCTTTTCGGTCATGAAAAAGGGGCATTTACCGGGGCAATGGAGCGGCGCGTTGGGCGCTTTGAAAAGGCGGATGGCGGGTCGCTTTTTCTTGATGAAATCAGTGAAATCGATGCCTCGGTGCAGGTTAAGATTCTGCGGACGCTGGAGGAGCGGCAGGTTGAGCGGGTCGGCGGCGATACCCCGATTGATGTGGATGCCCGCCTGATTGCCGCGACAAACCGGGATCTTAAAGACATGGTTGAGCACGGGGATTTTCGCGAAGACCTGTTTTACCGGCTTTATGTGGTCGTGATCACGCTGCCTCCGCTTCGGGAGCGGCAGGATGATATCCTGCTGCTGCTCAATCATTATCTGGCCGTGTTTAATAAGGAAAACGGCAAGCAGATTGAAGGGTTTACTCCGGCAGCCTATGAGCAACTGGCGGCGTATGACTGGCCGGGCAACATTCGGGAGCTGCGCAACCTCGTAGAGCGCATGGTGGTTCTTGCCCGGGGCAAAGTGCTTGATCTGAAGGATGTACCTGTGCAGGTGCGCGAGCGGTCCGGCTCATCGGTTGAAGTGCGGGCGGATGCCGAGCTGACCGTGGATGAGATGGAGCGGCGCATGATTCTGCAGGCGCTGGAAAAAACGGGTGGCAACCGGACCCGGGCGGCGGAAAAGCTGGGGATCAGTCGTCGGACGCTGCACCGGAAGCTGAATCAATATGAGATCGATTAGGTTCCGGCGTTTGTCCGGGCAGGAAAAGGAGTTGGGAGATATGCTGAACAGAGAAAATGTTGTTCTGGTGTTTATTGATGTGCAGGGCCGTCTGCATGAAATTATGTATGAAAAAGAGGATCTGGATCGCAATCTGGAGCGGATGGTGCGCTGTGCCGCACTTTTGGATATTCCCGCGGCAGTCACAGAGCAGATTCCTGAAAAACTCGGGGCAACCAATGAGCCGTTCCGATCGCTGTTATTCGAGGCTGAGGTGATTGCAAAGACGTCGTTCAGTTGCTGCGGTGAGCCTGCTTTCATGAGCTGGCTGAGGCAGCAGAAGCGGCGGCAGGTTTTGCTGGTCGGTATCGAGGCTCATGTCTGCGTCTATCAGACCGCAATTGACCTGATTGAAGGCGGGTATGAGGTCTTTGTGGCGGCGGACGGAGTCTCATCCCGTGCCGCAGAAAACAAGAGCCTTGCGCTTGAGGCCATGCGGGATGCCGGAGCGGTTATTCTTCCTGTGGAAAGCCTGTTTTTTGCCCTGTTGAGGGATGCCGCTGATTCGCGATTCAAAGAACTTCTCAGGTTGATTAAATAACGCTACCCTCTGCCAGTGGACTGCAGGTGCCCGCTTCAGGTTGGTCGATGTCTGGCCTGATGGGTTTTGGTTCGTTTTTTGTTAAAAGAGCTTAAGTCAACCGCTACAGCAACCGAATGACATAGCATTTTATACTAGAGTGTGTAACAACTATGTTCCTCTGCGTAATGTGTCATGCCGTTCCGTCGGTGCCGTTGAGTGGAGGTGAAGAAAGGGAAGCAGAATGGCAAAAGAGGTAGCACGAGCGGTCGGTCTGGCGTTTGTTGTCGTTGGTTTTTCAGCTGCGCATTCCATGGAAACCCGCTCCATGAGTCGGGATGAGTGCATTGCAATGGCGCTCGAGAACAACCGGATGTGCCGGATTTCGGATTATGATGTCCGGATTGCCGAATCCATGCTCCGTCAGGCTAAATCGGCATACTGGCCAACCCTTTCGGCTTCGATGATGGGCGGTGTGATGGATGAGCCGCTGCTCTATGTTTATCCCGCTTCAACGATGGCGCTGCCGCCTGCAATGGGCGGAATGACGATTGATGTTCCGAAGCAGGAAATCGAGCTGATGGATCGCGCGGTTCTGTCCGCGGGGCTGAAGCTTGAATATCCTCTTTACACCGGCGGTCTGCGCAAGTCGATTAATGAGCAGGCGGCTTTCGGGGTTGCCGCTGCGCTGGAGGGGGCGCGCCGGACCGAGCTGGAAGTGGTGCGCGATGTGGATCGCGCCTATTATGCCGCCGTGCTGGCGCGGCGGCTGGAACAGATTGCCGGCGACACGCTTAAGCGCATGGAAGCCACGCTGGAGCTTACAAAGCGGATGTATGAAGAGGGCGCGGGGACAGTAAAGAAGACGGATTACCTTCGGAACAAGTCGGTTGTAGAAATGATTCGGTCGATCAAGAGCTCCCTGCTCCCGGTCCGGGTTAATGCGGACACCGCCCTCGTTCATCTGCTGGGACTGCCTCACGGTACGCGGGTGGAACCTTTCGAGACGGAATTACCGGTCGAGTTTTCCTCCCTTTCGCTCGGTGAAATGATCGAGCAGGCCAAGGCCTCCAATCCCGATCTTGCCCAGCTGCGCGCGGGGCTTGGAGCCGCCGATGCCTTTGTCCGTCAGGCCCGCAGCGGCTATAAGCCGAAATTCGGTCTTTTTGCCACCTACATGCATTTTGAAAATGAGCTCGATACGGGCATCATGGATGAACAGAACCGTGATTTTATCGGAGTGGGAATTGGCGGACAACTCTCGTTGTTTGAGGGATTCCGGACGCATGCTCATGTGGAGGAGGCAACCCTGAAATTTGAAAAGCTCAAGCGGCAGGAGGAGCTTCTTCTCGATGGGCTTGCCCTTCAGGTGGAACAGGCGCATGCCGCATTTGAGGGCGCCTGTGCGCGCAAGACCTCGGTCGGTGACGGACTTCAGGCCGCCGTTGAAAATCGTGAGCTGAATATCCGGGCCTATCAGGAGGAGCTGGTGGAAACCCAGGATGTGATTGAGGCGCAGTTCATGGAGGCCTTTCTCGATTTCAGCTATCAGAAGACCTTGTATGAGTGTGTAGAGGCTCAGGCACAGCTCCATTGCATTGTCGGGGTACTGCCGAATTTGACCGAAGAAATCCCTGAATAACGAGCTTCTGACCTTTATGCCCCGAACCTTCCTCATATTAATCGCGATCATTGCGTGCTGTCTGACGCCTTCAGTCCGACCGGCCTGGGCGGAGGACGAGCCGGCGCAGATCATTCGCTTCGGTTTCTGCAAATCGCTGTTTCCGAATATCAGCAAAAGTGACGCGGATGCCGCGATTAAAGTTTGGGGCGACCATGCGTTTCAGTCTGGATCCGTGAACTATATTACCGTTCCGGTTCAGTTTGAAACTGCGGAAGAGATTCGTCAGGCGCTGCACGATGGAAAGCTGGAAACCGTGGTTATTCGGGGCAATGATGTGCTGACGATTCTTGACGAGGTGCATAAAGATCCGTTGATCCTGAATGTAACAAACGGTTCCGTCTATGAAGAATACCGGTTGCTGGTGCGTGAAAACAGCGGGATCAAAGACCTGGCGGGTTTGCGCGGCAAGTCGCTGGCGATGAGTGAGAACATATCGCTGAATATGGCGTTCATCTGGTTGGATACCCTTGCCCTGAAACAGGAAGGGACCGGGATCGAGGAGCTTTTTGGTAAAGTGGTTCTGTTTCCCAAGGATTCACGGGCCGTGCTGAGTGTTTTTTTCGGAGCACAGGATGCCTGCCTGGTTTCTCAGGGGGTCTATGAAACCATGATGGAGCTGAATCCCCAGATCGGAAAACAGCTTCGTGTCGTTATGCTATCTCCAAAGTTTGTTAACATGGTAATTGCGTATCAAAGGGATTATCCCCTTGAGCGCCTTGATGAGTCTCTCGATTTCGTGATGCACTTTCATCAGGATGCGGAAACCAAGCAGATGATGACGGTTTTCGGGATCGATCAGTTGCTGGTCGGAGGACTGGATGAGCTGGATTCCATCCAGGAGTGGGTAACGCGGCATGATGAATTGCTGGAGAGCAAGTCGTCAGTGAATGGGGGTGGGGAACAGTGAGAGTTTTCCTTCATCCTTTGCGGCTTCGTGGCTGGCTTACAGCGGGCCTGATTGTTGGATTTTCCTGTGTCTTGCACGCGCAGGATTCATCGATGATTGATGGCGCGAATGTGATTCGCTATGGCTATTCAATGGATCTTTTTGCGGGCGTTAATGAGACCGATGCCTTGGCTGCCTTCACCGTATGGGGGGAGAGTGTCCTGGATTATTATGGGTTGGAGGGAACGCTTGAACCGGTCGAACTGACCGGGTTTGAAATGACGCGGGATGCATTGCGTGAAAACCGAATCGATATTGTAGTGATTCAGCCCAATGAGTTTTTCGAGATGAAGGACGAACTGGATCCCACTCGGCTGTATTGCGTTGAATCTGCTGACGGTGTCGGAGTGCAGTTTCTGCTGCTGGTGCGGGCAGACAGCGGGATTGATGAACTGGGCGATCTCAAGGGAGGGCGGTTTTCTGGACTTGATGGCGGCCGGACCGGTGGCATGGCGGACATCTGGCTGAATACGATGCTGATGGACCGGGGATACGGAATGGAAAAAGCATTTTTTGCCGATACCGTGCATTCCTCAAATAATTCACGAACCATTCTTGATGTTTTTTTCGGTAAGCGGGATGCCTGCATTGTATCGGCGTCGAGTTTTGAGACCATGGTGGAGCTGAATCCTCAGGTGGGTCGAAAACTGAAGATTCTGGCCGAGTCGCCGCGAGTGATAGATGTGTTGCTCTGTGTCGACAAGGAATACAGTCAGGTTCACAGCGGCCATCTCTTTGATGCACTGGAGGTCATGCATGAAACCGTATCCGGGCGGCAGATTCTCATGGTGCTGAAGTCTGAAAAGCTCCGCAAAGTCTCCCAGGAAGCGCTGGAGAAAACCGAGGAGTGGTGCATCCGGTATATGCAGCTGATGGAGGCCCGTGAAAATAAGGGAGAGGCTCTGCCATGAGGAACCGTTCCCCCTCTAAATGCTGCCGTTGGAGTCTGGCCCTTCTTTTCGGAGCGGGCTGTCTGGGGCTCCCCATGGCGCACGCCGGAGATCTTCCGCCCATGGGGACGGCATTTTCAGAGGATATTTTCACTGGGGCCAGCCTGACCGATGTTCAGGCTGCGACAAAAGTGTGGATTGATCGTCTTGGTCAGGAAGCAGGCATTTGCAGCGCCGGGGACATTATCATGTGTTCATCCCCGGATGAGTGGCGGGCCGCCGCAGAGCGCAAGGAATTTACTATGGCCGTTATCTCGGCGGTCGACTATCTTGCGCTGGAGGAAGAGGGTGTTCTGGAGCCGCGCTTTGTCTTTGATTATCAGGCAGGGGTCGGTTCTGAGCTGGTGCTGCTTGCGAAAAAAGGCAGTGCTGTGAAATCTCTGAACGATCTGGCAGGTTGTCCAGTTTTGATATCGGTTAATTATCAGCAGAATGTACCCGTGCTATGGCTGGATGAGTTACTGGCGGAGAGCGGTTTGCCGGCTCCTGAAATTTTTCTGGGGGAGCTGAAGCAAAAAGAAAAATCCACCAGCGCGGTACTTCCTGTTTTTTTCGGCCGCATGCCAGCCTGTATTGTCACGCGGAACAGTTTTGAGCTGATCACCGAGCTCAATCCCCAGGTTGGGCAGCAAATGGAGGTGATCGCGACCTCGCCCCGCTATGTCATGACACTGGTCTGCATGCGTAGTGGCTATGATTCTGTATTTATCGACCGGCTTTGCGAAAGCTTGCAGACACTACACAAGCAGCCTGAGGCAAATCAGCTTCTTCTGACGTTTAGTGTACGACGCTTCTGCCCCTTTGAGGCGGCTCACATCGCGACTGTTCGTGAGCTGTTTAAGCAGGCCAACCTTCGAGAGGATGCAAGGGATTCTACGACTTCATCTCAGGAAAAGGAACCTGAGGAGGTGCTGGAATGAAGTTGCAGGCAGAGCGTTCGCAAGAATCCGGGCAGAAGCGCTGGGGGCTGAGCAGAGGTATTTACATGCGCACTGCCATGCTGGCATGGATTGTCAGCGTGGGCTCCATTTCCCTCTTTGGACTGCAGATTATTCCGCAGCAGAAGCAGGTCTATTTTGATGTGCTCGAATCAAAGGCTCATGTGCTGATTTCATCGGTTCACGATGTGGCCGCCAGTGCTGTTGTGACTGAAGACTACAGTGAAGTGGTCGAACACTGTATGGAAATCATCATGAACAATGAATCCATCAGCTTTATTGTCCTGGAGGGAAACGACGGGCTCACACTCGTGCACAAGCGCGATGGATGGAGCATGGAAGATTCAGACGGCGGATGGCACTTTATTTCGGCTGACAGCTTCTCACCTGAAAAAATTCACTACAGCATGCTCGTGGATGACGTAGTCTTTGAGACCAGCGAACGGTTTGATTATTCCGGGATTAACTGGGGTATGATTCATGTCGGGCTCTCGCTGGACCAGTATGAGGAGGGGCTCTCTTCCATTATTCGCCGTACGGCATATGTCGGACTGGTGAGTGTGCTCGTCGGGCTGCTGGCATCGCTGCTCTATGCCCGGCGTTTCGTGACTCCGATTCTCTCGCTGGAGCAGGCATCCTTCAGGGTGGCGGCCGGTGATCTTGGCGTTCGGGCAAATGTCCAGACCCGCGACGAGCTTCAGAGTCTTGCGGAGGCTTTTAACAGCATGACGCAGTCCATTCAGGATCGCGAACGCCGCATGCAGCAGCAGAATCAGGGGATGGCCCATCTGGCATCGGACCAGATGGTGCATTCTGGAAATCTGGAGGCGGCCGCCCGGCGTATTTGCGAGGCCTGTTATGAAACCATGGGTCTTTCCCGCGTGGGTATCTGGATATTCGATGACGAGGCCGGCGTCTGCCGATGCCTGAATGTACTCGACTGTGAAGCCCACGTGCACGGGCACTGTGATCCGCTTCCGCTGTCGGTCGCCCGCCCGGCGTTGAAGGCGCTTGGTAATATCCGTGTGATTGCTGCTGAAAACGCTCTTGAAGATGAGCGTTTTGCCGGCTTGCTGAAGGCCCGCATGCTTCCTCCGGATACCCATTCTGCCATTTGTTCAATCGTTCGTCTGGGCGGTGAACTGGCCGGTCTGTTGGTGCAGATTCGTCGCGAGTCGCAGGGCGGGTGGAGCCTGGAAGAGGAAAACTTTGCAGGATCGGCGTCTGACCTCGTTGCGCTGGCTATTGAGGCGCATGATAGGAATGAATCGCGCAAGGACCTGCTGAAGGCCAAGGAAGCCGCAGAAGCCGCGAGTGAGGCCAAGTCACGTTTCCTCGCCAACATGAGTCATGAAATCCGGACGCCGCTCAACGGTGTCGTCGGCATGCTCAAGCTGCTGAGGGAAAGTTCTCTCTCTGAACAGCAGGCCCGTTTCGTGAGCAAGGGTATTCTTTCATCCGAAGCGCTGATGGGTGTCATCAACGATGTGCTGGACTTCTCAAAAATCGAAGCCGGTATGATGGAGATTGAGGATGTTCCGTTTAATCTGCATGAAATGGTTGAGAACACCGTGCAGATGTTTGCCCAGCGTGCAGAGGAAAAACATCTGGAGCTGGTCTGTTCTATCGAGCCCGGCGTGCCGGACGTTATCTGTGGCGATTCAAACCGCCTTGGTCAGGTGCTGATCAATCTCATCGGCAATGCGATCAAGTTCACGAATACGGGAGAGGTTTCCCTGTTGGTGTCCCTGGATTCGGCCGCAGAGAATCGGTTCAACGTCCGCTTTGAAGTCCGGGATACAGGTATCGGGATGACTTCCGAGGTTCTGGACCGTATTTTTGAGCCGTTCCATCAGGTGGATAATTCGACCACCCGCAGCTATGGCGGAACGGGTCTTGGACTGGGCATCAGTCGTCAGCTGGTCGAATTGATGGGGGGGGCGATCGAAGTAGAGAGTGCTCTTGGAGAGGGCTCTTCGTTCCAGTTCTGCCTCGAGTACGGGAAATGCGATGCCTGTCGTGAATTCGAGGCAGAATCCAGGAAACTGGTGCGTGATGTGAGGGGGCTGCGCGCCTTGGTTGTTGATGATCATGAAACAACATGCGCGTCCATCAGCAGCTGTCTGGAAAACTGGGGCTTTGAGACCGTCCAGTATTCACTCGGCAACATGGCCGTGGATGCCATGAAAGAATCGGCGTTGCTGGGGCATCCGTATGATCTGGTGGTGGCCGATTGGCGGCTTCCCGATATCAGCGGAGAAGATCTGGGTCGCCAGATTCGGAGGATTCAAGGGATCCAGGCTACGAATCTTATTGCACTCGGTCCTTTGAATGTGATCAGTGACTCGCGGTGGAGAGCCGCCGGATTTGATGCATGTGTACCTAAACCGGCCCGGCAGTCGGAGCTGTATGATGCGGTAATGACCGTTCTGAACGGCAGGGCATCTGATCCGTTGCCGGTACTCGGAAAACCAGCGGTTAAGAAAGCCGGTGCACCCGTGCAGCCGATGCGGGATCTCAGCATTCTTCTGGTCGAAGATAATGAAATTAATCAGGAGGTTGCCCGTGAAATTCTGCGGCTGGAGGGGTATCGTTGCGACGTTGCCGGAAACGGGGTTGAGGCCCTGAGGGTGGTTGCCTCGAAAACGTATGATCTCATTCTGATGGACTGCATGATGCCGGAAATGGACGGGTATGAAGCGACCCGTCAGATTCGTAGTCATCCGAGTGAGCAGATCCGTAAGGTGCCGATTGTTGCTTTGACGGCCAACGCCATGAAGGGTGATCGTGAACTCTGCCTGGCGGCGGGTATGGATGATTATCTGAGTAAGCCGCTGGACCCCCAGGTCACCCTGGAGATGGTGGCGAAGTGGTGCGGTAACGGAACGGAATCACGGCCTGATTCGCCAGAGCGGGCGAAGCCGGCGCATCAACCGGTGCCAGAGCAGAATCAAGATATGCGGAAGAGTTTTGATCGGGAAGTTCTGCTGACCCGCTGCATGGGTAAAGAGGCGTTCATGGCGAAATTGATCAATAGCTTCATCACGCAGATCGACCGTGATGTGGAGGATCTTGAACGGGCAATCAGTACCGAGGATTTTGCGGATGTGAAACATTTTGCCCATCGAATCAGGGGGGTTGCCGCCAATATGGCCATGGAAATGCTACGTGATATTGCGTCGAGCATTGAGCATACTGATACGGGGGACGGCATGGCGGTTATTGTTGACGGTTTTACCCGGCTTACGGCGGAGATCGAGGTGGTGAAAGATTTACTGGGGAAGGTCCCCGTTGCCGGGGATTAAAGAGGATACAGAAAATGATACACGCAGCGGAGAGGGCACTGGTCGTTGTTGCCGATGACGACATCATTGTGCGCATGCTTGCGGAGGAATGTCTTGGCGAGCTTGGGTTTTCGGTTCTGGTCGTTGGAAACGGGCAGGAGGCCGTTGATGCCTGCATGGAACGGAATCCGGATCTGGTGGTTCTGGATGTGATGATGCCGGTCATGGACGGAATGGACGCCTGTCGGGAAATCAGAAACATGCCCGGAAATGAATACCTTCCCATCCTGATGATGACCGCGCTTGACGATGTGGCGGCAATCGATTCGGCATTCAAGGCCGGTGCCAGCGAATACACCATGAAACCGGTCAATTGGCATGTCGAGGGCCACCGGCTTCGAAATATGATTTCATCTGCGGCTTCGCGCCGAGAGGTGGATCTGACGCGACGCGAGTGGGAACGAACCTTTGATGCCGTAGATGATATTGTCATTATTCTGGATCTTGATCTGCGTGTAATTCAGTCCAACGCAGCCGCAAAGCGAGCGATATCCATCGAAGGATTCTCTCTGGCCGGGCATCTCTGCAGCGAGATTCACGGTTGTAATGCGGAAAAATGCGGACACTGTCCGTTGTCGAAAGCGATTGAGACCGGCGAGCATCAGCAGGCCAAGCGTTTTGATGGCTGCAGAAGTGGCTCGTATCTCGTATCGGCGCATCCGGTTCGGGATGAGTCCGGCGCGCTTTCACGCATTGTTTACATGGCCAAGGATATTACGTTGCAGGAGCGCCTGCGCGAAGAGGTGCTCCGTTCCAAAAAGCTCAGTGCACTGGGAACGCTATCAGGAGGACTGGCCCACGATTTTAACAACCTGCTGCAGGTTATTATCGGAAATGCGGATATCGCAACGCTCGATCTGGAGCCGGACTCAGAGCCGTTTGACTGCATCACCGAAATACGGGGTGCAGCGGTTCGCGGCCGTGAAATTATTGATCAGCTCATGACAATTGCCCGCGGGGGCGAGGATGGTCGGCGCATTGTTGTGTCTCTGAATATCATGCTTACAGAGCTGTTCTCCATGATGAAACGAACCTTCCCATCCAGTATAAAACTAGAGATGGAGACGGAACCCCATCTTGACCTGACATTGGTGAACAAGGTGCAGTTTGAGCAGGTTATCATGAATCTGGCGATCAACGCCCGGCATGCCATGCCCGATGGCGGACTGCTTAAATTTACGACAAAAAATATCACGCTGGATGAGTTTTCCTGCGAGTCTTTCCCGGGCCTTGAGCCGGGTCGCTATATCTGCCTGAGTGTGGCCGACACCGGATGCGGGATGGATGAAAATACCCGCGAACATATGTATGAGCCCTTCTTTACCACGAAGAAAACAGGGGAAGGTTCCGGGCTCGGATTGGCCTCGGCATATGGTGTTGTACAGCGTCATGGCGGAAGCATTGTCTGTGAGAGTGCGCCGGGGAAGGGGACGCGTTTTGATATCTATCTGCCGGCGTGTGACGTTGGTGCGACTCCTGCTCCGCCTGACGGCACGATTAATTCCGAGTCATCCTCTCGCTGATGGTGTCGGAAGACCTAGTCGACGATATATTTCTCGAGATGTTCCTCGTCGGCGAGGAATTCCGGGATGAGCTTCTTCTTCGCGGAGGCGCCGTGCGCATGCACCGATGCGGGATCCCCGGTGATCAGCGGATGCCATGAGGGCAGCGCCCGCCCTTCATGGAGTCTTCGGTAGGCACAGGTCTCCGGCATCCATTCAAAATGTTCCGGATGATCAGCGGAGAGTTTTGCGCAGTCGGGCACGAGCGCATGCCGGTTTTCATAGTTGTCGCAGCGGCATGTGTGGACATTGAGTAAGCGGCACGCAACGCAGGTATAGAAAATTTCGCCGGTCTGGTCGTCTTCGAGTTTATGTACGCAGCATTTTGCACAACCATCGCACAGGGATTCCCACTCCTGCGGTGTCAGCTCATTTAGCCGCTTGGTTTCCCAGAATGGTTTCATGATGTTTTTCCTGTATATTTGTTAAGCAGCGCAATGAGCTCGTGGCGGCTGACCGGCTTTGAAAGATAGTCGTCCATTCCTTCGTCAAGGCAGCGCTGTCGATCCGTTTTCAGTGCGTATGCGGTAACGGCAATGATCGGTATGCGGCACACAGGCTCCTTCATTGCGCGAATGCGGCGGGTCGCTTCATAGCCGTCCATGACCGGCATCTGGCAGTCCATTAATACGACATCAAAGGAATCCTTCTGAACGCGCTCCAGCGCGTCCTGTCCGTTGTTCACGGCGGTCACCCTGAATCCCGCTTTATGGAGCATGGCAATCGCCACGTTTTGATTGATTCGGTTGTCTTCCACCAGCAGGACATGAACATTGGCGTTTTCCGCGGCAGAAAGCTCTTCCGGTTTTTTTGCCGGTGGTGGTATCTTCTGTGCTGTCCACTGAAGGTTCAGGGTGAAATAGAACGTGGCCCCCTGGCCGGGGGCACTTTCGACTGCAATATGTCCTCCCATCAGTTCGACGAGCTGTCGGCAGATCGCCAAGCCGAGGCCGGTTCCTCCATTCAGATGCTTTCCGGCCCCGTTGATCTGTTTGTATTTCTCAAACACGGTCTCATGGCGTTCCGCTTCGATGCCGATTCCGGTATCCGTAACGCGGAAGGTCAGGTCGCATCGGTCGGAAGAGCACGGCGGGGCTTCGATGGAAATATCCACGAAACCCCGGTCGGTAAACTTAATGGCATTTCCAATCAGGTTGACGAGGACCTGCTCAATCAGACCTTCATCTCCGATCACAAGTTCCGGTACATCCGGCTCACATACGCATCGCAGGTCCAGTCCCTTCTGTGCGGAGGCCGTTTGGAACGTCGTGCAGAGTTTGGTACAAAGCGACCGGGGGCTGAAAGGTGATGCACAGACCTCCATCTGTCCGGCCTCGATTTTTGAGAGATCCAGAATGTGATTAATGATTTTCAGCAGGCCGGAAGAGGATTGCATGATCGTGTCTGCGCACGTCTGTTGTTCCTCGGTCATCGCAGTATCCATGAGCAGCTGAGTCATGCCGAGAATGCCGTTCAGCGGAATCCGGATGTCGTGGCTCATGTTGGCCAGGAATTCGCTTTTCGCCTTGCTGGTCTGCTCCGCGATCTGCCGGGCCTGCTCGGACATGGCGTGGGCCTCTTCCGCCATCCTGCGAGCCTGCGCCATGCGTTGCTCGGCCTCTTTGCGCATGCTGATGTCGCGGATATGCAGCTGCAGGGTCTCCTTGCCGTTGATGCGGTGGAGCGTGCCGGTCATTTCGACCGGATGCGCCGACCGCAGAGCATCCATAATTTTGCTTTCACACTGTGTAAGCTCGCCTGTGAACCACTTTCGCATATGACTGCGGGCATCTTCGACCATGCCCGGTGGCAGCAGATCGTACATTGATTTGGCCAACAGGTCCGGCTTCTTGATTCCGGTCAGCTCGCAGGCCATGCCGTTGGCCGCCGAAATCTGTCCGTCCTCCTCGATAAGCAAAACCGCATCCGGCGAGTTTTCAAAAATACTGCGCAACCGTCGTTCGCTTTCTGCATACAATCGGGTGTGGCGTTCGACCGAAAGCCGGAGCCGTCGATTCCAGAATAGAATCAGCAGGAGGATTGTGAATACAACGCCTGCCGCAATCAGGACAACCATCAGAACAGTCCGGCTCGAAATCAGGGTTCCGGATGGATCGGAACCCAGCCATTTTGCATGGATCTTATTCAGCGTCCCGCTGTTTTGCGCGCTGTCGATTCCCTTATTGAGGATCGTGCGCAGCGGTGAGTTTCCTTCTGCCACGGCGATACAGGCTCGATCGATAAACAGGGGATCGCCTACGGTTTTGAGTGTACCCTTCCCGGTGGAGTAGAGATAGTGCTGAAGTACCAGCTCATTGCCAACCAGAGCATCCACTTCTCCAGCGGCAATCAGCGCTTCGCCTTCCTGCGGGGAGGAAATAAACCGGATGCCGCAACGAATGCCCTGCCGGACCAGTTCGTCAAGAATTCGACTGCTTCCGAGTACCGCTGCGTTGGCATCTTCCAGATCCTGGAATCCCGCGATGTCATTTCGGTCGCTTCGAATAAACAGGGATACCGGCGCGGACTTTAGCGGCTGAGAAAAATCAAAATCGTCATCCAGTTTTTCGGAGTAGGAGATGCTTACAATGGCGTCTATGCGGCCTTCCTTCAGTTGGTCGATGGCCTGTTCCGTCGGCATTGCCTCAAAACGGGCCATGAAACCCATTTCCGTGGCCATCCAGTGAATCAGTTCCACATCCATTCCGCTGAATTGTTTGCGGGTCGTAAAGGCAAACGGGGCATAAGCCGGCGGTACGGCAAAGACAATTTCCTCGTGTTCCTCCAGATAGGTTGCTTCCCGGGGGGAAAGCGGAGCTGCTGCGGCCGGGGCCGCGGCGGATAGTGCGGTTGCACAGGCCAGAAGAACTGGTTTATGAAACGGGTTTGCCATGCTGAATCCTTAATCGCAACACTATAGAACCACTCCGTTGGACGGTAAATAAAAACCGGCAGAGGAATGGTTGTTGACCGAATCCGAAGCTTCCAAAAAACCGGATCATGACCTACAGTGGGGCCTTGAGTACGCACGTTCCAGTAAAGGTTGTTCACGTCATGCGTCGCTTTGTTCCTTCAAAGTGGGGAGGAACCGAAAGCGTGGTCTATCATCTTTCATCGGAACTGCTGCGGCGCGGAATCCGAAGCCCGGTTCACTGCTGTGCCATGTTTGCCTTGCCGGGGCGAAGCCGGGTGGGCGAGGTCGAGGTACGGCGCCATCGCTATGTCTTTCCCTGGTTCGGGCTTTCATCCGGCGATCAAGAGGCGTTACGCCTTAAAGGCGGAAGTCCGCTGTCGCTTCCGCTCTTCTTTTCTGTGCTTTTTGAACGGCGCGTATCGCTGATCCATGTGCACGTACCGCATCGGCTGGGCGGCATGGCGCGGACCGCTGCCCGCCTGCGGCGCATTCCCTATGTGGTCAGCATTCATGGCGGTCACTTTACATTGCCGCAGGAGCAGGTTGACAGCATGACGCGTCCATTCGCAGGAAAGCCGGAGTGGGGCAAAGCCTTCGGTGCCCTCTTTGGTTCACGGCGTGTGCTGCAGGATGCTGATGCCGTGATTTGCGTCGGGCAATCCGAGTATGATGCGATGCGCCGGAATAATCCGGAAAAGTTGGTTTTCCTGATTCCCAACGGGGTGGATGTCGAACGTTTTTCCTCGGCCGATCCATGTCTTTTCCGGAAGGCCTACGGAATTCTGGATTCGGAGCGGATTCTTTTGTGTGTGTCCCGGATCGATGTTCAGAAAAACCAGATGGGGCTGGTCCGCGCATTTGCCCGTTTTGCGCCGGACCACCCGGATCATCGGCTGGTACTGATCGGACTGGTTTCCGTGGAGGATTATCGGGATCGGCTGCTGGATGAAATCCGGAACCTGAATATGGAGGACCGGGTGCGGCTGATCGATGGGATGGTGCCGGATGATCCCCTGCTGGCTTCGGCTTACAAGGCGGCGGAATCGTTTGTGCTGCCTTCGCTGCACGAACCGTTCGGCATCGTTGTTCTCGAAGCCTGGGCCGCCGGAGTTCCGGTGCTTGCAAGCCGGGTCGGGGGGATTCCCGGGTTTGCAGAGGATCGGGCTAATGCATGGCTTGTTCCACCGGATGATGAGGATGCTCTGGCTGAAGGAATGACGGCACTCGCCGATGACCCGGCGCTACGACGGAGCCTGTCGGAGATGGGGACTGAATCGGTTTCCATGTATGGCTGGCCGGCCATTACCGACCGGTTCTGTGATGTCTATCAGCAGGTCCTGAACAGGCTTTGTTAGGAATTTATTTATAGGCATTAAATCTGGTTTAGGAAAAGGGAGTGTCGCATATTTGCGCGCAAGTCTTAACGCATCAAAGGGGAGCATATGCCACATAAAGAAATCAGGGAATCCATCGGCCAGTTGAAACAGGAACTGGAACAAACCCCGAAGGAAACCAGTCAGTTCGAGGAACTGCTCGATCATGCACGCGAAGGCCTGGAACGATACACGCCGGATGCGGTGCAGGATTTTATGCAGGCATTGCAGCGCGAAGCCTCCGAGTTCGAGGTGGAGCATCCGCAGATTACGATGCTGATCAATCAGATCACCACGGCACTCAGTAACCTTGGGATCTAAACAAGAGGAGAACCATGACGAAAATATGCTGTATTGGTGCCGGCTACGTTGGCGGGCCGACCATGGCCATGATTGCCAGACAATGTCAGGATGTGCAGGTGACGGTGGTCGATATCAATGCCGACCGCATCGCGGCCTGGCAGACGGATGACCTGCCCATTTATGAGCCCGGCCTGCTGGAAGTGGTTAAGGAAGCGCGTGGCCGCAATCTGTTCTTTTCGACCGATGTCGATCAGGGCATTCGTGATGCGGATATTGTTTTTGTGAGTGTAAATACACCGACGAAGACCTTTGGTGAAGGCGCCGGCTGTGCTTCGGACCTGCAGTACTGGGAACTTTGTGCGCGCCGGATCAAGGAGGTTTCGACCTCGGACAAGATTATCGTGGAAAAGAGCACCCTGCCGGTACGTACGGCGGAAGCGATGGAGCGGGTGCTGCATGCCGGCCATAATCCCGTGCATTTTGAAGTGCTTTCCAATCCCGAATTTCTGGCAGAAGGAACCGCAATGGAAGATCTGGAAGCGCCGGACCGCGTTTTGATCGGCGGCCACGAAACTCCATCGGGGCAGAAGGCGCTGCAGACCCTCGCAGATATCTATGCCACCTGGGTCCCGCGCGACCGGATTCTGACGACCAACCTCTGGTCCTCTGAGCTTTCAAAGCTGACGGCTAACGCGTTTCTGGCCCAGCGTGTAAGTTCCATCAATGCGATCTCGGCATTGTGTGAAGCCACCGAGGCGGACGTTGGCGAAGTGGCGCGTGCCATTGGAACCGACAGTCGGATCGGCCCGAAGTTCCTGAAGGCGAGTATCGGGTTCGGCGGGTCCTGTTTTAAGAAGGATATCCTGAATCTGGTTTATCTGTGCGAGAGTTATGGTCTGAAAGAACCGGCGGAATATTGGCGTCAGGTGGTCGCGCTGAATGAATATCAGGAAACCCGCTTTGTAAAAACTATGCTTCACAGCATGTTTAACACAATCGCCAACAAGCGCATCGCGGTGTTTGGTTTTGCCTTCAAGGCGGACACTGGCGATACCCGCGAAAGCCCTTCTATCAAGGTCTGTCGTGAGCTGGCTTCAGAGCATGCACGCATCGTGGTCTCGGATCCTCAGGCCATCGACAATGCCCGTAAGGATCTGACGGATATTGACGGTTCTGTTGAGTTTGAGCTGGATCCGTATAAGGCGGCTGAGGGCGCCCATGCGATTGCGATTCTGACCGACTGGAAGGAGTATCGGGATCTGGACTACCAACGGATCTTTGACGGTATGCAGAAGCCGGCCTTCCTGTTTGACGGACGCAACATGCTTGATCATGACGCGCTGTACGAGATCGGTTTCGAGGTGTATTCCATCGGAAAAGGTAAAAAGAGCCATCTCAACTGAGACGCACCGTTTCCACAATGAAAAAAGGCCTCCGGTTTCGGGGGCCTTTGCTTTAATCCTGGGCCGTTACGTTTAGCATCTGCCCTTCAAATTCGATAACCTGTCCGGGCCGGATTTTGCAGCGCTTTCGGGTTTCTGTCGTGCCGTCAACCTTGACCAGCCCCTGCGCCACCACTTCTTTCCCTTCACCGCCGGACATCACCAGATTGGCGACCTTCAGCAGGCTGCAGAGTTCGATATATTCACCGTGTATGGGAATGTCCATGATCGTTAATTCTCCCGTGCAGCTTCGCGCCGGAGTTGCTGAACCAGCTGCAGATCTTTATAGGGGGCGCGCCGGCGGTGATAAAGGGCATCGATCTTTTCCTCCAGATTCGCCCAATCCTCGTCTGTCGGTTTGGACTTGTAGTCCCACTCCTCTTCGTCAGACCGTTTGAACTGCCACTTGACTTGCCCGTTGCCGGGGAATTTGATGCGGACTTTCCGTTTAACCCGATCCTCGAGTTTTTCAACCCACTCGATATCTCGCTTCAAGGCTGTGCTCCATTTCCGGCGCGGCGCGCCTGTTGCGGTCCCAGGTATCCTGTGCCGGGCCAGGTTTATTTGGGATAGAACCAGCGGCCTGCGGTGCCGGCAATCAGGCAGACGCCGGCAGTAATAATACCGACCAGCGGGAAAATCATGCGCATCTTGGCAATATGCACATCGAGCGCTGCCTGTTTATCCAGCATAAAGTACATTACGCCGGATACGACAAGAGCGATTATGGCTACCCACCAGAGCAACACATTTGGATTGAATGGACCTTTTTTCGTATTCATAGGGATCAGCCCATATGACGCGAAAACTCCGGCCATATCAAGGAGAAAGGAGGAGTAAGTTCTCCTGTTTTACCCATCCGTGTTTTGCGTCGTATTTCACTTCTTTCCATCCGTTTGCCTGCTTTCCGGTTTCCCTGACAAGCGCTCCTTCCGGCAGTTTAAAATGGGAAGTCGCCCCGTCGGTCGGCCCGAAACGGGCCGTTGTTCCGCCGATGGAAACAACGGCTTCAGGGCGTAGCGTATAACTGTTCCATTGCCACCATCCGGTGCCGGAAAGCAGCAACAGGCCCACCGGGAGCAGGCAGATGCGGAAGAGTACGTTGCGGCCGGATCGCAGTAGAAAGGCACTGATGAGCAGCACGGCGAGGAGGATGTAAGCCCCGAGGCCCAGCCGCATCCATTCCTGGGAGGACAGGGCAGTGAGGGCGCGTGTGATAATCGGCGGAGCGGGTTCCACGGCACCGGCGGCATTTAGCGCATACTTTAGATTGGCACTGATGTCTGCATCATGCGGGTTGCGATACCAGGCATTCCGGTATCCCTGAACCGCCTCAGGCAGATCGCCGGCCCGGAAGCGGGCGTTGGCCAGGTTATAGTACACCTCAAGATTGGATATTCCGGCGGCCAGCAGGGACTCATAGGCTTCGACGGCCTGTTCATAGTTCTCGGCATCATAGGCCTGCTGTGCCTGTTGGAAGAGTTCGTCCGGCGTGGCCCACGCACACGCAGAGAGCATCATGCCGAAAAGAATCAGGATCAGTTTCATCGTTTCATCCTTTCACAGGTTTTCAGCAGGGTGGTCAGGCGGCGCAGGTTTTCGGTCATGTCTGCCGGACTTTCGGTGTTATCCCGAATGCCGTACCGCCGTTGCTCAATCGCGGAAAAGAGCTGCTCAATGACCTCCTTCTCTTCCGGGATGCGCTCGGCAACCGTCGCACCTGAAATGGCTCCGGCCGACAGATTGAAGCGATGGGCGAAATAGGCGCACAGGGCATTCCAAAGGGCTTCATAAAACGCGGCCGGATCGTTTTTCCGAATCGCCTTTTCCGCATCCTGAAGATGTTTGCGTGCTATGCCGGGAGCTTTCTGGCGACGGGCCAGCGCTTCATTATTTGCGAGACGTTGGCGACGGAGGGAAATCCATCCGGCCAGAGCCGTTATCAGAGCCGGAAGGAGGTAAACCATTCGGATGGCCTCTTCCGTGCGATTCGCGGGGCCGTCATTTTGTGTCCATTGTTCGGGCGCCGGTTTCAAATAGGCAATGTCATGACCAAGCACACGCGTTTCCCTCACCAGCGCAGTATCGACCGGCGCCATGACCTGTGCTGATGCCCGGGCAGATGGCTCGACATTCAGCGGGAAGGGGCCTCGGCGGATCGTGCGGAAGTCTGCGGTTTGTGTGTTGAAATAGGAGAAGGCAATTTCGGGAAGTTCCTTTATGTCATCTGAGCCGGGAATAACGACCTGCTCAAAGCAGACTTCCTGCGGGTTGTCCGTGGATACTGTGCGGACATCATAGCACTTGAGTCCTTCTATGCTCTTCACTTCGGGCGGCATGATTTTTTCGAGGTTGCCTTCTCCCGTTATGCGCATTTTGACCGTTACCGGCTCTCCGGCCTTAAGCCGGGTCGGTCCGGCGCTGACTTGAAAATCGAGGATGCCGACACCGCCGGTAAACGAGTCCGGCCTCCCGTCCTCGGGAATGGGCTGCACCTGAATGTCGAGCCGGTTGCAGTCGAGTATAACCGGCCGGGTTTCCTGACGGCCGAAAAGATCGCCGAAAAAGGGATCGTCCATGCCGAAGGGGCGGCGTTGCTGTCGGGGAACCACCACATTCAGCTGGATTTCGGGCCGGAAAGAAAAGGTCCCGGCCGTCAGCGTCTTTATCGTGGAGGTGAGCGTGTAGACGGTGTAGATTTTCCTGTCACGCTCTTCACGGTTCTGGTTCACGATATCCCAGCTCGGTTCTCCGTCGAGCCCGCTTTCCGGAATACCGCCCTGCAGGCCGAATCGGCCATCGAGCTGAATACCGTCACGCACGTACACCTTAAGTTTCAGGGTGAAGGGTTCATGAACATACGGGCTGGTCCGGTCGGTCTCCACGCTGGAGAACATCATCTCGGAAATCTGCTGGGCCTCTTCGTCATCCTCCGGTTTGATCACTTTCAGCTGGGCGGTCAGCTTTTTTTCCCCTCCTTTATATTTAGCGATGATGGGGCCGATGCTGAACGTGCCGACCTTGCTGGGGGTTATGAGATACTTGTGAGTGATGCTCGAGGTGGTCTTTCCCTGAATCATTCGATACTGACGATCAGAACCCATGTGCTCAATCTTCAATCCTTCCACCGAGGGAATATCAACGGATTCGCCTTTTGTGTCGATAAACTCAACCTTCAGGACGGCGCGGTCAAGCAGGCTGATCAGATTCGGTTCGATCGTGACCTTAACATCTGCGGCAAACGCCGTTCCAGCCAGCAGCAGACTCAGCAGGCCCAGCCACGCATATTTCCATTGTACGATCTTCGCTTTCAAGTTTGACACTCCTACCAATCCTTATCGACCCGAACCGGGGCGCCCAATACCGGGTGCAGGCGCAATCGTTCATTCTTCTCTTCCTGCTTCATCGCATCCATCAGCTGCTGGGCTTCGTCGGCACTCATCTCTTCCGCCCGTTGAGGCTGGCTTTGCTGATCGCTTCCGGCGTTCCGGGTATCCTGTTGCGATTCATCCGACTGGTTTTGATCGTTCTGCTGCTGGTCCTGATTTTGGTCCTGATTTTTGTCCTGCTGGTCCTGGTTTTGGTCCTGCTGGTCCTGATTTTGGTCCTGCTGGTCCTGATTTTGGTCCTGATCTTGGTTGTTCTGCTGCTCCTGCTGTTTCTTCAGCAGTTCCTCCAGCTTTTTCAGCTTGGCATCATCCGGGAATTCGCTCAATCCCCGTGCTACAATATTACTCGCCTGATTGAGATCGCCCTGGATGTAAAGGCTGGCGGCCGGATGAAAATAGGCGGCGTCAATATCGGGTTCATTCGCCATGGACTGCACGGCAAACGTAGAGAAAATAAAGATGGGGAGCAGCTTTTTCATTCCGCGATATTCAGTTTGGAAAGGTTCTTGATGATGTCGAGCACTTCCTGATTCTTCTGTGTCGTCTCTTCATATTGTTTCTTCAGGTCCTCCCGGATGTCGAACGCATATTTCCGCCCGTCGCTGTCGTTCGTCAGCCGGACTGCCGCCAGCGCATACTGATATGCCTCAATCTGTTTCATGGCAATCGACAGATCGCGCTCCGCTTCATCAACGGCGCGATCAAGCATATCCAACCGTTCGTTTACTTTGACCAGAAGTTGTTTTGATTCCTGATAGCCGGGATCCACATCGGCAAGGATATGCTCAATTTCTTTCCGTGCCTGCCGGTAGTTTGCCTGGGCTTCCTTGGCCTTGTATTCCGCGAGCAGGGCTTCGGCGGCATCAAAGTGTCGTTGGGCGCGGTTATGCTCGAGGGTCAGTCGCAGGTCGTACGCCTGCTCATAGTTCTGTTTGGCCTGCAGATCGTCCGACCGCAGCAGCAATGCCTGTTCAAACATGGCCATGGCCTGGAAGGCACATTCGATAGCCTGTCCGATCTGCTCCGGTTCCGTCATCGCAGTGGTTTGTGCAAGCAGTGCGTTGCCCCGGTTAAAGCAGGCGTTAGCCTGCAGTTTCAGGTCGGTGGTACGTAGGGCTTCCTCATAACATTCGGAAGCCTTTTCATATTCTCCCATCCGATACCAGGCATTGCCCACATTATAATTTCCGGTGCCGGGAAATTCGAGCACGGTCTTTTCCAGCAGGGTCACGGCATTCGTATAGTCGCCGGCGTTATAGGCCCTCAGTCCTTTGCGCATGGCCGAGCGGGGCGTCTCTTCGGCATGAACCGTTGCAACTGAAAAAAGCCACAGGACAACACCGCTTAATACGGATGATCTTTTGATGAATCTGTGTTTTTCCGGGTTCATCAGCGGCTCTCCTTCTTTGACGGACGGATGGCGGCTTCCACGGCGATGAGTAAAAGCGATGCTGCAAGAAATCCCTGGAAGCGTTCTGTCCAGATCTTGGAGATACGTTCTTCGCTTTCATCCCGCTGCAGCTGGGCCAGTCCCTGCTCATAAACCCGTTCCAGCCCGAAGTCGCCCGGAGCTGAGCGTACATAAAATCCGTCGGTCTCTATGGCAATCTGCTTGAGAACACTTTCATTCAGACTGCTCTTCACCACATTGCCGTTTTCATCCTTAACAAATCCGTCGGAGGTCTGGATCAACTCGCCGGTCTGGGTGCCGACACCGATCGTAAAGACGCGAATCCCTTCCTCTTTCAGGCGCGGAAACAGCTCCTGTGGATCGCCGGTATGTCCCTCTCCGTCAGAGATCAGGATGATCACTTTATCGGCGGCGCTCTCCTCCGACTTTTCAAAGCTGTCAATCGCGGTGTTCAAGGCATTGTAAAGGTCGGTTCCGCCTTCCGGGACAATTCCCGCATAGACATCGTCGAGCATCATGGCGAATGCGGCATAATCGATGGTTGTCGGGCATTGCAGGAAGGCGCTTCCGGAAAATGCAACAAGTCCGATCCGGTCCCCCTTCAGACGACCAAGCAGATCCCTGATACCCCACTTTGCCTGTTGCAGTCGATTGGGTTTAATATCCTGCGCCAGCATGCTTTTCGAGGTATCGAGTGCCACGATGATGCTCAGCCCGCGTTGCCGGACCTTTTCCATGCGGAAGCCCCATTGCGGACGGGCCAGCGCCAGAATGGCCAGCGCAATCGCAAACGCGCGGATAAAATTTTTCACCCACTGGCGCCGGGGCGAATAACCCGGCATCATGACGCGCCACAGTTCAGGGTTGGCCAGTCGGGTGAGACGGCGGGTGCGGGCCCGAATCAGCAGGGAGGCCGCAATCAGCAGCGGGATCAGCGCCGTGAGCCATAACAGGATATCTGGATTATGCCATTTCATCGTTTCTTAAACCTTACGGAATGCGCCCTAGTTTGGTCAGGCTGAGAAGTTGTTCAAGCCCGACCAGCACAATGCCGGCAAAAATCCAGCCTCCTGCCTTCTCCCGATAGCGCGTATAGCTCTCCACTTCGATTTCCGTTTTTTCAAGCTGGTCAATCTGGGCGTAAACATCGTCCAGTGTTTTAAGGTCGCGTGCGCGGTAAAACTGGGCGCTGGTGGTCTGGGCAATCTTTTTCAACGTGGTTTCATCCACTTCGCTTCCGCCCAGCATAAAGCCCTGTCCTGCGCCGCCGGCCCCGATGGTGTAGATCTTAATGTTGAGCGCCGCCGCGGCTTCCGCGGCATTCTCGGGCGAGAGCGTTCCCCAGTTATTGGAGCCGTCGGTAAGCAGGATGATGATACGGCTTTTGGCTTCGCTTTCGCGCAGTCGGTTTACGGCCGAGGCAATGCCGTCGCCGATCGCGGTCCGGCGCCCGTCAAGCATGCGGGTATGCAGGCCTTCCATACGTTTAACCAACCAGCCATGATCGAGGGTCAGCGGAGCAACGGCATAGGGAATGGTGGCAAAGCCGACCATCCCGATCCGGTCATCCGGCCGCTTTTGAAGAAAGCGTTCGATAACATCCTTCGATGCATCCAGCCGGCTGATCCGTTTATTAAACTGGGCGAAGTCGCGCGTATCCATCGATTCCGAAAGGTCCAGCAGCAGAATAATATCGACGGCCTCCGTGCGGATCCGGCTATCATCGAGGCCCTGTTGCGGCCGCGCCAGCGCAATGATCAGACAGGCGAGGCCCGCTGCCAGCAGTGTCGGAAAAACAAACTGGAATCCGTGGCGCCATGTACGCGACAACGCCCGTAGCGGTACGGCGTTGCTGAACTGAACGGTGCTGCGTCGCGACAGGAAATATCGCAACCAGATGATTCCGGGAATCAGAAGGAGCAATAGCAGAAAATATGGATTTGCCAGTCTCATGTTATTTCTGTTGTTCAGCACGACGATGCGATGGGCCCGCAGCATCTTCTGCTTTGTTGATTTCAGTGGCCTTCGCGTCTTCGTGGTTCATTGTCTGTGTGTTGGAGAGTTTGGTTTCCTCAACAAAATTTCGGGTGGTCTCATAGGCCGTTTCCATGGAGCTTCGCTCGGGATGACCCTTGGCAAATTTGACCATGTCGGCCTGACGCATGAATTCCTGCAGCATGTTGCGCTGGGCTCCGGTCAGCTCCGGCGAACGGCTCAGCTCTTCCACGATCTCTTCGGTGGTTTCGTCCGGCGCGTTCAGGTGGAAGCGGCCTTCGAGATAGTTACGAAGGATCAGGGACAGCTCGGTGTAGAACGGTTCACTGAGATCCTGCTCAAGCAGCTGCCGCGCCTTCAGTGCTTCCAGTGCTCGCAGGGCAATGAGGTGTGCGGGAATCGACGGCGGGGGCGGCGCCGGCTGATCCTTTCGCTTCCAGAGCAGGGCGATCGCAAGTCCGACGCCGAACGATACGAGTGCCGCGCCTAAAACGATCCATACCCATAGCGGAATGCGCCCGGGCAGTTTTTGTGGCGCCTTGATGTCGTTCAATACAGAGCTTTCATTGGCTGGCAAGGCGCTCTGTACATGCAGGGTGATTTCCGGATAGGCGGCGCTCAGCACCTGGTCATCGACAGTACACGAGATGAGCTCGCTGGATAAACGGTGATCGCCCAGACGGAACGAGGTAATCACAAAATGGAATGCACTGCTGGCCAGACCGTCATCACGAATTTTTCTGGATGTGTCGCGCTGCAGTATAACTACATCTTTCCGACGCTCAATGGTAGGGAGCTCAACCACGCCGTTGCTTGGGCAGATGGCTGTGATGGTTAATTCTACCGGATCGCCTATCATGATGGTGTCGCGATCAATCGAATATTCAACTGTCAGCTGATCCGCCGGATAAACTTTCGTTTCCTGTTTTTTACACCCTGCGAGAAACACAACGAAAACGACCATGATCAGGCATAAACGTGAGAGAGCCTTTGCTGCTCTTTGGATGTGCGTCTTTGCGTCTTTGCGAGAGGTGTTGATCATGGTGGTGCTCATTATCGTCGTTGGGCGCGTTGGCGGAAAAACTTGATGAATTCCTTGTCGTACGACTCGCCGGCAAAAAGGCGTATGGTGTCGATGCCGGCCTTGCGATGCAGCTCTTCGACCGCAGTTGCACGGCGGGTCTGTTCCAGTGCCAGCTGCTGGCGCACGCGGCGGCTGGATGTATCGACGGTCACGGTTTCGCCGGTCTCTGCATCGTGCCAGTAAATCAATCCGACATCCGGCAGGGCCGTTTCGTGGCGGTCACCGACGACTACGCTGATCAGGTCATGGCGACGGGCGGTCACCTTGAGGACCTTTTCAAAATCGTCGTCGAACATAAAGTCGCTGATCAGGAAGGTTACATTGCGCCGGTTGCTGACATGGTTCAGGTAATCGAGTGCCGGAACCACGCGTGTTCCCTTGCCGGTCGGTTTGTGTGAAAGCATTTCGCGCACAAGACGAAGGACGTGGCGCGTTCCTTTTTTCGGGGGAATATATTTTTCGACCTCCTCGGAAAAAAGAATCAGTCCGATCCGGTCATTATTGCGTATTGCCGAGAAGGCCAGAACGGCGGCCACTTCGGCCGCAAGGTCGCGCTTCATCTGCGTTCCGCTGCCGAAAAGATTGGAGGCGCTCACATCGACCAGCAGCATGACGGTCATTTCGCGCTCTTCGACAAACTTCTTGATATGCGGCGCGCCGGACCGCGCCGTCACATTCCAGTCGATGGCCCGGATGTCATCACCCGGTACGTACTCGCGCACTTCGTCAAACTCCATTCCGCGCCCTTTAAACGTGGAATGGTACTGCCCCGCAAACACATCGTTCACCGCGTGTTTAGTTGTTATTTGTATTCTCCTGACCTTTTTCAGGAGTTCTTTGTGGTCCAGAGAATTGCCGATTGCCGATTGCCGATTGCCGATTGAATCGCCGGGAGTGGTCGCGGGCTTTGTTGAGGTGGCGCTTTTCATTGAATTAGTTAGCTTGATCTTGTTCATGATGTGTTGCAATCGGCAATCAGCAATGTCCTTGTTGGTGGTCTTGTGCCGTTTTTCGTGATGCTGTCATGATGGCAGTCAGTTCGTTGGCTTCATGAAGCAGAGCGGAGACTTTTTCTTCGGGAAGCATTCCTCCCTCGATGATCAGCTCCATCCAGAAGCAGGACTCATCGGCCTCTTCAATCACGATTCCAATTTTGGAGATAAATTCTGCTTTGGAACGTGCTCTGCAGACCGCCCTGTAGTTTGCGCCAACCGATGTTCCTGAGCGGGAAAGCTGGTTCCGTATCGCCCGGGCTTCGGGAGTTGGCGGCAAGGCTGCGGTTAGTTTGAGTATGCGCAATGCAAACTGCTTTGTTCGTATCTTCAGTTCAGCTTGATCCATGGTGAGTCCGCAAAGAAAATGTATTTAATCGGCAATCAACAATCGGAAATCGGCAATTCCTACGGCACCGGAATTTCGGAGAGGATTTTTTCGATGAGGTCTTCGGATGTGAGTTCCTCGGCTTCGGCTTCATAGGAAATGATCACGCGGTGGCGGAGCACGTCGGGGGCAATGGATTTGACATCCTGGGGAGTGACATAACCGCGGCCCTGCATGAAGGCGTGGGCGCGCGCCCCCATGGTCAGGAAGATCGTGGCACGCGGCGAAGCGCCGTAGCGCAGGTAATCCTTGATATCGAGGTTGTATTTTTCCGGCTCGCGCGTCGCGAAGATGATGGAGAGAATGTAGTCCTTGATCTTTTCATCGAGATAGATCTCATCGACAATCTCCCGTGCCTTGATGATTTCGTCGGGATGAAGCACCGGGTTGACGGGAATGTCGGTGACGGAGTGGGCCATGCGATCGAGGATCAGTCGCTCTTCATCGATGGTCGGATAGCCGACTTTCAGCTTAAGCATGAAGCGGTCAACCTGCGCTTCGGGCAGGGGATACGTCCCTTCCTGCTCAATCGGGTTTTCCGTGGCCATCACGAGAAAAGGGCGGGGCAGCTGGAAGGTTTCGTCGCCGATGGTGACCTGCTTTTCCTGCATGGCTTCAAGCAGGGCGCTCTGTACTTTGGCCGGAGCACGGTTGATTTCGTCAGCCAGAATAACATTGGCAAACACGGGGCCCTTCTTGATCACGAAGGCGCCGTCTTTCTGGTTATAGATCAGGGTTCCGATCAGGTCGGCCGGCAGCAGGTCGGGCGTAAACTGGATGCGCTGGAACGAGGTGTCGAGTGCGCGGGCCAGCGTATTGATCGTCAGGGTTTTAGCGAGTCCGGGCACCCCTTCGAGCAGGACGTGTCCGTTGGACAGCATGCCGATGATCAGCCGGTCGATAAGGTAGTTCTGTCCGACGATCACTTTTCCGATTTCGGATTTAAGGGTGGATACAAAAGCGCTTTGTTCGCGCACCTTCTGATTGATCACTTCAATACCCGCCATGTGGTTGCTCCTTGTTCAAATTGATGTGCTTAATGACCCGCAGTTTTCAGGCGTGTTCAAAATTCATTCATTAAATTGTCGCAGCGCTTCATAGAGAACAATCGAGGCGCAGTTGGATAGGTTCAATGAGCGGACGTGCTCGAGTCGGATGGGAATATTGCAGACGCTTCCGATGTGCTGTTCGAGCAGTGCATCCGGCAGTCCAACGGTTTCATTGCCGAAGATCAGATAGTCTCCGGGGCGGTATTCGGCTTCATAGAAATTCTGTTTCCCGCCGGTACTGAAAAACCATTTGCGTCCATCAGGATTCTGCTTCATGAACGCGTCAAAGTCGGGGTAGACGTTCAGGTCGACGGAATCCCAGTAGTCGAGTCCGGCGCGCCGGACCGCACGATCGGAAATATCAAAGCCAAGCGGTTCGATCAGATGCAGACGAGATCCGGTCGCGGCACACAGGCGCGATGCATTGCCTGTGTTCGGCGGAATCGACGGTTCAACCAGAACAATGTTAAACGGCTGATCCGGCCAGTTGAATTCCATCTCCACGCGTCGGCGCGCGGCATGTCGCATTGCTTCGTTTTTTTTCATAGACGGAACAGACTACGTGAATGGTGTTCCGCCTGTGAAATGAATTTTATCAAAAGCCGGCGGTAAAGGTGGCGAACACGGCGGTTCCATAGAGGGAATCGCTCCCTCCGGCATCCTGAAGATCGATGTCTGCCCATTGACTGCGGACCGCCAGCCCGACCATGCCGAAGTTTTCGACCCGGTATTCCACGCCGGCGCGCGCATAGGCGCCGACGCCGAATGCCGTGTAGGTCTCAACCTCACTGTCGGAATTGTCGCTGAAGGAGCGGTCATTGCGATAGTTTGCATACATCATAAGCGGTCCGGCACCGGCATAAAGTCGCACGCGTTTCGCCTCGTCCAGGTACAGGTTGGCATAGGCGCCGCCGGAGAGATCAAACAACCAAAGGGTCGTGGAGAGGCTCACCTGAAGGCCGCCGCCTCCGAGACGCAGGTAGTTAATCTTGTCCACCTGGAATCCAACAAGAAAGGCGGTTTCCAATCCGAACTGGAGCCGCTCTCCGATCGGCAGGGTTCCCCATGCTCCGCCAATCTGGGGAAGCGTGGATAAATGAGTTGTCCGTGCATCGGCGCTGTCGGCAATGTTGAACTCGAGATGATCAAACCGTACGGCGCCGATCAGTCCCTGCGCCGTGAAATCCTCCACCCACACATCATAGCCCGTTCCGGCGGCATGTACGGATTGCACAGCGCCCGCCAGCATGCAGCAGATGAGAAACACCGTTTTCCCTGAAACCTTTTTCATGCCTTCTCCTTGCCTGAATTTCGGGAGAGTAATCTTTTCGGACGGCGTCGGCAACGGTTCTCTTGGAGGTGCCGGTTCTAGTTCTTGATCGGGCGGTAGCGGACGCGGTGCGGCTGCCACTTGTCGCCCTTCTGCTGGCGCATGAAGTCCTTGAAGGATTCATAGTTTCCTTCGTGCCAGTAAACCTCGTCGCCCTCGAAGGCGAGGATGTGCGTGGCGACGCGGTCGAGGAACCAGCGGTCATGGCTGATCACGACGGCGCAGCCGCCAAAGTTCATCAGGCCCTCTTCGAGCGAACGAAGCGTGGCAACGTCGAGGTCGTTGGTCGGTTCGTCAAGCAGCAGCAGGTTGCCGCCGCGGCGGAGCAGCTTTGCAAGATGAACGCGGTTGCGTTCGCCGCCGGAGAGCACGCCGACTTTTTTCTGCTGTTCGGAGCCCTTAAAATTAAAGCGGGCGCAGTAGGCGCGGGCGTTCATTTCGCGTCCGCCGACTTCGATGGTCTCTTCACCGCCGGAGATTTCCTCGTAGATCGTCTTGTTTGGATCAAGATCGTCACGCAGCTGGCCGACGTAGGAAATGTCGACGCTGTCGCCGAGCTCGATGGCGCCGGCCGTAGGTGTTTCCTCGCCGGTGATCATTTTAAAGAGCGTGGTTTTACCGGCGCCGTTGCCGCCGATGATGCCGACGATTCCGCCGGGCGGCAGGTCAAAGTTTACGCCGTCAAAGAGCAGGTGGTCGCCGAAGGCCTTGGCCACATCGCGGGCGGCGACCACTTTTTGCCCCAGTCGCTTGCCGACCGGAATCTGGATGGAGAGGTTGTCTTCGGCGGTGTCGAATTCCTGCGAGGCGAGCTCTTCGTAGCGCTTGATACGCGCCTTGTTTTTGGTGAGGCGGCTCGACGCATTCATGCGGACCCATTCGAGTTCCTGCTTGAGCAGTTTCTTGCGGGAAGCGTTGAGCTTCTGGGTCTGCTCGGCGATCAGCTGTTTCTGTTCGAGCCACGCTTCATAGTTGCCCTTGTAGGGGAAGGTGCGGCCGGCATCGAGTTCTAGAATCCATTCGGTGACGTTCGAAAGGAAGTAGCGGTCATGCGTTACGACGATGAGTGTTCCGGTAAAGCGCTTGAGATGCTCTTCCAGCCAGCCGACGGATTCGGCGTCGAGGTGGTTGGTCGGTTCGTCGAGCAGGAGCACATCGGG
>JAFGVP010000177.1 GCA_016937945.1 Pontiellaceae bacterium | reverse complement strand
TTTGTTTGGTCACAAAAATCTAACCTGAGATCCCCTTCTTTTTAATTCTATTTTGGACACGAGTGAGATCGACCAGCAGCCGCGTGTGCAGGATGAACAGGATGGTGGGCGTCAGAATCAGGAAGCCGGCGCCGACCGCGATCATGGCGAGCAGCGAAAAGGGAAGGAAGGGGAGAAACAGGAGAAAAAAGTAGCAGGTAAACGGATACGAAAAGGCAACGGCCCGACCGCAGAGAATATGCGATTTTATCTTTGGGTGACAGGCGCAAAGCAGAATGGCGGCATTCGCGACGGTGAGGGCATAGAATCCCCAGTGCTGCAGGTTGGCCGGGAAGGGAATGGCGTGGTTGAGGGCCAGGCCGCCGAGCGGCAGCAGCAGGGCAAAGAGGACTACGGCCACAACATGGAAGCGCAGATGGCCGGACAGCCAGAGCAGCAGTTGCAGGAAGGTGAACGCCGCGATGAGTGTGGCGGTAACAAACAGAGTGACAACCAGTACAGCGGGCAGTCGCCACAGCGGGGAAGCGCTGCAGATGATGTAGAGCGCGGCCGGGACAGTAACCAGCGTGCCGAAGCTGGTTGACAGGTTGACCCAGGTCCGTTCAAAGAGCCGGATGTTGGCGAGGCAGATAAAGCTGTAGAAAAGGCCCGGCATGGCTGCGGCCAGCTGTAGCAGGGTAAAGGGGCCGTCCGGAACGATCCATGCATCGACCCCTTCGGGAATCAGGTTGCCATACGACATCATGAAGGCGACGAGTGCGGCGGTTTCGAGGGAGAATATCGCGCCCATGCTCCAGCGTGGAATATCGCCGTTCCGCCGTTTGCTCCAAAGCAGCAGTCCTGCCGAAAGCGCGGCCAGTATCAGAGGAAAGACCAGATAATGGGCATAAATCAGAACGCCATGTTCGCCGATGGCATCGCGGATGAGATAGAGCGTGTGACTGCGGAACAGCGCGAGCAGGAGCTGCGGAGCGAACAAGGTGAGTCCGATCATAAGGGGCGTTGTCCGAATGGCGGGATTGATTTTTCCGAACCGCTTCATGGCGTGTCCTTTCTTTGCAGGGCGTTTTGGTTGATCAGGTAGAGACAAAGGGTGGCAATGGAGAGGAAGCAGACAATGCCGATGCCTATGTGGACATAGATCTGCAGCCAGCCCGGAAGGTGGCCGGTGCTGAACCGCCGGAACTGCCAGGCCATGGTGATGCGTGCGGCATTGGTGAACAGGGTGATGAGATAGCAGAGCGGCAGCAGGGAGATCCATCGTTTCCAGTTTTTATTGCACCAGTAGCCCGCGCCCAGTCCGGTAAGAAATGCAAAGAAGTGTACGCCGCTGCAGGCAATGCTCACAACGGTCTGCGGGTGGGTAAAGATCAGCAGCGAGCCCGAATCATAGGCGCACGGGGCTCCGAGAAAGAAGGCGGCCAGCCGGCCGGAGGGGAATTGAATGGCACGTGCCACGGCTTCGATGCCGCTCAGGGCGGAGATCAGCAGCATTACGATGCCGGCCAGAAGGACGGAGCGGTATTTAGTCATTGTGCGGCTGCCTTTGAATCAGTTGGGCAATGACGGCGCATTCAAGGCCGAAGGGCAGGTATCCGGCATACCCGAGGATCGGCATTTCAAACACCTGAAAGCGATGGACGTAGGGGACTCCATAAATCCATTTGGCCAGACTGTAATAATTCCACATTTCCCAGAAGAAGCCGCAGATGAGTGCGGCCAGGGCAAACCGGAAGATGCGGCTGAAATCCATTCGGGCAACTTCCGGAAAACAAGAGGGCATTCCGGCAAGTGTGCGAAGAGACAGCAGAAGCAGCAAGGGGGCAACCCATAGCAGGGGAAACAGGAGGTCGGGATAGAGGCCGATCAAAAGGAGTCCGGCGCCGGACAGAAGCAACAGGCCCCATGCAAGTGTTTTGGGATGGCGGACGTGCAGGCTTCCACATCCGGTCAGGCCGGCATAACAGCGGGGATGAACCGCCAGCCACTCTTCGGTGGAGAGTACGGCGGGCAGAACCGTGGAAAAGGCGAGGGTGGCATGAAGCAGGTATTGTTCGGCCGAAAAATGGGCGCATTCGACATAGTACCAGTTCTGCACAAAACGGTTGAGATATTCGAAAAACCACCAGAAGCCGGCGCTCAGGAAAAACAGCGAAATAAAATATTTCGGTTCATGCAGCATGAGACAGCGGCCGGAGCGACGATAGGTGAGCGCGTTAATGATGACGATATAGCCGAGCCAGAGAGGGGTAAACGTGTAGAGCTGAAACGCTTCAAACCAGGCAAACCGCGTCCATGCCAGAATCCAGAAGATGACGAACAGGCCCAGAGCTGTCCATCCCCACCAGGGGATAGGGACGGCCCGCCGAGCTGTCCGAGGTGCGCTCGCCCTGCCGATGCAGATCAGGAACGGCAGCATAATCGCAAGAACAAGGACTGAGAGTCCGATGAAGCCCGTCCACGAAAACGGGGCATGCTCGACATACTGTGTACGGGGTGGAAATTCAAGATAGGTGGAAATGTCGCGACCGGCCGACCACACCCCGGCAAGCGGCAGGCCGATGAGCAGGCCGAACAGCAGAAATCCATGCAGGTATTTTTTCACAGAAGGCCCCCCGGATAGGCGAAAAGAATAGCCGATGGCACCAGCTGGAGCAAGGCGTTGTCCCACCCGTGCGGGGCATCGTCCACGAAGTTGGTTAATAGTGAGTTTTTCACGGGGTCTCCGGATTCGGGGCGGTCATTGCCGCGAGCGTTTGGGGCTCGGCTTGCTGGGTGACTTTCGATAGGATGGCTTCGAGCAACGGCGTCATCAGGTTCAGCTTTTTCAGCTGGATGACCATATTCCAGAGCGGCTCGAATTTTTTCCAGCCGGCGGTATAGAAAAAGTGTTTGAGCTGGTGCTTGGCCGTGCCGTGAAATCGGCTGGCCTGCAGGATGGATTCCCAGGTGTAGAAGTCGCGATAGGCCTGGTCGTAGCCGGTTTTAAGCTGTTCGGGACTCATCCCAATCGGTTCAAACGTGACGTGGCGGGTATCGAACAGGTCCCAGTCAGAGGTCATCATTCGTCCGGCCTGCTGCATACGCCGGTAAAAACCGGTGCCGGGATAGGGCGTGGCAATATGAAATGTGGAGGTGGTGACACCCATTTTGACGGCCCAGTCGACGGTTTGCCGAAAGACAGAGGGGCTGTCGTAGTCCAGTCCGAAGACAAAGCTCGCGTTGATCATGATGCCGAGATCGTGCAGTCGCTGAATGGCGGCTTCATAATTACGTTCAAGATTCTGCCGCTTGTTGCTCTGTTTCAGGTTTTGCGGATCAAGGCTTTCGAATCCGACAAAAATACTCCGGAGTCCGGCATCTGCTGCGGTCTCGATCAGGGATCCGTCGAGGATGGAGTCGACTGTTGCGGCCCCCTGAAAGATGCGGCCCATACCGCGCATTCCCCGGAACAGATCCCTTGCAAATGATTTGTGACCGAGCAGGTGATCGTCGAGAAAATAGAGATGCCGGCCCGGCAGCCGGTTGATTTCTCCGAGTGCATCATCGACCTGTTGCGTGTAGGAGGAGATTCCACCTTCAAAGAATGCGTCCTTATAGCAGAAGTCGCAGTGGTGCGGGCAACCGCGGGATACGACGATTGAGTTGGGTACCAGATAGCGGTTCCGGTCAATCAGGTCGCGCCGGACCGGCGGTATGCCCTGCAGCGTGCGCTCGCTTGAAACATAATGCCGCGCATGCACTCTCTTTCGGAAATCAGCCAGAAAGCGCGGAAACGATTCTTCGGCCGGCCCCGTAAAAATGACGTCGGCATGGACGATCGCTTCATCGGGCAGGGCGGTGACGTGCAGCCCGCCGAGAATAACAAAGCAGCCCTTTGCCCGGTAGTGGTCGGCAATCGCATAAGCGCGATAGGCGTTGGTGATATAGACCTGGATAACGACCAGATCCGGCGCGTCATTCAGATCGAGGGGCTGCACATGCTGATCCACAATTTCCGCTTCGTCATCCGGATCAAGATAGGCTGCCAGCGTCGCCAAGCCGAGCGGCGGAAAAAGGGAATACTTGATCGGCCGCCAGAGCGGGCTCCCGGCTTCTATCAGCGAAGGCAGGATAAACTTAACACGCATGATAATCCTTATTTGAAAAGTACTTTGTATTGGAGAGTGTCTGGGCGCGATGTCATATTTTTCGAGGCTGGTCGGAGTTATGCGGTTGCTTTCTTTCCGGCGATACCGATTGCGTTGCTTTTGGATGTCTTCGGCAATGCGGCGCGCGTTTGGTTCATGATTTCGGTCAGGGCTTCAAGGTAATCGTTAAAACGGTCGAGTCCCTTGGTGGAGAGGAAAATCGTCGTACGCGGTTTGTCGTCGACGAACGCCTTTTCAATGCGTACGACGTCGCTCTCCTTCAGCACCTTGAGGTGACGATTCAGGTTCCCGTCGGTCAGATCGCATTCCTGCTTGAGCTCGCTGAATGTTAGGCCGCTTGAGGCTGCGCAAAGGGCCGACATGATGGCCAGTCGGCTGGGCTCGTGAAATATTTTTTCCAGCGCCTGAAACGGATTATTTTCCTTAGTCATTGCCGGCGTCCTCCAAAGCTTCGATTTTGTGTCGGTGAAATATTGTACCGCCGATCCATTCCCCGATAAAAAAGACGGCGCCGGCGGCCAGCGGCTGATGAAACAGGCTTCCCGGCCACAAGAGAAAGCCGGCGCCGATCACCATATAATACAGTCCAAGATACCAGTTGCTGCGCGGCAGGCTGGAGCGGTAAACCGTATGCGCCAGCCCAAGCAGGCACATCCAGCATCCGAAAAGCAGATCCGTATATCCGTGCATCAAAAGTGCAACGCTGACGACTGCGCCCACCGCGAGCGGTGGAATGGCATCGGTTGCCGGACTGATGGTGGCGAAGGTGCGTTTCCGGCGCGGTTGTTGAAAGAACCATAGAGTTAGCGCGCCATAGTTGAAAAACAGGGCGAACGCCAGAATCAGTCCCCACCCGATGATCTGAGCACGCTCACTGTCCCGGAAGAACGACATCACGGTGCAGCCGACCAGGGCGGAACAGCCGCCCAGCATGCGCGCCGCACCGGAATAACCGGTAAAACGCCGTTTGTCGAGGATCAGTTCCTGCAGGCGCCGGACCTGTCCAAGGGCATCATGAATGTGGTTTGCAATCAAAGTGATCTACTCCTGATTTGTGCAAGGTAAGGAATTAAAAAGTACTTTGCAATGCAAAGTTTTGTTTTAATGGTTCTCGATTGGCTTGCCATGACTCATGGTTAACTTTTGCGGCGGTGTTATTCGCGGATTTTATTTCTGAATTCCGGGATCGCCGTATTTTTTGAAGAAAAAACGATTGATTCTCCGGCGTTTATCGATATGTTCTTCCTCCTTTCAGACGGTGATTGTAGCTCAGTTGGTTAGAGCGCCTGGTTGTGGCCCAGGAGGTCGGGGGTTCGAGTCCCCTCGTTCACCCCATTTTTCAAGGGTCAAAACTTCGGTTTTGGCCCTTTATTTATTGGGGTATCGTGCGATTCCTGTCCTTCCGAATATCTTGTAAAGTCTCGTGATGATTTCTGCCAAAACAGGAGGCGGCTCTCCACCAAAGACGGGTATGCGGTGTTGCATATCTTTGTTAATCATACTGCCTCATTATGAATATCTTTCCAAGGGTTGAGCTTGCTGAGCAGTTCATATGATTTTATCGTGCTGCATCTGTAAAAACACGCTTGGGTGGGGCGATGTATGCATAGTGGACAACGACAGTCAGGAAACTTTGACTTTTTGGAGGAGCATGATGCTGTCTTCCTCCAGTTGGCCTCTACTGCGGAACAGGTGTTTTCCTCCGATCCCAATACTACCCTCATCAAACTCAGGCAGCTGGGCGAAGCGTTGGCCCAGAATATAGCTGCCCGTTGCGGTATCCCTTTCGATGAGCTGACCAGCCAGTCGGACCTCCTCTACAAGCTGAACCGGGAAATCGGGCTCGATCCGGAAATACGTGAATTGTTTCATACGCTCAGGATCGAGGGAAACAAAGCAACTCACCAGTTCCAGACCAAGCATGGCGAGGCAATGAATGGCCTGAAAATCGCGCGCACTTTGGCTATTTGGTTCCATCAATCCTTTGGGGCAAAGGGAACACATTTCAAGCCCGGGCCGTTCATTCCCCCGCGCGATCCAAGTACGCCTTTGCGTGCACTGCAGGAGCAGATCGAGCAGCTCAAGGCTGCGCTGAAGGATGCCAGCCAAGAGATAGAGTCCAGTCACGAGCTGGCCGAGCTGGTTGCCCGGGAAAAGGCGGAGTATGAAGCCCTTGCTGAAAAGATGGATGAGGAGGCGCGTACCTTTGAATCCATTGCGATGGAGCATGAGGCCGCTCTGGCCAAGTTGCAGGAGGAGTATGAACAAAAGCTCGCCGATATGCAGAAGCAGCTGGATAGCCAGGCTGCCAAGAGAGTTTCCGAGAAAACCCATAAAGCGGCAAAACATGTCGATCTGAACGAAGAGCTGACCCGCATCATCATTGACCAGCAGCTGATTGCTGCCGGATGGGAAGCTGACACGCAGGAGCTCACCTATGCCAAAGGTGCTCGTCCTGAGCCTCGGAAGAACAAGGCCATTGCCGAATGGCCCACCGTTGGACGCCAGTCTGCCGACTATGTACTGTTCGCGGGGATGACTCCTATCGCGGTCGTTGAGGCGAAACGGGAAAATACCGATGTGGCCGGAAAGATTCCGCAGGCTGAACGCTATTCCAGCGGATTCCCGCTTGCGGCCGATCATTACGCCGCATGGCGGCTCGCCGGTGAGCAGCAGGCATGGAGCGATGGGGAAGGCGGTACCTACAAAATTCCCTTTGTCTATTCATGCAATGGCCGCCCCTATATCAAACAACTGGCGGAAAAATCAGGCACCTGGTTCAGGGATGTCCGCGCGCCTTCCAACCTGAAAAAAGTACTCAGCGATTTCCACTCACCGGAAGGTCTGCTGGATCATCTCTCCCGCGACAAAGCGACGGCCGAAGCCAAGCTCAGACAGGAAGGCTTTGAATATCTCAAACTGCGCGACTATCAGGAAAAGGCGATCAACGCGGTTGAAAGCGCGTTGGAGAAGAATCAACGCGAATGCCTGTTGGCTATGGCCACCGGCACCGGAAAAACCCGCACCATCATCGGACTGATGTATCGCTTTCTTAAAGCCGAACGTTTTAAGCGGATCCTGTTCCTGGTGGATCGCAGCGCGTTGGGAGGACAGGCGCAGGACGTGTTCGATGAAGCCCCGCTGGAACAAAACTCCCCGCTCTCCAAAATCTACAACATCGCCCGGCTTGGCGATATGGCCGCCGAAGCCGAAACGCGCATTCAGGTCGCCACCGTGCAGGCTATGGTCAAACGGATCTTCATGTCGGACAACCCTCCCTCGATCGACACCTATGACTGCGTCATTGTCGACGAGGCCCACCGCGGCTATACGCTCGATCAGGAAATGACGGATAACGAAATCGAATTTCGAGATCAGGCGCAATATCTCTCCAGTTATCGCCGGGTGCTTGACTGGTTCGATGCGGTCAAAATCGGAATGACCGCGACTCCTGCCAGGCACACCTCCGAGATATTCGGCAAGCCGGTCTATACCTACACCTATCGCGAAGCCGTTGCTGACGACTGGCTCATCGACCATGAACCGCCCATCCGCTACCGCACCAGACTGGCGGAAGAGGGCATCCGGTTTGAAAAAGGCGAAAAGGTCGAGGTGGTGAATGTCAGATCCGGCGAGGTGGACGAAGCGGAACTGGAAGACGATCTCGACTTTGAAATCGAAGCGTTCAACCGGCGCGTCATTACCAAGGATTTCAACCGGGTGATCTGCGAAGCGCTGGCGCAGGAGCTGGACCCCTTCAGCGATGAAAAGGTCATGATCTTCTGTGTAACCGACCTGCATGCCGATATGGTCAAAACAGAGCTGGATAGGCAGTTTTCCGCCCTCTACGGCGATGACTACAACCAGAACGCGGTGAGCAAGATTACCGGAAAGAGCGATCAGGTCGACAAACTGATCCGGCACTACAAGAACGAGCGCAATCCTGTCATCGCCATTACCGTCGATCTCCTCACCACCGGAATCGACGTTCCCGGCATTTGCCATCTCGTATTCCTGCGCCGCGTCCGTTCCCGCATTCTCTATGAACAGATGGTCGGGCGCGCCACCCGCCGGTGCGACAAAATCGGAAAAACCGAATTTAAGATTTACGACCCGGTAGATCTTTATGCAGCGCTCGACGAAGTCTCCACCATGAAGCCCCTGGTGAAGAACCCGAACATTTCATTGGAACAGTTGGTCGATGAACTGCTTCAGCCCGAACATCACGCCTTGGCCGATAACCGCGAAAGGAGCCATGCCGACGAAGTGCTCGACGCCATCAATCAGAAGGTGATGCGGATTCTACGAAAGGCCCGCAAAAAGGCGGAGCGCGACGGGCGGGTGCGCGATAAACTCGACGAGTTGCAAGATCTGTGGGGCGTTGAACCCTCAACACTGCACAGGCACTTCCATGAAATCGGACCGGAAAAGGCGGCGGAGTTTCTGAAAACCCATTGCGGGTTTATCCAACAGATGGAAGATGTGAAAGTGTTGGTCGGCTCGGATAGCAATCCCGTTATTTCCTACCACGAAGACGAACTGATTGGCCGCGAACAAAACGATGGCGTACATCAGCGTCCTGGCGACTATCTTCAGGAGTTTGCGGAATTTGTGAGAGGCCACGTCAACGACAACGCCGCGCTCTCCGCCGTTGTCAACCGACCGAAGGATCTCACGCGCGAGCAACTCAAAGAAGTGAAACTCTATCTCGACCAGAACGGCTTCTCCGAAGCCAACCTGAAAAGCGCATGGCGCGGCCAGACCAACCAGGAAATCGCCGCCAGCATCATTGGCTATATCCGTCAGGCCGCCCTCGGCGAAGCGCTCATTCCCTTCGACCGGCGGGTTGAGATGGCCATGGAGAATATATACAAAATGCGGAGCTGGACCACCATCCAGCGCAAATGGCTCGACCGCCTCGCCAAGCAGCTCTGCCATGAAGTGGTGATCGACCAGCAGGCCGTGAATGAAATCTTTGCAAACGACGGCGGGGCCAAGCGGCTCGACACCATCCTGCATAAGCAGCTCGATGCCGTCATCAAAACCCTGGCTGGGTCGCTTTGGGAACAAACAGGCTAAAGATAGAATAAAACCACGAGCGGTTATGAAAACGGAATTGCCCGGAAACAGGATGATAAATCATGGCAGACGATAAAAAAACAGGAGGGAAGGATCTGACGGTTTCCCAGATTGATCGGCAGAATATCCTTAATAATCCGTACGCAATTAAGGAGGTTGAAAAGGCCACGCATATCCGGGGAATTCCGTTCGAGGATAAAACGGTGGTGCTGAAGGAACAGGTGGCCGTGTTTTTTGAGGTCAATCTGCGTACAATCGAAAACTATCTGTCAAAATATGCTGAGGAACTCGCTCAAAACGGTTACGAGATCATTCGGGGCAAACGACTAGCAGCGTTTAAGTTGCGCATTGCTGAGAATGATGTTCCCGAAACAGATTTCGGGAACATATCCAAAGCGCCGCAATTGGGCATTTTTGACTTTCGGGCTTTTTTGAACCTCGCCATGCTTCTGACGGAGAGTGAACCGGCTCGTTTGCTCCGCCAGGCCATTTTGGACATTGTAATCGATACGATCAATATCCGGACGGGTGGCGGGACAAAATATATCAACCAGCGCGATGAAGACTTTATCATCGCTTATTTTCAGGAAGAGAATTACCGAAAGGTATTTACGGATGCGCTGCGGGATTGCGTGGATATGGGCAACTTTAAGTATCCGCTCTATACGGATAAAATTTATGTCAGCATTTTTAATGAAAATGCACAGGAGTATCGAAAGATTCTCAGGCTGCATGAGAGGGACAAGGTCAGGGACACCTTTTACTCCGAAATTCTCGATCTGATTGCTGCGTATGAGTACGGCTTCGGGGAGTTGCTACACGAGGTCTTCAAAAGGGAGGGGCGTAAACTGGATGCCTTTGAAGTCGAGGAACTTTTTCAAGCGTTCGAAAAACAGGCCCATTGGAAGCCACTCATTGAGCGGGCCCGAAATAAGATGGCCAGTCGCGACCTCGCTTTCCGGGATGCACTGCACCACCAGTTAAAGGAATATATTACGCCAACCAATCGGGATGAATTCGAACGTTTCCTTGGTGAAAAGAGCAAGGAACTCGCAGAGCGGCTTGAAGAAGCCAAAGATGTTATGAAGCGCTTGAAGGAGTGCGAATAATAATGCCGCTGATTTACCTCACATTAGAGCAGGCCATTGAGGTTCACCGCAATACGGTTGAGGTGAGCGGAGGGGGAACGCTCGAAGCCATTGAGCTGGGCAAGCTGGACAGCGTGCTGCAAAACATCCAGAACGACGACTATTACCCGACCATGGAGGACAAACTGACGCACTTGTTCTTCAGTGCGAACAAATTTCACTGCTTTGCCGATGGCAACAAACGGATTGCCATTACGCTTTGTGCCCAGATGCTACTACTCAATGGGTACCTGTATTGCGTCAGCCGTTTCTTGCGGGATATGGAAAACATAAGCCGTCATGTAGCTGCCGGACTCATTGATAAAGAGCTCTTGCACGAAATCATCACGGCTTTCCTCGCAGAAGAAATGGACTCCGATGAAGCGTTGAAACTGAAAATATTCCATGCCATTTCCCAAGCGGATTATGGCGGTGAGGAATAAACCATTTGGGTTGGACGCATATCGATGAAACGTAAAACTAATAGCGGAATGATTCTCTTCTCCCTGTTCCTTTGTGTTTTCCGCTTCGCTGCTGTCGCTTCGCGCCAGCCTCACTTCGTGTCTCTGTGCCCTCTGTGGTGAAAAATTGATTTAACTGAAAAGAAAGAACCCATGACCAAAAACGACATTGTTCAAAAGCTCTGGAACCTGTGCGACATCCTGCGCGACGACGGCATCAACTATTCCCACTATGTCACCGAGCTCGTCCTGCTGCTCTTCATGAAAATGGAAAACGAGCAGGTGCTCAACCTCAATAATTTTGATCACCGCCTGCCCGAGGGCTGCCGCTGGGCCGATCTCAAGAAAAAGAGTGGCGTTAACCTGCTCAACGACTATAAGCGCATTCTGCTGACGCTCTCCACCGGTAAGGATGCCGACGGCAAAACCGTCGTCACCGATCCGCTGATCCTTGCCATCTACAACGATGCCCAGACCAGCCTGCGCGAACCGCGCCACCTCGAACAGCTCATCAAGAGCCTGGATCAGATCGACTGGTTTTCCGCCCAGCAGGATGGGCTGGGGGATTTGTATGAGGGACTGCTCGAAAAGAACGCCAACGAAACCAAGTCCGGCGCCGGGCAATATTTCACGCCGCGCCCGCTGATCGATTCCATCATCCGCTGCATCAAACCGCAGGCGGGCGAAAGCATTCAGGATCCAGCTGCCGGAACGGCGGGCTTCCTGATTGCCTCCGACCGCTACATCAAGGACCAGACCGACGATCTTTACGATTTGCCGCCGAAGGAACAGAAACGCCAGCGCAAGGAGTGCTACATCGGCATCGAGCTGGTGCCCGACACGCGCCGACTGGCGCTGATGAACTGTCTGCTGCACGGCATGGAGGGCGGCCCCGAAGGGGCGGTTCTTTTAGGGAATGCATTAGGGCAACAGGGAGAAATGTTGCCTAAGGCAAATGTTATTCTCAGCAATCCGCCGTTTGGAACGGCCAAGGGCGGCGGCCGGCCGACCCGCGCCTTTACCCATGCCACCGCCAATAAGCAGCTTAACTTTCTGCAGCATATCTACAGCGGCCTGAAGCCCGGCGGTCGCGCCGCCGTCGTTCTGCCGGACAACGTTTTGTTTGAAGCGGGCGTCGGCACCGACGTGCGCCGCGACCTGATGGACAAGTGCAACCTGCACACCATCCTGCGCCTGCCCACCGGCATCTTCTATGCCCAAGGCGTCAAAACCAACGTGCTCTTCTTTACCCGGGGCGAATCGGATGAAGGCAATACCAAGAACGTCTGGGTCTACGATCTTCGCACCAACATGCCCAGCTTCGGCAAGCGCACGCCGTTTGGCGATGCCCACCTCAAACCCTTTGAAACCGTCTACGGCGATAACCCTGATGGTTCGTCTAAACGTACGGAAGGAGAGTGGAGTTTTATTTCCGCCACAAAGGGCACAAAGGAATCACAAAAAGAACTTCGCGACTTCGCGGCTTCGCGTGATATGGAGGAATCCCGTTGGCGCTGTTTCAGCCGCGAGTGGATCCGCGATACCAAGGGCGACTCCCTCGATATTTCATGGATCAAGGACAGCGACAGTGTCGACGCCGCCAGCCTGCCCGAACCCGACGTACTCGCCGCCGAAGCCATGAGCGAACTGACCGAAGCCCTGCGCGAACTCGATGGCCTCATGACCGCCCTCGGCTGCGCCGATGAAGCTGAAGCCCAGAAAACTATGCTCGCCGAAGTGCTTGGGCTGGGAGGCGCGGAGGAATGATAGGTTACAAGAAAGTAGAATGGGCATTCTGCCCGCTCGTCCATGCTCGGCCGAAAGTTGAGGTGGGCAATGAGTGATTTCCCGCTTCCGAATGGGTGGGAAATTATTTCCACTCAGGATTCCTTTACGCAGATTCCAACTACTGGAAAAAAGGTTAAGACCAAAGAGTGCCTGCTGGAGGGAGCCTTTCCCGTTATTGATCAGGGGCAATCAGATATTGCTGGCTATGTTAATGATCCAGAAAAACTGATCCGACCGGAGAAGCCTGTTGTGATTTTCGGAGATCACACACGGATTTTTAAATGGGTAGATACCCCTTTCGTTCCAGGAGCTGATGGTACGAAAGTTTTGAGTAGTTTGAATGGTCTGGATTCACGTTTCTTTTATCATCAGATGACTTCATTAGAATTTCCTGACAAGGGGTATTCACGTCATTTCAAATATTTAATCGATACACAATTTAGTGTCCCCCCGCTCGCAGAGCAGAAAGAGATAGCGGCGCGGCTGGATGATTTACTGGCGCAGGTGGACTCCATCAAAACCCGCCTCGACGGACTCCCCGCCATCCTAAAACGCTTCCGCCAATCCGTCCTCGCCGCCGCCACCTCCGGTAAACTTACCCAGGAGTGGGCCAGTGCAGACGATCATTTTTATGATGAAGTTGATGGTGAAATAAAAGCTGATGCAAAATTGCGAAAATTGAACAATTTGGGCCGTGATGAAATTGAGTTGTCTACCGCATTGCATGGAGATGTTAAATGGGAACGCTGGAAACTTTACCCGCTTGAAAAGCTGGTTGATTCCGTAAAAGGTATTCCATACGGCATCGTGCAAACTGGGCAGCATACAAAAGGTGGCGTGCCCACGGTTCGTTGTGGAGACGTGAAGTCGCTTGTGATCGATGCCAGTGATCTAAAGCTGGTTCAAAAGGAAATATCTGATTCGTATAAAAGAACCTTATTGAGCGGAGGAGAAGTTTTGCTGGCAATACGAGGGACCGTTGGTAATGCGGCTGTTGCACCGTTATCATTGGCTGATTGTAATATTAGTCGAGAGGTTGCCCTGATTCCTGTCCGCGAAAAAATCAACGCACAGTTTATTGCGTTGTTGTTGCAGTCACCAGGTGGCTACCGGTGTTTGGCAGAGAAGGTTCGTGGTGTTGCACAAAGAGGGATTAATTTAGCTGATATTAAAAGATTTGTTGTGCCACTGCCCACCCTCGAAGAACAAACCGAAATCGTCCGTCGAGTCGAAGAGCTGTTTACCTTTACGGATCAGGTGGAGCAGCGGGTGAAGGAGGCGCAGGCGCACGTCAACCATCTAACGCAATCCATCCTAGCCAAAGCCTTCCGCGGCGAACTCACTGAAGAGTGGCGCGCCGCCCATCCCGACCTCATCACCGGCGAAAACTCCGCCGCCGCCCTCCTCGAACACATCAAATTCGCCCGCGCCAACCTGAAACCCAGAAAGAAAACCCCAAAGAAGAGATAGTTTGATGGAGCACAGTAAAGAACAGCAAGTAATACCCGTTGTGCTGACTGCAACAGATCCATTGCAGCAGCGATTATTTCCTATTTCGGAAGATGAGCTTTCGTCATTCATTAAGACGACTGTAATCTTGTCTGGGAAGACGACCGTTACACATTCGGCCATGTTGGATTCCGAGTTGACAAGCAAGGTTCTGAAGAGTGGACGAGTATTGCTAAATAAGGGATTAATTGCTCCTGACATTCGGGAAGATGCCGGATCATACAATACATTGTTTGCACAATTAAAGAACGAGGGACGTCTGCTCGGTAAAGATTTTTCAGATACGGCTGACTTCCTAGATGAAAATGCAAGTTCACGATTTGAATATAAACCGGTTAACTTGAGTCAGCAGTTAAAAGCCAATCTAAAAAATGCCTTCTTCATGCTGACAGTTGCCGATTTGTCAGGATTAAACCTAAATGAACTAGACCAACTGCTTTCGGCCATTGATAAAAAAGAAAATTTTGACAGAGAATGGTTGTTTTTGGATTTTCCTGATCTAATGAAACGAACAGAGGTGATGCATTGGGTTCAATTTCATTATCACCTGCTGGGCGGCTTGGCATTAGGAGCGGTCCCCAGCTGGCCCGATTCTTTTAATCCGATTTTTAATAAGATGGTGAGGATACAGGAACGCATCATGGCAATGCGCGATTGGAATGCTGATTGGCTACTCCTCATTAAAAAGCATAACCTTATTTGCAGTGATGTATATCCCTATTCAGAATGCGCCCGGGATTTCATAACCGTTTCGATTCGGGCAGATGAGTTTGGACTGGCCGTCGATGTGGTTTTTGATCCATCACAGAGGGAGAAACTGGAAACGTGGGATGACGTTTATCATATTCGGGAACGGGTTGTTGGTAAGTTTGAAAACCTATCGACTATCGTGAACAGCGATTGTGCACCTGCTGACCTGAATGACTTGCGCTCTCAAATCAGTAGGAAGTGTAGGCCAGCTGCTTTGAACTCAACCACTGAACCATGGAATATCTGGAAAAAATATGTTTATCGATGGTTGAATGCTCATAGCAATGATCCGGTGATGGACCTGTTATGGGAAAATATCGAAGCCACGCACAGGGATGCTGATTGCCACGAAACCTTTGGGATTTAGAGAAAATATGTTCCTGGGAATCGAAAAAGATAAGGGATTGTTTTACGAGGGCGGTGACATGTCCTGGGTCATGCGTGCCGTGCTGCCTGCGGTCGGTGGAAAATAGGAATGGAAGATGGGGCAAGGTAGGTATTCAAAAAAGCAAGTTGAGCGGGCTGGTAATAAGCTCCGATCTGACGACCTTATTTCGGATGAGGCGGAATTCTCTGAAGTTATGGATGTGCTGTCCTATTGGCGATTCAGTCATGAGGAGCCGCTGGAGCGTGCTTTTGAGATGCTGCAGGAAGAAGTCGGCAAGGTGGAGAAGCATCCGATTTACGGCAAACGGCTTAAGCGCCAGAGTTCAATCAGTATAAAACTCCGCCGTTTCTAGAAAATGAACCTGAGAAACATGCAGGATACTCCGGTCGCCCACTGGCCACCCCGTCAAAGGCGGATCGGGTTTCGCAGATCTGGGGAGAACGCTGTTGGAACGGTAGACGGAATATTTATATTCATTTTTTTTCAGTTAAGTGGACCGGCCGCCGGCGGCTGAATTCCCGCTTAAATTTGTCCCGGGAAAAAATCGGCAGCGCGATCAAGAAAGAGCTTATATCGACGGAAGTAATAAAAACTTATGAGGGTGTTGTGGCGAGTTACGCCTGAAAAATAACAAAATATCGGGTGTTTTTCGGGCAGGTTTTTTTGGTGAGCGATACGACCGTATAATAGGGATATTTAAAGTCCTGATACCGATTGTAAAAAGGCGTGTCACGTCAGCTCTTCATTTGCTCTTCTGCAGCTTCTCTAGACTATGTAAAACCATCAATATATTTTGGTAGGGGGAAAGAATTGGCTGGCAAAGATGTTGCTATTTGTGCTGGCCATGAAGCACATCGGAAACAGACGAATCAGCCGGCATTTCAATGTCGAAGCGGGACCGCGGATCGGCCGGCGAATTCTCCCGTTTGTCGCAGCGGCCGTTCTGCTGGGTGCAACGCCGGTTTATGCGTCGGGTCGGATTACTGCGATCGACGTGCGCGAGAGCGAAATCGAGTTTCAGGTTGAAACCACGGAAGGGCAGAATTATCAGCTACAGTGCTGTGGTGTCCTGCGCGACGAGTCATGGAGTAATATCGGGACGGAATTTACCGCGGAGACAAATCTTTCGACCCTCGTGGCGACTCCGGAATCAGTTGGGTGCTATTTCCGAGTGATCAAAGTCGAGAGCAACAGCACCACGTCTGAGCCGACGCCGCCCGGCGATGAACCGTCAGATCCGCCTGACCCGCCGTCCTCGTCTGGGCCCACACCGCCGGGCAATGAACCATCGGATCCGCCGGGCCCGCCGCCCGCGTTGTAATGCATCCTTCCGGCTCCGGCGCATGTCGCGCCGGACTAACGCATTACTTTTTCATTGGTTTAAATGGAGGCTGGACGTATCCTCTTTTCTTTTTGGAGGTTGCATGAAAGAAGCCGAGTCTAAGCCCGAAAGTCCGGTCATCAGTCTGTTGGTGAACATTGTTATTCCCGTCTGCATTCTCACCTTCATGAGCAAGCCGGACGGCATGCTGGGGTTGGGGCCTGTTTGGGCTCTGATCATTGCAGTCGCCTTTCCGGTCACGCACGGAATCAAGACCGTTATCACGAAGAAGAAAGCCGATGTGCTGGCCATCATCGGACTGGTCAGTGTTCTGCTGACGGGCGTTTTCGGGCTGAAGCAGTTGCCGAAGGAGTGGATGATTGTCAAGGAGGCGGCCATTCCGCTCGTCATCGGACTCGTGATTGTGATCTCGCTGAAAACACCGTTTCCGCTGATTAAGAAACTGATGCTGACCGATGCGATATTCGATTTGGAGCGTCTGCATCAGGGACTGAAGGATCAGAATAATGAAGAGCGGTTCGAGAAGCGGCTGGTCGGGTTATCGTGGGGATTTGCCGGCGTTATGCTGCTTTCATCGGTACTCAGCGGGACGCTTGCGGCGCTGGTGCTCAAGAGCCCTCCGGGCAGTCCGGAATATGCGGCGGAGCTGGGAAAAATGACGGGGCTCAGCAATACCGTGGTGCTCATTCCGGTTATGATCGCCATGCTGTTTGTTTTTAATGCACTCTTCAATACGCTCACCAAGCTGACCGGACTGGAGCTGGATGATGTTCTGGCGGCCCAGCACCGCAAGCCGAAAAAAGAGTGCATCGAAGAGCCGACTGCGGAATAAAGAGCGTTTTCCTGAAAGGTTTCCGGCGCTTTTGCGAATCCTCTTAAAAGGCGGTTATTCTGCCGCATGAGGATTTCAAATGTATACTTTGCACACGGAAATAGAGGTCGCTGCATCCATTGAGGATGTGTGGCGTTTTATCAGTCATCCGCAGAATCTCGATCGGATTACGCCGGATGATATGTCCTTTAAAATTGTCAGTCCGGTGCCGGAGGTTATGTTCAACGGACTGCTGGTGGAGTACCGGGTCCGGATTCCACTGATGGGCTGGCAGCCCTGGGTCAGCGAGATCAAGCATATTGATCCCGGTCGGTATTTTGTGGATGAGCAGAAAATCGGGCCGTACCGGTTCTGGTATCATGAACATCTCATTGAGCAGGCGGGCGAAAAAGTTCGAATGGTGGATCACGTCTCGTATGAAGTTCCGTTCGGCCTGTTGGGGCGTCCCGTTCATGCCGGCTTCATCCGACCGACACTCAAACGCATTTTTGACCATCGTGAGCAATGCTTCCAGGCACTCCTTCCGGCTGGTCAGTAAATAATACCGTTTACAGTTAGATTGTCGGGTTTTGTTTATTGCAGGCGAGCCGCCCTCGGTACGTATCGCCGCCGGTCCGGAGGCCTTGAAAATCCAAAAACCTATCAATCATCGGGATAAAGCCCTCCGAAAAAAAATCTATAATGCGGCAATAATATATTAGCGCCCACGTTTGGTACAGAATTGGTACTATATAAAAAGGTATTCAGAATCGAAAGAGGATGCTGAACAGAAAGGAAAAGAGACATGAAACTCAACACCGATAAAATGCAGCGTTTCGACATGGAAAACATGGCCGGCTTCGGTCCTGCTGCCTGGAACCGGGGCGAGATGTCGATCAAGGTATCAGCACGACCAGGTTTGAAGGGACGTCGCATCGTATATGTCGATCATGAGCAGCGGCAGCGTGAAGTTGCCCGGAATCCGGAGCGGAACAGGATCCCGAAGGCTGAAATGTTTGAAGAGCGTGGTGAGCCGTGGGGACGCATGCTGCTTCAGTCTTCCATCGGTGCCGTCCTGCTTGGACTGCTCTACTTCGGAACGTCGTAACGCAGAAGGGTTCCGTGCCGGTGTTTCCGGCATGGAACCCTTTGAAGATCGTTTTCAGGGAGTCATCTGACTGACGGGGTGATTTAAAGAACCTCCCTGATGTATTTCTTTTTGAGCAGGCGCCAGAATACGACGGCGAAGGCGGTCAGCGGAATGGCGAGCATCATGCCGAGAACGCCGCCGAGGGCGGTGCCCCAGAAAAAGACGGCGAAAATGATGATGGCCGGATGCAGCCCGGTACGTTCGCCCATGATGCGAGGGGTTAGGACATAGCCTTCAATGGCCTGAACCGCGCTGAAGACGACGAGAACCAGCACAATGCGCAGGACGCCGCCGTCATCGCCGAAATAGGCAAGGGGAATGGCCACGGCAAGTCCGGCAATGCTGCCCAAGTATGGAATGATATTGAGAATGCCGAGCAGCATCCCGATCATCAGGCCGTAGGGGAGCCCGACCAGCGCAAATCCGATGGCAAATAGAACGCCCTGAATCAGCGCGATAATGATCTGTCCCCGGAAGAAGGTCAGCAGGATGGCGACAAACTGCTCGAAGAGATAGACCACATCCTTGCGCGTGTTTTCCTTCAGGAATGGCAGAAATTCACCGATCTGCTGCGGCTCAAACGGTTTGGCCATGAGGAAAAAGGCGAGGTAGACCGGAAGGACGGCCCAGGCCAGGAGGGAGGAGACCGATTGCGACATATGCAGGATGGACTGGGCGATTTGCTCAATGGCGGCCTGTGCGGCATTGGAGGCCATCTGTCCCGGGTCCTGAATAAATCCTTCGAGTCCGGCACTGACGCCATACTTTTCAAGCAGTGCCATGATCTGCGGCCAGTTCGTCCGGGCAGCCTCCTGCATCGCGTTTACCATGGAAGGAAGTTCGTCGATCAGCAGGATCAGCTGGTTGGCAACAAAGGTTCCGGCCAGCCACAGGAGCAGTGCCAAAGGAACCAGTGCCGTCAGGAAAAAGATGCTCAGTGCACCGGCCGCTTTGCGTCGGCAGACTTTCAGGAGCCAGTCATAGTAGGGACGGACCAGCATGGCCAGAATCCCGGCAACGACCGGCGGAAGAAGCACATCCTTGAATACGCCGGCAAAACGTGCCAGTCCCCAGGTGAGTGCAAACGCAAAAAAGATTACGACCAATGCGGCTCCTAATGTGATCGCTGCTGCCGTTGTTGCCTTCTGCCGAGGTCCCAGTTCTACTGAATTGTTCATCATGTCTCCCGCTCCCTATGATATGCTGCTGGATAATAAGTCTTTGATCCTAGAGGTTCCGGTGTCGGACGGCAATAGTGCAGCGCGGTGAGCTTTAGAGCGCGGAATTCGTATCAAACAGCTCCGGCAGGAGATCCCGCCACGTGAGAATCCCCCGGATTTCGTGAAGTGCATTCACGACCGGAATGCAGGAAATACGATGCGCTATCATCAACTGTCCTGCTTCCTCCACGGTGGCTTCGGGCGGCAGGGTGATCGGTTTGCGGGACATGATCTGATGAACCCGCTTGTTCAGGGTGGCGCTGTCGCGCGGCAGTTCGGCCGCTGTTCCGATGTTCGGACTCAGCGCCTTCAGGAGATCCCGGTCCGAAAGGACCCCCTTGAGCCGGTTGTTCTCAATGACCAGCAGGTGGTGAAAACGGGTATGATCAAAAATCGTCTTCACGACGTGCAGGGTATCATCCATCTCCACGGTCACGACCCGTGTCTGCATCATGCTGCCAATGGTTTTCATCCCTGCATGTAAGCATGAATCGACCGGTTTGCCAATACCGGTCACAGGGCTCGGGGCCGCAACAGGTGAATCCTCCCGGTTTCTTGACTGACGCAAATCTGCATTCCGGCGGCTCCAGTTCGGAATAACGGCGCAATATCAACCGGTTGCATGTTTCGCGAATCCGGCCCGAGGCGGAATATCCAATGGCTAAAACTGCACAAAGCGAGGAAGAGCCATGATGACGGCGGCAATCAGCAGAATCAGCCAGATGCTGTGAAGGAAAAAGGGGAATACGCAGAGTGCGATCCCGCAGATCAGTGCCATGGCATGCATCTGCCTTCGACCGTATACTATATATCCCAGTCCGATTGCGCTCAGCAGCACGTTCAAAAGTATCACCCATGAATTCATATCGATTGCCCTCGATTTTGTGATCAGATTCATCGAATAACGAGCAATCCCCGTGCCGGGTGCGGGCTTTTTCGCGGGTGGACTTATCGGCCCGCCGCGATCATGTCGACAATCGATTGCAGCGCCGGCCGGCCGAAGGGGGACAAAAGCAAAATCGTGGCCCCGATATGAAGCACCACGGTGATCCAGAAAACCACACGGAACGAACGCTTACGGGTCTTATGTCGGAAAACCTGCTGCGCAATCAGGGCTCCCGGCCAGCCGCCGAGCACGGCCAAAAGATGAAGATGTGCCTCCGGAATCCGCCACGCACCGCGCTCGGCCGCCCGTTTATCGGCGGCATAGACGGTAAAGGTGATCAGCCCCAGCACCGAGAGAGACAGCGGCATAACCCAGGTTCCGCAGAGCACAAACTCACAGACGCTTGCCGCGCACACAAAAATGCCGGCGGTGCACAGGGCTGTAATGACGCTGTTTCTTTTCACGGCACAAAAGCCGATCCGGGATGACTACCGGATCTGGGCAATGGCTTTATCAAAGCACGCTTCAAGCATTTCCGTGGTCGGCTCGGCAATGAAGCCTTCCTTGATCAGGTGTTCGGTCAGTGCACGGGCTTCGTCGATCTCCTTCTTGGCCTGATTGTAGACCTCCTCGCCGGTCATTTCAACGCGTGCCACGCCATCAATCTGGGCCTGTTCTGCAACAGCTCGTGCCACCGCCGGGAAGGTTTCGGGCTCATCCATAAGCGGAGCAATATAGTCCGGGGTCAGGCCTTTCTTTTCCGCCGTTTCTGCAATTGCGTGTGCCGCGGCGATCGCCATCGTATCGGTAATCTTGCGGGCCTTCACCAGCAGGGCGCCCTTCAGCAGTCCGGGGAAGCAGAGCGAATTATTCACCTGATTCGGGAAGTCGCCGCGGCCCGTAGCCACAATGTAGGCGCCGGCTTCTTTGGCGGCGTGCGGATAGATTTCCGGAACCGGATTCGCACAGACAAAGACGATGGCTTTGTCGGCCATCTTGCTGATCCACTCCGGCTTGACGGTGTCCGGGCCTGGCCGGGAAAGGGCAATCAGGACATCCGCGCCTTCCATGGCGGCTTCGATGGAGTTGATTTTATCGGGATTGGTGCGCTGGCAGAGATCCCATTTCTTGTAGAAGGCGGTATCGGCTTCGATATCGGCACGGTCGGAATGCAGGCCGCCGCGGGAATCGCACATCACCATCCTGGCGGGGTCGCCGCCGGCCTGCAGGATCAGGCTTGCAATCGTGGTGTTGGAGGCGCCGGCGCCGAGCATGGCAATCCGGACGTCGCCGATTTTCTTTCCGGCCACCTTCAGGGCGTTAATGAGTCCGGCGAGCGTTACGCAGCCGGTTCCCTGAGCGTCATCGTGCCAGACCGGAATATCGCAGGCTTCGCGCAGGGTATCGAGCACCTCGAAACAGTTGGGCTGGGAAATGTCTTCCAGATTGACCGCGCCAAAACTGGGCGCCGCCATTTTTACAAAATCGATGATCTTCTTCGGGTCGTGTTCTCCCTTTTCGTTGCGGGAATCGATGCAGAGCGAAACGGCATCCACGCCGCCGAGATATTTCATCAGGTAGGCTTTTCCTTCCATCACGCCGAGGCCGCTGGACGGACCGCAGTCGCCGTCGCCAAGCACGCGGGTGGAGTCGGAAACAACGGCCACGAGATTGCCGCGGTTGGAGAGTTCGAAGGAGCGCTCGGGATTATCGCGGATTTCCGTCGACACTTTCGAGACGCCGGGGGAGTACCAGACATTGAACCAGTTGAACCCATAGTATCCGGCCTTCGGAACGGTCTGCATTTTGCCGCCGTAAAAGCGGTGCATGCTGTCGGACAGTTCCTTGAGGAACAGGGTTTTTCCCTGAGCGATCTGCTCCTTGGAAAAGTCTTCCGGAAAGAGCTGGTCGAGGTTTTCAAGTTTCAGGTCTTCGAATTTAGCCATGGTTATCTCCTGCAGAAATGGGGTTAAGCGCGCCACTATGCTCAGGGATGGCCGGCAAATCAATCTTCAAACGAATCCGGTCTGGCTGTTACCTTGGAAAAAGTAAATCCCGCCTTGAAGGGCAGGGTTTTTAACATTACAATTTCCTAATGCGAATGGGGTGACGTCTTGTGGTCTGTAAGAAAAGCAAACAAACCGTTTTTCAAATTGCTGAAAATGTTATAGGTATACAGTCAAATAGGTATTAGCATGCGCATTTAGCAAAGGTGTAGGGTATATGGACATTAAACAAACCGTGTTTTCCTCGATCGGCCAAAAGCTGCTGCTGGCAACCTCCGGGCTGATCATGTTCCTTCTGTTCCTGATTCCGCACATGGGAGGAAATATCCTTTTCCTGTTCGGGCCGGACATTTTCAACTCCTATGCCGAGCACCTGCACCAACTGGTTCCCATTGTCATCGGGATTGAAGTGCTGATGATGGTCTCGATATCCGTTCACATGTTCATGGGCATCCGGGTCGCGCTGGAAAACCGGACCGCGCATGATAAAAGGCTCTCCCAGAAATCCACGAAGGAGCGCTCGCTGGCGGCACGCCTGATGCCGGTTTCCGGCGGCATGATTTTTATTTTCATTATCAAGCACCTGCTCGATTTCACCCTGCGCGCCAAGCCGGTTACCGAGCTGCACGGCCATGAGGTGAACGACGTCTACGGGATGCTGCTCGATAAATTCACCCAGCCCGGTCACGTGATATTCTACGTCCTGTTCATGGTCGCGGTCGGCCTGCATCTGAGTCACGCCCTGCAGAGCGCGGTGCAGACCTACGGCGTTTATGTTCCCCGCAAGGGCAGCCGGATCAAGCTGCTCAGCAAGCTGATCGCCATCGGCATGGCATCCACCTTTGCAATCATTCCTATCATCGCCTTCCTCCACACTCGCTGACTTTATAACCCAGAGGCTTATCATGGTTAAACTTGATGCTAGAATTCCCGACGGGCCGATGGCCGAAAAGTGGACCAATCACAAGTTCAAGGTGAAGCTGGTCAATCCGGCCAACAAGCGGAAGCACAAGGTGATCGTGGTCGGGACCGGGCTCGCCGGCGCCTCTGCCGCGGCCACGATGTCGGAGCTGGGATATCAGGTGCACAGTTTCACCTATTCCGACAGCCCGCGCCGCGCACACTCGATCGCCGCGCAGGGCGGGATCAATGCTGCGAAAAACTATCCCAACGACGGCGACTCCATCTATCGCCTCTTTTACGACACGGTAAAAGGCGGCGATTTCCGTTCCCGCGAGGCCAACGTCTATCGGCTGGCTGAGTGCTCGAATCTGATCATTGATCACTGCGTCGCTCAAGGCATTCCCTTTGCGCGGGAATATGGCGGCTATCTGGCAAACCGTTCGTTCGGCGGCGCCCAGGTTTCGCGCACTTTCTATGCCCGCGGCCAGACCGGACAGCAGCTGCTGCTCGGCGCGTTCGGTGCGTTGCAGAAAGAGATCAAAAAGGGCGGGGTCAAGATGCATACCCGCACCGAAGTGATTGATATTGTCGTGATCGACGGGCAGGCGCGCGGAATTATTGCGCGCAACCTCGTGACCGGCGAGCTGACCCGCCACGTAGCCGATGCCGTTGTGCTGGCGACCGGCGGATACGGCAATGTATTCTTCCTCTCTACCAACGCCATGAACTGCAATGCTAGCGCTGCTTGGCGTGCGTATAAGAAGGGCGCCTGTTTCGCCAATCCCTGTTATACCCAGATTCATCCCACCTGCATTCCGGTTCACGGCGAATACCAGTCCAAGCTGACGCTGATGTCGGAAAGCCTTCGGAATGATGGCCGGATCTGGGTGCCGAAGCAGAAGGGCGATAAACGGCCGGCCAACGAGATTCCGGAAGCGGAGCGCGACTATTATCTCGAACGCAAATATCCGAGCTTCGGTAATCTTGTGCCGCGCGATCTGGCATCGCGCAACGCCAAGCAGGTGTGCGACGAAGGCCGCGGCGTCGGCCCGACCGGTCAGGCGGTTTATCTCGATTTCGCCGAAGCGATCCAGCGGTTGGGGCGGGATAATATCGAAGCCAAATACGGCAACCTGTTTGAAATGTATAACCGCATTACCGACGAGGATCCGTACACGACGCCGATGATGATTTATCCGGCGGTGCACTACACGATGGGCGGGCTGTGGGTGGATTATAACCTGATGACCACGCTGCCGGGACTGTATGCGATCGGCGAGGTTAATTTTTCCGACCACGGCGCCAACCGGCTGGGAGCCAGCGCGCTGATGCAGGGGCTGGCCGACGGCTATTTTGTCCTGCCGAATACGATCAATGATTATCTCGCGTCCAGCAGTTTCACGAAGGTGGGCACCGATCACGAGGCGTTTGCCGAATCGGAAGCCGCCGCAAAGGATAAGCTCGATCGACTGCTGGCGGTCAACGGCAGCCGGACCGTGGATGATTTCCACAAGGAACTCGGATCACTGCTATGGGAAAAATGCGGCATGGCGCGGAATGAAGCCGGCCTGAAGGAGGCGCTCGAAAGGATTCCGCAGATTCGTAAGGCCTTCTGGGAAAATGTGAATGTTCCGGGATCGGCGGATGATCTGAATCAGGCGCTGGAAAAGGCGAATCGCGTGGCCGACTTCATGGAGTTCGCCGAGCTGATGGTGAAGGATGCGCTGGAGCGCGCGGAATCCTGCGGCGGCCATTTCCGCGAAGAGAGTCAGACCGAAGAGGGCGAGGCGCTGCGCGATGATGAAAACTTCTGCTATGTATCGGCCTGGGAGTTCAAGGGGCTCGATCAGGAGCCGGAGCTCCATAAGGAGGCGCTGGAATTTGAAGAGGTTCATCTTTCACAGAGGTCATATAAGTAGGTTTTGAGTTTAGGTTAATAAGTACGCAGGCGTCTCGCCTGCCCGAAAGAAGGCAGACATGTCGAAGAAGATCAGTCTAACGTTGAAAGTGTGGCGGCAGAACCGGGGCGAGGAAGGGCGTTTTGAAACCTATCAGGCCGGTAACATCGATACCGATGCATCCTTCCTCGAAATGCTCGACGTGGTGAATGATGAGCTTACGCTGTCCGGCAAGGAACCGATTGCCTTTGAACACGACTGCCGCGAAGGTATTTGCGGATGCTGCGGTTCGCTGGTAAACGGGAAGACGCATGGATCGCATGAGCGCACCACCCTTTGCCAGCTGCATATGCGCCATTTCAAGGATGGCGAAATGATCGTGATCGAACCCTTCCGTGCAACGGCCTTTCCCGTCATCAAAGACCTCATTGTGGACCGCAGTGCGCTGGACCGGATTATTGCGGAAGGCGGATATATTTCGGTCAAGACCGGCAACGCGCCGGAGGCTTCGACGACGCCCGTAAAGAAAGCGCTGGCGGAGGCGGCGATGGATGCCGCCGAGTGCATTGGCTGCGGGGCGTGCGTGGCGGCGTGTCCGAACGGTGCGGCGATGCTTTTCACGGCGGCCAAGGTGAATCAGTATGCCCTGCTTCCTCAGGGGCATCCGGAACGTGCGCAGCGCGTGAAAAACATGGTGGCGAAAATGGATGAGCTCGGATTCGGCAACTGCTCCAACGAGTATGAATGCGCCGTGGCCTGTCCGAAGGGAATCGATGTGAAGAATATTGCGGCGCTCAACCGCGAGTTCATCAAGGCAAACCTGAAATGTGAAAAGTGATACATGAAGCGTGAGCGGCGGCGCGCCTGAATCGTCCCGCATTACGTAGAAAGGAATCCATGGCGCCAACACGTAAGAAGCAGACCTTCTGGTCCGAGCCGATCGGAAAGGTGGACCTCCAGAAAGCAGCGGTGGTGCCCAGCGGGACAACCATCGTCGATGCCGTGAAGGAGATGAAGTATAACCAGATCGGTTGCGTGTTGGTTGTGGACAAGAATGGCAAACTGATCGGTATCCTGAGTAACGGCGATCTCATGCATGAATTTGTCGGCTCAACGCTTCCGGGCGATACGCCGGTCGACGCGATCATGACCAAAGAACCCTTCACAGGGACACCCTCTCTGACCGTCAAGGAAGCCCTTGAAATTTTCCACACCGAGCCTTTCCGGCACATGCCTATCCTGCGCGGCAACCAGATTCAGGGAATTCTGTCCATCCGCGGTTTGATGACCTTCATCAGCGAACATCTTCCGCTGGAAGTCATGAACCTTCCACCGGACAGCAGTCTGATTGCAGCGAGAACCTCGGGGGAATAAGCCATGGCAGCAGCAAAAGAAAAAACGGTCGACCAACCGGCGGAAGCCTTAATGGAAAAAGATTCCGTGGTTGTTCGTTTTGCGGGCGACTCCGGCGATGGAATGCAGACCGTGGGCGAGCTCTTTGCCGACGCCAGCGCCCTTCTGGGCGATGCAATTGTAACCTTCCCTGATTTTCCTTCCGAAATACGTGCTCCGTCCGGCTCGCTTCCCGGCGTTTCCGGATTTCAGGTCCATTTCGGCTGTCGATCAGTAATGACGCCCGGCGACAAGGCCGACGCCATGGTCGTCATGAATCCTGCGGCGCTGAAAGTGAATCTCTCGGCGCTCGAGCCCAAGGGCCTGCTGATCGTCAACACCGGCGGCTTTACAGCGGCCAACCTGAAAAAGGCGCTTTATGAAACAAACCCGCTCGATGATCCGGCACTCGATGATGAGTTTCAGGTCATCAGGCTGGATATCAATGCGCTCACCGATGAAGCGCTGAAGGATCTGCCCCTGAAGCCGGCGCTGCGGGCGCGGTGTAAGAACTTTTTTGCGCTGGGAATGACCTACTGGGTCTATTCCCGTCCGCTCGACATGACATTGGAGTGGATCGAAACCAAGTGGCGCGCAAACCTGCCGCTGATGGCCGACGCCAACAGTATTGCGCTCAAGGCCGGCTACATTGTCGGGGAAAACAAGGATGTCAACATTCCGCAATACACGGTGCACAAGCGTGTGCTGGAAGATGGGATTTATCGCAAGATTACCGGCAATGAAGCAACGGCCCTCGGACTGATTGCCGCGGCGGAAAACAGCTGGCGCGACCTCGTGCTTGGAAGCTATCCGATCACTCCGGCCACGCCGATTCTTGAGACCCTCTCGAAGCATCGCAACTTTAATGTGAAGACGGTGCAGGCCGAGGATGAAATCGCCGCGATCGGCGTTGCGATCGGGGCTTCGTTTGCCGGTGCGCTGGGGGTAACGACCACCAGCGGTCCGGGACTGTGCCTGAAATCAGAGGCGCTGGGGCTGGCGGTCATCACCGAGCTTCCGCTGATCGTGGTGAATGTACAGCGCGCCGGACCGAGCACGGGGCTTCCGACCAAGACCGAGCAGGCGGATCTGCTGCAGGCATTCTATGGCCGCAACGGAGAATCGCCGGTAGCGATTGTGGCCGCGGATTCGCCGTCGGACTGTTTTGACTGCGCAATCGAAGCCGCCCGCATTGCCATAAAATTCCGGATGCCGGTGGTCATGCTGACCGACACCTATCTGGCGAACGGTTCCGAACCGTGGAAGGTTCCCAACGTGACGGATATTCCGGATATTTCGGTGGAGCCGATCAAGCATGGCGAAACCTACGTTCCATACGAACGCGATCCCCAGACGCTTGCGCGGCGGCTGGCGATTCCGGGGCGCCCCGGATTTGAACACCGGATCGGCGGGCTGGAAAAAACCGAGGCCGGCGCCGTGAGTTATGATGCCGACAACCACGACAGGATGTGCCGCCTGCGTGCTGAAAAAGTGAAGCGCATTGCCGATTTCATTCCGCCGGCCACGATTGAAGGTGCACCCGAAGGAAAGGTGCTGGTCATTGGCTGGGGGAGTACGCGCGGAGCCATCACCATGGCGGTGCAGCGGCTGCAGGCCGAAGGGTGTTCCGTGAGCTATATTCACCTGCGCCATCTCAATCCGTTGCCGAAGAATATCGGCGATGTAATGCGCGATTTCGAGCATGTGGTTGTTCCGGAAATCAATCTGGGTCAGCTTTCGAAAATCCTGCGGGCGGAATATCTGGTCGATGTAAAATCCATCAACAAGGTCCGGGGGCGCATGTTCCTGATTGCGGATCTGGTGGAAGGCATTCGGGAATATCTCTAAGGAGGGGCATCATGGAAGGCTTGAAAGAATATTTGACGCGACAGGATTTCGTCTCCTCCTCGGAAGTGCGCTGGTGTCCGGGCTGTGGCGATTATGCGGTGCTTAATGCCGTGCAGAACGTCTTGCCGAGATTGGGGATTCCGAAAGAGAAGTATGTGTTTGTCAGCGGGATCGGTTGTTCGAGCCGCTTCCCGTATTATCTAGATACCTACGGCTTTCATTCGATTCATGGCCGTGCTCCGACCATCGCGACCGGTGTGAAGGTTGCCAATCCCGAACTGTCCGTGTGGGTGATTACCGGCGACGGCGACGGACTGAGCATTGGCGGGAATCATTTGATCCATGCGTTGCGCCGCAATCTCGACATCAACATTATCCTGCTGAATAACCGCATCTACGGCCTGACGAAGGGGCAGTACAGCCCGACCTCCGAGAAGGGAAAGATCACCAAGACCAGTCCGTATGGCGTGATTGATGAACCGATCAATCCGCTGCGCATTGCGCTGGCGTCGGAGGCCACATTCGTGGCGCGTGCGGTGGACACGGATCCGAAGCATATTGCCGAAGTTCTTGAGGCCGGCGCCGAGCATAAGGGAACCTCCTTCGTGGAAATTCTCCAAAGTTGCGTGATCTTCAATAAAAAGGCGTGGGCGGATATTTCCGATCGTGCCGCCCGCGATGATCGACTGCTGTATCTCGAACAGGGCAAGCCGCTCATCTTCGGCGAAAAGCGGAACAAAGGCATTATGTTCCGCTGTGCCGATCCGGCCGTTGTGACCATCGGCGAACAGGGCATCACGAAGAAGGATCTGCTGGTGCACGACATGCATCGTGAAGATCCGGTTTATGCATCGATTCTGACCCGTCTGGACTATCCCGATTTTCCGTTGCCGGTCGGCATCTTCCGCTCGGTGAAAAAGCCGGTTTATGAGACGGAGCTCGAAGGACAGATCAAGGAGGTTACGGCGCTTAAAGGGCGGCGCAATCTGCAGGCGCTGCTGCGCGGTTCGGAATACTGGACCGTCTCCGGCAACGGTCAGTCCATCAAGCGTTCGAGCGGGATCAGCTCACTGGCAAATGATGAATCGCAGGTGATGGATGAACAGGCTCATCTGCTGCTGAGTTCCACCGATCCGTTGACGGCCAGCCTGAAGACCAAGGTCGGAAAGATTTTCTACGACTACGATTACAAGCGCACTAAAATCCTGTCGCCGCGCGACAGTATTGGCAAAGCCATCGCCAACTTTAAGGCGGCGCACATGGAATGCATTCTCGTAGGCGATGAAAAGCGGCTGTACGGTATTCTTTCCGAACGGGATATTATCCAGAATGTTGTTTTGACTTCCATCGATCGCGAGCGGCTCCCCATCTCCGCCATCATGCGGCCGATTTATGAAATCATGGATGAAACCAATTCGATTGCCGACGTGATCAACATTCTCTCCATCAGCGGGCATCGCCATGTTCCGATCCGCCTGAAGGACGGCGGCTTCGGCCTCGTAACCATCCGGCAGATCCTGCGATTCATCCACGACACCGTGGAACAGGTTGAAAAAAAGGAAGCAGAGACAAAATGAAGATACATGAATATCAGGCCAAAGAGCTTTTGAAGGGATACGGCATCCCCATTCAGGACGGGGTGACCATTGATGATGCCTCGCAGTCCGGCGCCGCGCTGGATCGCGTGTCGGATGAACTGGGCGCCGGACAGTTTGTCATCAAAGCGCAGGTGCACGCCGGCGGAAGAGGCAAGGGCGGCGGCGTGAAGTTTTCGCCCGATCGGGAAAGCGCGCTGGAAAATATCGGCAGGATTCTCGGTATGACGCTTGTCACCCACCAGACCGGAGCCGAAGGCCGGCTGGTTAAGAAGGTGATGGTGGCGCAGGCGCTCGATATCGCGAAAGAGTTTTATGCGGCCATCACGCTCGACCGGGCCCGCGGAATGGACGTCTTCATGGTTTCGTCCGAAGGCGGCATGGAGATTGAGGAGGTGGCGAAGACCGCTCCCGAAAAAATCGTCAAGGAGGCCGTGGTTCCCGGATTCGGGCTGCGGCCTTTTCAGGCACGTAACCTTGCGGCTGCGCTCGGGCTGGACGGTCCGGCGGCCCGGCAGGCGGTCGGCATGTTCCAGAAGCTGTATCGCCTTTATCGCGAACTCGACTGTTCCATCGTTGAGATTAATCCGCTGATCGTGACGGAGCAGGGCGATCTGGTGGCGCTTGATGCCAAGATTAACTTTGATGATAACGCGCTTTACCTGCATCCCGACGTGGCGGCCATGCGGGATCTCGATGAGGAGGATCCGGCGGAGGTCGAGGCCGGAAAATATCATCTGAACTATATCAAGCTCGACGGGAATGTCGGCTGCATGGTGAACGGCGCCGGACTCGCGATGGCCACGATGGACATCATTAAGCAGCGCGGCGGATCGCCGGCCAATTTTCTGGATGTCGGCGGCGGCGCCAATGTGGAAACGGTGAAAAACGGATTTCGCATTATTCTGTCCGATCCCAATGTGAAGGCGGTGCTGATCAATATTTTCGGTGGCATTGTTCGTTGCGACCGGATTGCAAACGGAATTATCGAAGCCGTGAGGGAACTGGATCTCAACGTGCCGGTTGTGGTGCGGCTTGCCGGCACGAACGCCGAGGTTGCGAAGGAGCTGCTGGCCAATTCCGGCGTTTCTATTATTTCAGCGGACTCGTTTGAAGATGCCGCTGACAAGGTCGTGGCAGCAGCAAAAGGAATTTATTAGCCACAAAAGGCACAAAGAAAATAAAGACGGGAGATTTTGAGATTTTTGTGCCCTCTGTGGCGAAAAGAAAAACAGGATTTAGTTATGGCGATTTTAGTGGATAAGAATTCAAAGATTATCGTGCAGGGGATTACCGGCTCCGAAGGCAGTTTCCATGCCGGTCAGTGTCTGGAATATGGCGGCAACGTGGTGGGAGGCGTGACGCCCGGCAAGGGCGGTCAACAGGCGCTGGATGGTAAGGTTCCGGTCTTTAACAGCTGTGCGGAAGCCCGTGCGCAGACAGCCGCCAATGTGTCGCTGATTTTCGTGCCGCCGCCGTTTGCGGCCGATGCGATCATGGAAGCTGCATCGGCGGGCATTGAGCTGATTGTCTGCATTACCGAAGGTATTCCCGTGGCGCAGATGGTCGAGGTAAAGGCATTTGTGGAAAAGACGGGCTCGCGCTTTGTCGGGCCCAACTGCCCGGGATTGCTGACGCCCGGCGAAGCCAAGGTCGGCATCATGCCCGGTTTTATCGCGCAGCCGGGAGGCGTCGGCGTGATCTCCAAATCCGGCACCCTGACGTATGAAGCGGTGGATCAGCTCTGCAAGCAGGGGCTGGGTCAGTCCACCTGCATCGGAATTGGCGGCGATCCCGTTATCGGGACCACGATGAAAGACCTGCTGGAAATGTTCGAGGCCGATCCGGCCACGGAAGCGATTGTTATGATCGGTGAGATTGGTGGCTCCATGGAGATCGAAGCGGCGCGCTTTACGAAGGAGCATGTCAGCAAGCCGGTGATCGGTTTTAATGCCGGCCAGACGGCTCC
>JAFGVP010000027.1 GCA_016937945.1 Pontiellaceae bacterium | reverse complement strand
GTCGCATCGACAAAGTTGAGGTAAGTATGATCAAGTTATTCAAGATGGAGGCATCCAGAGGGCCCTCAAGCCCGACAGGCTGCTAGCCTGAATAATTCACAAACGAAGAACACTCCGCTCCCGTGCTTGACCCGATGCTTGCGGGCTGTGAAGGTACATGCAGAGCGATGGATATGGAGGTTATACCGCGGCTTAACAAGCCTGCTCATGCCTCTGAAAAGAACGCCATCATCCATGCGGCCTGCTGGGCGCATGCGCGCCGGAAATTCGTTGAGGAGAACAGCAGTTCAAGCGCCCGTAAAATCGTAAAACTGATCGACAGACTCTACCGAACCGAAACCGAGCTGCGGGAGACCCCGGAGCTTGATTGTGCTACATACCGCCGGCAGCAAGCCGCGCCCGTTCTGGAAAAAATCAAAGAGATCCTCGATCGCGAGCAGCTCCGCCAGCTACCGAAGAGCAGCTTCGGGCAGGCCATCAGTTATACGCTTGAGCGCTGGGACGCTCTGAACCTTTATGTCGAACACGCAACGCTTGAGATCGACAACAACCTGGTCGCCAAAGCGTAGCGCAGATAATTTCCGAAGGAAATAGGGCGAAGCCCGGTTCCTACGCCATCCGCCCGACCGCCATCGGGAAAAAGAACTCCTGTTCTTCGGCAGCCCGAACTCCGGCCAGACCAGCGCCGTTATTTACAGCCTCGTAGAAACCTGCCGGAAACTCGACATCAATCCATCCGATTATCTCAAAGAACTGCTCAACGCTCTGCCGACCATGCAGCAGTCCGAAGCAGCCAACTGGACACCGGCCCGATGGATTATATCCCGCACACAACCGGCAAACCCGTTGTCAATGGGGTGCCTGAAAAGACGCTTACGAACTTTCATCCCAGTTACATGCCATGTCTGACGCACAAAAAAACGCGCAGCTTTTGATAGCTGCGCGTTTTTAATCTGCGATTCAGCGTCTTGTTACATGTTCATGCTGAAGGACATGTTCTTCACATCCGCCGCGGCACATGCATCCATAACATCAACAATGCGCCCGTGAAGGGCATCGTCTGCCGGAAGGATGTTTACAATCAGCTCACTGCTCGACGCTTTGGCCGCTGCATTCAGCGATTTCAGCTGACCGATAAGGTCGTCCAGATTTCTTGAATCCTGACCAAACAGCATACCGTCCATCATTACATCACCGAGTTCATTAACCTCGATCAGCACCTCAATCGGTAACGTAATCGGCTCGGAGTCTACCTTGGCCGGAAGCATGAAGGAGAGGTCTGCTTCCTTTTTGACCAACGAGGCAGTCACCATGAAGTAGATGAGCAGCAGAAAAACCACATCAATCAACGGAGCAATCTGAAGCTCCGCCTTTTTGTTCATCATGTCGTCTAACAATTTCATCGAACTACTCCTCGAACGCGGCGTAGATGAGATCGGTTGCACCGACTTCACCACAGGCAATCATTAGCTTCTTGCATTCCTCGTATTTAACACGATAGTCAGCACGAATCAGGACCCGCAGGTTTTCATTTTGATCGAGTTCATCACTGATGATCTCCTGAAGATCTTCCAGCTCCAGCTGGTTCATCCCGTAGTAAAAGTTGCCGTCCGCATCGATGGAAACCATAATCCGGTTTTTAATATCATTCGGCACTTTCGCATGATCCGATTTAGGAATCTCCACGGGTACTTTTTCGGTTGTGACGATTGACGCCACCATGAAAAAGATGAGCAAAAGGAACACCAGGTCGATCATGGGAGCCATATCGACTTCGGCGTCTTCTCTCGCAGGCATTTTAATATTCATAATGCACCCCTCTAGGCACGAGGTTACAACACAGGTGTTTGTGTCTTATTGTCGCGAATTAGCCGTCAAGACCTTCGTGACCCAGCGGAAGTTCGCCGGTTTCCATCGTGTCAAGCAACGCACCGATGTTACGGCCCAGCGTAGCCGTGGACTTGATGAAGCTGTTGCGGTAGTAGTAGTAGCAAAGCATGGCAGGAATCGCGATAACCAGGCCGGTAGCCGTGGTCATCAGAGCTTCACCAATGTGACCGGCCAGCTGTTCAGGCTTGCCCATGCCGGTATTACCGATGGCCTGGAAGGCCTGAATCATACCGGATACCGTACCCAGCAGACCAAGCATCGGAGCAACAGCACCAATGATGGAAAGATAGTCGATCGGCTTCATGTAGGAAGTAACCTGTTCGGTACTGGCTTCTTCGATGGCTTCTTTGATCTTTTCAAAATTCGGTTCACGCTTGGTGGAGCAGCGTTCCAGACCTGCACCGAAAACATACGTGAAAAGGGTGTCGTTTTCCTTACACAGCGTATGGGCTTCAACTACCTTACGATCCTTCATCAGACGAACGAATTCAGGCATCAGATCAGGACGAAGCAGGACCTTTTCACGCAGCGCCAGACCGTTCTGAACAATAAAATAAACCATGGCAATAGAAAGCAGTCCGAGCGGGATCATGGCCCAGCCACCTTCAAGAATCAGCTTCATCAGCGTGGTCTTCTGTTCAACGCCGCCTCCATCTCCAGCTTCCTGTGCAATGGCCGCAGTAGCGGCAACCAGCGTCATTCCCAGCGCCAATTTAATAATTTTCTTCGTCATTTTGTTACTCCTTCTCCTTCAGTTAAGCTAACAACGTGTTTTCTGATTGGTTAAATCAAGTCGGTTAATTAATCTTCAAGTTCCTCCCGCATGGCATCCACTTTCAGCTTCAGGTTTGCAGCCACAGAAGCTTCATCGGAATCCTTGTACAGCAGGGAAATCTCACGGATCACTTCCGTTGCGGAATCCAGAAAGTCCGCATTGGACTTTGCCTTGGCCATGTCCATGTAAATCTCTGCGCAGAGCAGCTCGGCGGGAATCATCCAATTCGAATCCTGACTATGAAATGCAATAATTTTCGAAGCGGTTTCAATCGCTTTGACGTAGTCCTGCTTCATCTTCAGAAACTTAGCCGTGATGTAGAGGTCTTCGGCCGGGGCATCATCCGGAAGCTCTTCCGTCCATCCCTGTTCGCCAAAAAGTGCTTCGGCTTCATCCATCCGACCGGCCCCCAGCAAGGCGAGTCCCTGAAAGACAATCGCCTTGCGCTGAAGCTCTTTATTCCGATCATCCTTTACCAGTCCGGAAGCATACAGCATCGTCTTTTCGTAATCCTGAACCTTATAGTAAAGCTCCATGAGGACGCCCTGATACTGCGCAAGGTTGGTCGGCAGGTCACTGTATTCCATATAGGGCTTCAGCGCCAGCTCCAGCGTGGCGGCAAGCTCTTCATACATACGGTTTTCCTGCATCTGCTTGATGGAATCTCCGTTCACCTTGATCGGGAAGTAGATCTCTTTGATGGCATCCACAGGATAACTGATGGCTCCCGAGGACATTCCGATCTGACGGAAGGTGATCAAATCATCCTTCCGCATGACAATATAGCCATCCGAAGTTTTGTTACCGATGGTAATCTTGGCTGCAATCGGATCCGCCTGAGTGGAAATTCCCGTCAGAAGAAGTCCCGCCAGCACGGCACTGAAATACACTTTACTCATTACTGTCCCCCGATATTTTTAAGCAGGTCACGAACTTCCTCCGCCAGCGGATTGTTTTCCGTATACTTGTCTTCAAGCATGGCCTGAAGCGTACTAACGGCTTTTTCCTTTTCATTCAGGCGCATCAGGCAGTCGGCTGCTGCAAGATAGCCCTTGGCCGCCCAATCACCGTTGTCGTAGGCCTTAAACTGCAGGTAAGTACGCTGGAAGAAACTATGCGCCTTGGTGAAATCTGCCAGAGCAAGGTGACATTCGCCCATTCCATACATGGCCTCAGCAGCCACTGAGCCTCGCCATGCCGGCACATTCAACGCCATGTTGTATTCTTTTTCCGCCAGCTCATAATCCTTCATTTCAAAGAGCGCATGGGCCTTGAGCAACTGAGCCCACCCCATGAAGTTTTCGACCCCGAACTGACCCTGAGCCGCTTCGACGGCCTGAAGAACCTCGGTATATTTCTTCTGATCCATACAGTTGATTGCACGGGCCTTATAGGCATGCCACAACAGATCAGAATCCTCGAAATGCTCGATAAAATAGTCGGACAGGCGCTGCATCTGTGCGGCATCACCGGTATCGATTGCAACATCACACATGAGCGACAGGGAGCCGGGAGTAGTGATGGAAAGATCTTCCAGCTGGTCCATCAGACGAGTTGCAAGGCCCGTCGCGACATCTTCTCCTTCCAGCAGTGCCATGGCGACCTGCAGGCGCAGGCGTAGCACTTCCCGTCCATCCTCAATATTGGCCATCTTAACCCGGAGCTGAACGATAAGATCTTCCCGGGCGTCGTTCGACAGGTAGCGATCCGCAATATTTACCAGTTCGGAAATAATCTTATCCACACCCTGTCGTTCCGGATCATTGCCAAAGCGCATGATGGCTCCGACATAAGCAGGAATCGCTTCGTCTTCCAGCTGATCCAGTTCAATCTGAGCCTGGCCGATCCAGTAGATCGCTTCAGCAACGTCAGCCATATCTTCCCAACGATCCAGATAATAGTTCATCACATTGATGATATCCTGCCAGCGAAGCTCGAGTTTATAAGTCTTTGCCGCCTGGAATGCGGGATAAGAGGCCTGCAGCGGCATAACGGCAGTATCAATGGCCTTGCGGTAATCGGCGTGGGCGCGATCCAGTGGATTCGGATCGGCGGTGGTTGATTCCTTTGATGCCTCGATATCACCACGAAGACTGTACGCTTCAGATACCACCGGATGGTTAGGATAGTTCTCGATAAAGCGGGTAAACTGGGCTTCGGAATCGTCTATTTTTTCAAGGCCATAGAGACAGACACCGGCACGGAAAATACTTTCCGGATACAGCTCGTTACTCTCATTCTCCGCCTGAAACCGCTCAAAATCCTTCAACGCACTTTCATAATTGGCCTGAAGCATGAAACTCATGCCCCGGTAATAGAGGGCATCGGGTGCCTGCACACTGTCCGAATAGGAATCCAGCAATGTACTGAACTGCTCTTCAGACAGACGCGGCTCCATGGTCTGGAGGTAAGCGAAGGCCAGCATATAATGCAGATCCGCCTGCGTAGAGCGCTCGTTGGCATCGGTCTGGTCCAGAGGCAGGCTGTATACATATTTCCGAAGTTCGATGACCCGGTCAAAATGCTGCATCACAAGATGGTCACGAACCAGCAGGGAAAGCATCGTGCGCGCATATATGCCGTCCGGCTTCTCTTCCAGATATTTCAGAATGCGGGCCTCGGAGCGATCAAACTCCTTAACCGCACGGAAAACCATGACCGACTGCAGTGCCGCGGCATCCCCGATTTCCGAATTCGGAGCTTCAACATATAACTTCTCGAAAAGGACCAGACCTTCGTAGTAACGTTTTACATCCGCATAAATCTGGCCGATACGGAATGTGACTTCCTGTTCATAGGGCGCCAGATCCTTCAGAACTTCAAGGGCCTGGTTTATTTCATCAATCTCACCCTGAATCTGATTATTCTCAAGATCACTGTTGGTCCCGACTTTCCGGGCTTCAAGTTTTTCAATGCGCTTAGCCGCAAATTCCTGAAGTACTTCACGGGGTAGAACCATGCGATACAAATAGAGCGCATTCAGGTATTCATACTCCTCGTAAAGTTTCTTAGCGCCCTGCATGAGCGTCAGATTGAGCGAAATATCATATCGCCGATCCGTACGGTTTACCTTGACCACCCATGCATACAACTGCTCCCAATTCTGGAGTTCAACCAGTGCACGCGCAACCATGATCTGACAGATGCCCTTGATTCGATCATCTTCCGTCGTGCGCTCCACTTTCCGAAGCGGCTCAAGACATTTTTCATACTGCTTGGTCTGGAAGTAGGCCTGCCCTGCGAGCAGGTTCATTTTAAAGAGCACATCTGGATCGAGATCCTTGTACTCCATGAGCCGACCGTAGAGTTCAATAATCTGTTCCCAGTCTTTGATCTCAAAAAAGCCCTGCGCAAGCATGCCGAGCGCACGACGTTCCTGAGGCCGAGGATCGTTGGCCAGATAATCTCGGACATATTCCATTCCGGACGAGATATCACCCAGTTGATAATAAATGCGGGCGATTTCAAAGCGACAGGTTTGGGCAGTGGTTTTAAGCTGATCATCGGTCGATGTCCGGGTCCGGCTCAAGACTTCCAGCAATGCCGGTAATGCTTCCTGATATTGCCCATTGGTCAAGCGACGCTCAGCATAAGTCCATACATCTGCAATACTGAGCGATCCGAAATCCTGTGCACGGGCCACGCCGTTGATCAGGAGCACAGCAAGAAAAAGAACCCCTGCCGGACCCTTTAAACGTTGAATGAAATTCATACCACTTTCCTCATTAAAAAACAAACAGACGACATAGCATCGTCCCCTTAACGTTATGCCTTGGCAGTAGCCAGCAAAAATCTTTGTACGACTATCCGGGTGATATTATAAATCGGGATCATTTATGCCAAGCGAATTAAACATAAAAGCCACGGTACACCCTCCCCCCCAACACAACCTCAAACGTTTTAATAAAGACAACGTCTAATCTTAACCTTCTTTTCATAACCCCTTAGCGACTCTCTGTGACCGCATCGTGTGCTGAATGTTCACGACCTTCAGAAACATCAAGCACGGCACCGCCGACCAATTTAATGGCAACCGCTCCCAGAGGCGCAGTGATAACAATGCTGAGCACCGAGACTGCAAGAATAACCTCCCCCGGCATGGTATTCATCCCGAGATCCGTCATGGCCAGCAGCGGAACCGAACCCATGGCCGCCTGCACGGTGGCCTTGGGCCAAAATGAGACCACCGAGAACAGGCGCTCTTTCATAGAGAGCGGACTCTTAAGCAACGCCAGAAGTACGCCCGCACTGCGGGCCACAAGACCGCAAAAAATCAAACCCAAACCGGCAAATCCCGTCTTGAGCGCCAACGAAACATCCACCTTTGCACCAACCAGCGTAAACAGCATGATCGACGCGAAAACCCAAAGCTTTCCCAGCTTTGACGATATTTCATGCGCCATCTTTTCCCGTTTTTCCAGAATAAAGAAACCCGTTGCCATCACAGCAAGCAAGGCCGCAAATGGAATTCCGAAACCTTTGAGAATATCCTCCAACCGAATCAATAACAGGGAAACACCGATAACAATCATGGTCCGCTTCGTCGCCCGGGGATTAAAGCGCTCAAACAGATTCAGCAGCAGCCAGCCCAGAACAAAGCCGCCAACAATGCCGGCAACAACCGAAACAGGGATACCAACCAGTTTCGCAAGAATGCCGCCGGAGGACCCTGTATACAGCCCCAAAAAAACTGAAAAAATAACGATCGCAATCACATCATCCAACGAGGCCGCCGCCAGAATCATTGTAGGAATTCCCTTTTCCGCCCCTTTCTTCCGTTCGATGTATCCAATCATCATGGGAACGACCACCGCCGGCGATACCGCCGCAACGATAAAGCCAAGCATGGCCGATTCGAGATGAGTCAGCGGCAGGAAAATAGGCCCCAGCCAGGCGATGGATGAGCCCTCCAGAACTCCGGGAATAAAAGACATGAGCAAGGCCTGAACCCCGACCCGATGGAGCACATCCCTGCTCAGTTCAAATCCGGCACGAAGAAGGATTACGATCAGGGCGATCATTCTAAGATCCGAAGATGCCTCAAGGAAACCCGGTTCAAGAATACCCAGAACATATGGACCAAAAAGCACGCCAAGCAGCAGCATGCCAAGCAGGCCCGGCATACGCAGCTTGCGAAACATCCAGTCTGCAAGCAGTCCAAGCAATATCATTTCAGCAATGCCCAAAGCCATTATTTACTCCTTCAACCGGAACAACATGCCCGATTCCTTTCCTGCAGAAAAGCCGCAAAACAAAAGGCGCCCTGCAAAACAGGACGCCTTTGAATCAAATAGATACATCGCGATTATTTACACTTGGTAAAACAGAGCGTTGCATTATGACCGCCGAATCCGAGCGAATTACTCAATGCAGCGTTGATGTCCATAGTGCGGAAAATATTCGGAACATAGTCCAGATCACAGTCCGGATCCGGCGTGGTGTAGTTGATCGTCGGGGGAGCAATTCCATCGCGAATGGCCAGCGCAATAATGGCCGCTTCAACACCGCCGGCCGCACCCAGCATGTGCCCGGTCATCGATTTCGTGGAGCTGACGGCAACCTTGTAGGCCAGATCATTACCCAGCGCCTTCTTAATGGCCAGCGTCTCGCCCTTGTCATTCAGCGGAGTGCTGGTGCCGTGGGCATTGATGTAATCAATATCTTCGGGAGAGAGACCGGCATCAGCAATAGCCAGTTTCATTCCGCGAGCCGCCTCATCGGCTTCCGCATCCGGCGCCGTGATATGATACGCATCGCCTGTACGACCATATCCGGAAGCATCACAGTAGATCTTTGCACCACGCGCAATTGCATGCTGCTTCCCTTCAAGCACCAGCATGCCGGCCCCTTCGGACATCACAAAACCATCACGATCAAGGTCAAACGGACGAGATGCCGTTGACGGATCCTCATTCCGGCGACTCGTCGCACGAAGTGCCGCAAAACCAGCAACACCCAGCATCGCAATAGAGGCTTCAGCACCTCCCGCAACCATGACATCCGCATCACCGTACTGAATAATGCGCATGGCTTCACCGATCGAATGAGTTCCGGAAGCGCAGGCACTGGTCACACAAAAATTCGGACCTTTAAATCCGTAACGGATGGACACATATCCTGAGAGGATATTGGTGATCATCTGGGGAATTAACTGGGGCGAAATACGGCGAGGACCCTTTTCATAGGCCTTCATGCATTCGTTCTGCATAATCTGCATGCCACCGATACCGGAACTGGCAATCACGCCGGCACGCTGACAGTCCAGCTTTTCAAAATCAAAAGCGGCATCTTCCACCGCCATGATGGCAGCAACCAGCCCATAGATGGAAAACGGATCCATTTTACGGGCATCTTTCGGCTCAATATATTTTCCGACATCCAGGCCTCGGACTTCTCCGCCGATCGTCACGGGGTACTGATCGATATCCGCCATGCTCTTTACCTGACCAATGCCGGACTTACCGGTCTTGATGCCTTCCCAGAACTCATTGAGTTCATTCGCAATGGGAGAAACGACCCCCAACCCGGTCACTACTACTTCACGCCGACTCATAATCCGTACCTCTGCCGTAAATTGATGCTTAAATGGCCGGAATCACTTTAAAAGCAGTTCCGGCCATTAAAATTACCATTCAGCTGGCTTATTCGAAACCTTTTTCCTTCAGGTAGCTGATAACGCCGCCAACAGAGGTCAGCTTTTCAGCATCTTCGTCGGGGATTTCTGCACCGAATTCTTCTTCAAAAGCCATTACGAGCTCAACCGTGTCCAGAGAGTCTGCGCCGAGGTCTTCGATGAAGGAAGCGTCGGTGGAAACCTGGTCAGCGTTAACGCCGAGCTGTTCAACGATGATGTCTTTTACTTTATCTTCAAGTGCCATTTTTATTCTCCTTTTACTAGGTTTACACTTACAAACACTACATTACCATTCCGCCGCATGTCGAGAGCACTTGCCCTGTAACATACGCGGAGGCATCACTTGCCAAAAACAGTACAACATTGGCGATATCTTCGGGTTCTCCGAAACGACCGAGCGGAATCAATTCTTTCATCTTGCTCTGCACATCAGCATCCAGTTTGTCGGTCATCGCCGTGCGGATAAAACCGGGCGCAACCGCATTACAACGAACGTTGCGTGAAGCCAGTTCCTTTGCAACAGTCTTGCTGAAGGAAATCACACCGCCCTTAGAGGCTGCATAGTTGGCCTGGCCGGCATTGCCCATCAGACCGATCACGGAGGCAATGTTCACGATCGTGCCGGAACGCTGCTTCATCATGCCGCGCATTGCGGCCTTCGTGCAGAGGAAAACACCCTTGAGGTTTACATTCAGAACAGCATCCCAGTCATCCTCGCTCATGCGCATCAGCAGGCCATCCTTGGTAATGCCGGCATTGTTGACGAGAACGTCAATCTTTCCAAAGTCCTTTTCAATGGCCTTAACACCTTCCGTCACGCTGGCGGCTTCCGCTACATTAACACCGTAGCATTCGACCTTGCGGCCCAGCGCCTTAACCTTTGCAGCCGTTTCTTCCAGCCACTCGGCATTCAGATCGCACAGAGCAACATCTGCACCGGCCTCAGCCAGCTTGACCGCAATCGCCTGCCCCAGGCCGCGGGCGGCCCCGGTCACCATTGCAACTTTTTCGTTCAATTCAAACATAGATATTCCTTATTGATTTTCGGTATCAGCAAGTTGTCCGATGTTACGAACCGCGACACTCTTGTCAATACGCTTTATCAGCCCGGCCAGAACCTTGCCGGGGCCACACTCCACAATCTCTTCCACTCCGTCGGCAACCAGTTTCTCAACGGAAGCCACCCACTGAACCGAGGAAGTGATCTGCTTGACCATATTATCACGGATCGCCGAGGCATCATGCTCACCGGCCGTGACATTCGAAAGCACCGGAACATTCGGCGCAGAAAGTGTTACATCAGCAAGAAAAGCGCTCATTTTATCCGCCGCCGGCTGCATCAGGGGCGAATGAAATGCTCCGGCAACCGGAAGACGAACCGCCCGCTTGGCACCGGCTTCCTTACAGAGCCCGTCAGCTTTGTCAATCGATTCAGCAGTACCCGACAACACGGTCTGACCCAGCGAATTAAAGTTGGCGACATAGCAGCCGGCTTTTTCGGAAATATCGATCAGAACATCGCCATCCACATTCATCACGGCCAGCATGGCTCCCGGATTTTCTTCGCAGGCGGCCTGCATGAACTCACCACGGGCCCGGAGAATCTTGATGCAATCCTCGAAACTGACAACTCCGGCAGCATAGAGAGCCGTCCACTCACCGAGACTATGTCCGGCCAGTACTTCAAACTCGAGCTTCAGCTTCAGTTCCATGGCCTTGAACGCTGCCGCACTCGCAACAAAAATACCCAACTGTGCGTGGTTGGATTTGTTCAGCTCTTCCTGCGGGCCCTCAAAACAGATGGAGGTCAGATCATAGCCGAGGATTTGATCAGCCTGGTCAAACAGGGCCTTACACTCCGGAATGGCATCGGCGAGATCCTTGCCCATACCGACAACCTGAGATCCCTGCCCCGGAAATACAATTGCTCTTTTCATGATTATTTACCCCACTCCAGTACATTGGCCCCCCAGGTGAACCCACCGCCGAAAACGGTAAGTACAACCAGATCGCCTTTACGAATGGTGCCATCCTTCACGGCTTCATCCAGCGCAATGGCCAGGGCCGCAGAAGAGGTATTGGCATATTTATCAACATTCGAATACATCCGATCAGCCACTTTCAGCTTTTTCGCAATCGCATCAATGATGCGGATATTGGCCTGATGCGGAATAAAACATTTAACTTCATCTGCGGAGATATTGTTTTTCTCCAGCGTGCTGATCACGGTTTCCGTCATTCGGGTGACGGCGTGTTTGAAAACTTCGCGCCCCTGCATTTGGAGATACTGCATCTTCTGATCCAGCATTTCATGCGTCATCGGGTTGCGGCTGCCGCCACCGGGCGTGGAAAGAAGGTCCGCCAGCGAACCGTCGGAACCCATTACGGCATCCATGACACCACGGCCCTCGCCGCCAGCCCGAAGAACCGCCGCGCCGGCACCGTCACCAAACAGAATGCAGGTGGCACGGTCTTCCCAGTCGATAAACGTGCTCATCTTTTCACTGCCGATCACCAGTGCGGTTTCGGCAGCGCCGGAGGCAATCATGTTTTTCGCCGTATCCATGGCATACAGAAAACCGGAACAGGCGGCTCCAAGATCAAAACAATAGGCATTCTTCGCGCCGATTTTATCCTGCACAAAGCAGGCCGTGCTCGGAAAAAACATATCCGGCGAAAGCGTGGCAACAATGATCAGATCAATCTCGGCAACATCAATTCCGGCATCGGAAATTGCTTTTTTTGCAGCTTCAGCCCCCAGATCGGATGTCGCCTGTTCAGGCGCTGCAATATGTCGCTCACGCATACCGGTACGGCTATAGATCCACTCATCGGACGTTTCTACAATCGCCTCAAGATCCTGATTGGTCAGCACCTTTTCGGGCACATACGACCCTGTACCAATGATTGAAACTCTGCGTTTAGACTGCATGTAAAAACCGTAATGTGAAAAGCCTACGTGTCGGCAGTGATACTCTTAAGTTCAGCTTCAATCAAATGGTTTACATCATGATCTATCGCTTCAGACGCCACGCGGATACCGTTAAACGTGGCAAATGCATTGGAAGAACCGTGCCCGATGATAACCACTCCGTTTGCTCCGAGCAACGGAGCACCGCCATAACTGGCCGGATCGGCATGGGTCTTTATCTCCTTGAAAACACCCATCGCCAGTACAGCACCCAGCTTACGGAGCAGGTTGGCACTGAACATACGCTTCAGCCAGGAAGAAATCATCTTGGCAACCGCCTCGGACGTCTTCAGCACCACGTTTCCGACAAATCCATCACAGACTGCAACATTGACTTTGGCCCCGAACAGATCGCGGCTCTCAACATTACCGATAAAATTCAGATTGGACTGATTCAGCAGACTGAACGTCTTCTTGGTGCTTTCGTTTCCCTTGCCCTCTTCCTCGCCGATGCTCAGCAGACCGATACTCGGATTGGCAACACCCAGAATTTCACGGGAATAGATCCCTCCCATGACAGCATACTGCAACAGCATTTCAGGGGTGCTATCCGGATTTGCGCCGGCATCGAGCAGAACAAACGGCTCCTTGGAGGTCGGCATGACCGTCGCAATCGCCGGTCGGTCCACCCCCTGAAGCGTGCGCAGCTTGAGCGTCGCCGCAGCCACGGCCGCGCCGGTATTCCCTGCGGAAAAGATAGCATCCGCACGCCCGTCTTTCACCATTTCAACGGCGCGAGCGATAGATGAATCTTTTTTACGACGAATCGCCGTCGCCGGCGATTCGCCCATTCCGACCACCTCAGAAGCATGAACAACCTCAATACACGAAGGGATCTCACCTTTGTGCTTTGCGAGCTCCGCCTGGATAGCACTTTCGTCGCCAACGAGGAAAAGCTTCTCTATGCCCTTAAGCTCTGCAGCGGCCTGGAGCGTTCCAGCCACGATCTCCTGGGGCGCAAAATCGCCCCCCATCGCATCTATAGAGATACGCATGGTTCTACTCTTCAGTAGCGACCGTCAGTACCTGTCGTCCATTGTAGTATCCGCAACTGGTGCAGGCGCGATGCGGAAGTGAAGGCGCTCCACACTGGGAGCAGGAAGAGGCACGGGCAATCGGCTTCTTCATGTTTTGAGCCTTACGGCTTGCGGTTTTGCTTTTCGAAGTTTTTCTTTTTGGAACTGCCATCGCAATCCTCCTTACGTCTATAAACTCAAACCGTCCAGCGCCGAAAACGGGTTTGGACTGTCATTCTTTGCGCAATCGCAGGGACCGTCATTCAGGTTGGCACCGCACTGGGCACACTGGCCCTTGCACGACTCTCCACACACGGCAAACCCCGGCAGATGCAACAAGATCTCTTCCCGCAAATCCTCCGTAACATCAACTTGGTCGGTGCCTTCGGGTGCGGGGTAAGCGCGTAGAAAATCGGAAACAGCCACCGTTGTCGAGAAAAATTCAGAACATCTTGCACAGCGCATTTCCACCCCGGCAGACAGCGTTCCGCGCACAATCAGCTCTCCGGAAACCTTCTGCGCATACAGCTCATAATAGACATCCCCGAACGAGCTGATCAGCGGATCATTTTCCACGTCCATGATTGTACCGGGATCACTGCCCGTATACGCGGAACCTTCTTCAGGAATTCTTGCTACCAGTATCTTCATACATACACCTGTGTTTGTCAGAACGGTGATTCTTCCGCGAACCGGATTCAGGTTGCAAGTTTCAAGTTGAAGCATTGCTCTCCAACGTCTTTCCTGGACAACTTGACAACCCCTCTACCACTAAGCTTCAATCGAAGCGATAAACCAACGGACGCGATCATGGAAACTTTTTCTACACTGAACCCCGTTCTGCAGGCGTTGCTGGCCACGCTCTTTACCTGGGGCGTCACGGCGCTCGGCGCCGCCCCTGTGTTTTTTGCCCGAACTATTAACCAGAAGCTGATGGACGGACTGCTGGGCCTTGCGGCCGGCGTCATGATTGCCGCCAGTTACTGGTCTCTCCTTGCTCCGGCCATCGAGATGTCAGGAGGTAGCTGGGTTCCCGCCACCGCCGGATTTCTTGGCGGCGGAATATTTCTCTATCTTCTCGATAAAATACTGCCGCACCTTCATCCCGGCCTGCCCATGAAAGAGGCGGAAGGGATTCATACCGGCTGGCAGCGCAGCGTTCTGCTGGTACTGGCAATCACCCTCCACAATATTCCGGAGGGACTGGCCGTCGGCGTGGCATTCGGGGCCGTTGCCGCGAATATTGACGGCGCAACCCTCGGCGGCGCCATCGCGCTGGCCCTCGGCATCGGAATCCAGAACTTTCCGGAAGGAACGGCCGTTGCCATGCCATTGCGCCGAGAAGGACTCAGCCGATTCAAAAGCTTCTGGTATGGACAGCTGTCCGGCATCGTCGAGCCGATTGCCGGCGTTCTGGGCGCATGGGCCGTAATCGCGATGCAGCCGATTCTGCCCTATGCCCTCGCATTTGCCGCCGGAGCCATGATCTTTGTCTGCGTGGAAGAGCTGATCCCCGAGGCCCAGCGCAAGGGGAACACCGATTTCGCCACCCTCGGAGCCATCTTCGGCTTTGCCATCATGATGCTCCTCGACGTTTCACTGGGTTGACGCATCCGATTCAAGTGGATACTTTCAACGCCTATGCAATTTTCAGAACTCAAACTTAACGACGCCATTTTGCGAGCCATCGCCGACGCCGGATTTAAAAAACCGACGCCTATTCAGACCAAAGCCATCCCGGCCGTCCTGACCGGGCGCGACATGATCGGCTGCGCCCGGACCGGAACCGGCAAAACCGCGGCGTTCGCCCTGCCGCTGATCCAGAAACTGATCAATTCATGGACGGCACCGCGCGAAATCCGTTGCCGCGCCCTGATTCTTTCCCCAACCCGGGAATTAGCGATTCAGCTTTTCCGGAACATTCAGGCCTTTGCGGAATACACGGAACTTTCAACCCTGCTGGTTCATGGCGGAACCGGCTATGAGGAACAGATCCTCACCCTGCGCGAGGGCGTCGACATTCTCGTTGCCACGCCGGGCCGACTGCTGGACCTCTACGATCGAAAAGCCCTCCGGCTCGATCAGGTTGAAGTTTTCGTGGTCGACGAAGCCGATCGGATGCTGGATATGGGCTTTGCGCCTGACATCCGCAAAATAGCCCCCCTGCTGCCGCAAACCCGTCAGGCCCTCTTCTTTTCGGCCACCATGCCCAAAGAGGCGCTGCAGCTGGCCACGGGCATCCTGCACAAACCCATGCAGGTTTCGAGTGATCCCGTTTCAGCGGCCGCGGAAAATATCGAGCAAACACTCTATTATGTGGAGAAAAACAATAAATTTGAGCTGCTGGGCTGGCTGCTCCGGAAACTTGACTATGAACGAGTGCTCGTATTCTGCCGCACCCGGCGCGGGGCGGATCGACTGACCGAGCGGATGCAGAAAATCCAGCTTCCTGTCGACGGGCTGCATGGCGACCTGCCGCAACGACGGCGTCAGGAAATCCTTGAAGCGTTCCGTTCCGGCGAAGTTCCCGTTCTGATTGCTACCGACCTGGCGGCCCGCGGCATTGATATCGAAAACATTTCCCATATCATCAACTTTGATCTTCCGGGCGAGCCGGAAACCTACGTTCACCGTATCGGTCGCACCGCCCGCGCCGGCGCCTCAGGTCACGCCCTGAGCTTCTGCGATCCCACCGAAAAGAACTATCTGCGCGACATCCTCGTTCATTTAGGCGAAGAAATTAAGATCGAGGACCAGCATCCCTTCCACAGTGAGCAGATCAAAAACTATTCCGGAAGCGTGAAGCCGAAGAACGGCCCCGATAAAAAAAGGCATGTCAGCAAAATCCGTGAGCAGACCACCTGGCGGCTCTCTCCCGGACAGCGCGACAAGCTCCACACCGAATCCGGCCCGAAAAAGAACGCCCGTAACAATCCCAAGAAAAAGGGAAAGTAGAATCAGCCATTCGGCATCGGTCTAATAGCGGTAATTAAACCGTCGATCCGGCGCGACATCTCCTTCTAGAAACAGTGACTCGACAGAGTCTAAACTTACATTATCGACCCACTTAAAATCAAATCCAGCTCCGACACCTCGGGAAAACAGCCGCTTCGGCACGCCGAGTTCCAGTTGGTTTTCCCGGTATCCGAATGAAACTTCTCCGCCCTCGTTCCACTGACCTTCGCTCCACACGGCATATGAGGTCTTTGATTCCGATACAGAACGCCAGTTAACGGCCAGATCGTAGCCTTCCCACCCGGTCTCTTTGTCCTGATCACAATCAATGAGAAGCACCATCCATCGATCACCCGCACGCGGCGTCAACACGTCGACAGTACAGACCCGGAAACAGACCTGACGGCGACCCTCTACCACCGAACACGAAATGATATCGTTTCGCCCAAAGGTATTCGTATAGATCGTGGCAGGATCGGTTCCGCGAAAAGAGCGGTGCATCGTGTCGCCCGGAGGGTCCTGATAAACAACAGGAATTCCGTCCCAGTCCTTGAACCGCCCGTCAATCCGGATCTCCCGCGGCTGAGGCCGTGCGATCGGGGCCGAAAGCCCCTTGAAGCGCCGGATATGGCCGATCATCTGGTAATAGTAGTTGTCGGTGTAGCCCCCGTGCATGGGGGCAATATCGCGGCAGAATTCGGGACTGAAAACATCAACAAACCAGCTCCCGTCCTGTAGCGGTGGACGTCCGGCAAAAAGCCCGGCTTGATCCGGCTTTATAAACCGCTGGGCAATCCATTCGTTCCATTGGGTAATCATCACGACTTCAGGATCCACCTCATGGGCCCGCACCCACTGCTCCTCAAAATGGAGACCGTACGGCGTATAATCGGTCGTGTAATCGGCTCCGACCGCGGGTTGCCTGCCGTCATGAAAACTTTTTCCCTGTGAATTACTGGGATGCGAGGCCGTGCCGACCGGAATCTGCTCGGGATGATCCGGATCCCGATGCCAGCCATAATCCTGAGGATAGGTATCGAGCCACTGCCAGTGATCCGGATCGGCTTTGGCATTGGTCCAAGCCCAGCTGTACTTAATGGTAAAATAGTCAACCAGCTCCCTGCGCAGCTCGGGATCCTTAATATGACCAAGAATCAACGGCCGGCCACCCCATTCGAACCACAGATCCTCATATAATGGATTCGTATAAAACCGGTCATAGAGCGCATTGATGCTTTTCCCGCTGGATGCATTCGTCATGAACACCACCTTCGGTGCCGCAATCCCTTCGGCCCGCATCTGCTTAATGACCCCCAGAAGCTCAGTAACCGTGGACTCATAAAGCACGGCATTGCTCAGATCAATATAGATAAAGTCCACATCGGCGTTGGCCAGCATCTGCATATCCCGGCGCAGCACCCACGGATCGGCGCTGTGGTAGTAGCCGTATTCCGGCTCGGCACCAAAATGAAAGGCATGCACCGGCCCCCACGGGCGTTCAGCAGCATCCGCCTTCAGAATGCGGGATAGGTCATAAACGGACTGCGTATGATTCCCTACCCAGACATAATAGAATACACCGACATATTTCCCGGAGCGCCGGCCACCCGTTTCACGATAATCCGGAAGTGAACGTCCAAGCGCGTCGGTTGCCACCCAGGAATCGGCCATCCCGCCACGGCTCATCGGCTGATTCAATCCGAACCACAATGTGCTAACCCAACAGATCAGAAATATATTTTTCATCCAGAGAACTCTCTGCGTCCACCTTTATCGGATTTTCCTGGCCGCATAAACCTCGATCTTCTGAAGTGCCGCCTGCCCCTCTAAAGGCTCCAATAAAATCCGATTGCGTCCTTTTTTGAGACGGGCATAGATATCCGCATGATTGGCCGAACCGACGGACCAAGTCCCGGTGTCGCCCAGTTCAACATTGCCGATGGAACGCCCGTTAACCGTCACTCGGAACAGAGCCGGCGTGCCGCTGTTTGCATAATAGAGCCGAAGCAGATGCTCTCCGTCTTCGTATCCCGCAATCTCGACTGCATCTTTTATCGCATAGACCCGGCCCTTCATCGTCGGCACTTCGGTAATGACCAGATCATCAAAGCTGCACCACTTCGCCGGGTTCGTGGTCGGCGGCGCGTGAAACCCGACTTCCATCGACGTGCGGTCCGGTCCGAGCGTCACGTACAGATAGCGAAACGGGAAGATACTGCCGCCCTGCATCGAAACATAGGTATACGGCCCGCCGTAATGATCGGCATACATGCGCGCTTCCCGTCCACCCGGCGCATTAATCCGCCCTTCAATCTTATAGGTTGCCCCCGGTTTCAGACCATTGATCGTTTGATAGATCCGGCATTCCGCCTTATCGTCCGAAGTGATCAGCGTCGCCTTGTAATAGCCGGTCGCAGCCAGCGTCGCGTTGCGCGCCTCGTTTTGCCACTGCAGCTCGGCCCACGCTGAATTCCTGCTTCCCGCCAAATTCCATACCGTCCAGCCATCCAGCGAACCCTGCTCAAAATCCCAGTTATTAAACGCAATGCGCTGCGGCAGGAAGGATGTATCGTAAATGCGATACTGACCGTTAGCGACGCGGCCGCCGTAGAACCGGATTTCATTTTCCGCATTTTCCTGAATCAACCGCGCCAGCTCAGGAAATGACCAATCCTGCTGAAAATTAGCATTCATATGCAGGGCATGGTCCATATCGTTGCGCCAGATGCCCTCGCCGTCCTTATAGACATGCTCCACAAACTCTGCAGGCGTCCCGGCCATTCCATGGATTACACCAAGAATACCGCAGAGCGTGGATGCGCCGCACTCGGCATCGCCGCCGGACAGCGACTGAATGCGCAGGGTTTCCATATAGTCGTTTTCTCCATAGAGTGCGGAAAGAATGCAATTGGCGTTGTTGACGTTTGCCACCAGAAAGCGCTTTTCTGTCCCGACGGCAAATACATAACGCGCATGACCATGCCAGAACTCGCGTACGGCGGCCCGCCAGTCATCCGGATACTTTGCGTGAAGCTGCAGGCAGATGGTGTAGGTTTCGCGCACATAGCTGTTTCCCGGCAGCACCTCCAGCGCCTGCTCCAGTACGGTCCGGATATCCGATTCAAAATAAGCGATCGATGTGGCGGCCGCCCAGTACATCCCCCACTCCACCGGCTCGCCTTCACAGCTCATCCGCGAAAACCTTGAGGCCATGCGCGCAGCGGCAAACGGCATTCCCGGAAAGGCGCATCCCATGGTTTCATGCTGGATGTATCCCTCCGGCAGCCAATGGCCGTTGTTCCCGTGTTCACGCTGTCCCATCTGCGGCGCAATCAGATCCTTGTGTTTCATCAGCTTCAGGGCATCGTCCGTGGCGCCGAAATCCATCAGATCATAATGGATCCAGGAATGTTTGATATCCTCATACGCCACGCCCGGCCCATAGGTGTTCAAAATCACCTGATTCATGAAATCGACGTGCTGGTCGTCGTCGGAAAAAATGATGCCGTCGCGATAGTTTGAGAAATAGTTATACTCATCGCGCGTGGTTCCGCCCAGAGTTCCGTTCAGGATCGAAAACCACTCATCCGGAAGCCCCAGCCACATCTCATGCGGCTCCCTGAAACTGCCGTCCGGATTGCGCACCTTAATATATTCATAGCCCGTCACCACGCCGCCGCACTGCCCCACCAGCATCGCCAGCGTCTTATCGTAATACGCATCCTTTGAAATGGATCCCGGATCGCCGGCAAACGACGGAATCGCGACCGAGCAGACCGCAGCCCATATAAAAAACAAACCCTGCTTCATAACCCGCCCTGCTTATGGATAAACCATACGGAAAAACATGTGTGCATTGGTTCCTTCCGGAAACTGCATCACAGAAACCGTCTCCGCATCGGGGACATCGATCCAGTTGGTCATGGAAAGCGCATCCTTCCGCTGCAGCCGCCAGCCGGAAAACTCATCCGGCCATGAAACCCGGATCATGCCGTTGCCGGATGCAATCGAAAGCGGCGCCGGCTCCAAGGACGGCGGATAATGATTGTTCATCAGGTTGACGATTTCGCTTTCGCTGAGCGCATAATTGCACAGGTAGACCTCATCAAGGCGCCCGTTGAACAGCGGATCCGGCCAATGGCTTTTCCCCAGATAATTCAGCGCCGGATGGAAGTCCGATGGATTGATGGTCGTACCGCTGTTTGACGCCGCCGGCGTTCCGTTGACATAGATGGTTGCCACATTGCCCTGAAGCGTTACGGCCACATGCACCCAGGTGCCGGACGGAAGACCGGACGTTTCGGTCATCTGCTCATCGCCGCCATTCCTGATTCCAAACCGCAGTGTGCCGGCGCCAGACCGGGGCGTGAGAAACAGGTTCTGAGTCGTATCGTTGCCGAAATCAAAGATGCGTTGCCAGTCGCCGCCGGAACCGGTCCAGTTGACCCAGCAGGCAAACGTCATATCGTCAAAATCCGCCAGACCGAACGGCAGTACGGCAAAATCATCGGAACCATCCAGTACAACGGACCGGCCGATTGCACCGCTTTCATAAACCGGAAATCCATAAGACCCCGCATGATGATTATTTCCGGAGCCATCCAGCATATTCCCGTCCAGATCATAAAAGGCCGTCAACTCAGGAATCGCGTCCGGAACGCCCGTAACCTCAACACTGCGGCCGGACTCATTCAACGCCGCATCAACCGCCGTCACGACATAATAGTAGATAGATCCGTTATCCACCGTGATATCGGTAAAGGCGCTTCCGGACACCCCGGAAGCAATCACCTGATACGGACCGCCGCTTGAAGAAGCGCGGGCGACACTGTAACCCGCAAGATCCGTTTCAGAATTTGCACTCCACTCAAGCCGTACTTTTCCATCGCCGTCAACGGCACTTAATCCGACCGGGGCCGACGGCGGCGCGGCATCCGCACTCCCGACCTCGACCGGCAGCCACTCCTGTTGCGGAACCGCTGCTTCGGCCGCAAGTTCAATCAGTGCACCCGAAGCAATACTTCCGCCGGCCACGGAGAGCGCAAGGTTTTCTCCGGCGCCGGAGAGGACTTTCCACGGCCCACGACCCGTCGGCACCAGACGCCACTGCTGCGGCAGCAGCGCGTTATAGTCCCACTGAAAAACAGGATCGCCGGCCACCGGTTCCCAGTTATGATCCCAGACAAGACCGTTACCCTCATTGGTGACCATCCACACATTGTCGTCCAATGACGAAAACGCCCATCGCTGCCGGGTGTATTTGGTAAGCTCAGCCTGCTGAAACCGGGTTCCAAGAACCGATGAACCGGCCGGCACTTCCAGCCTAAGCCGGCTGTTTTCGTTCCGCACCGTATAACTGACGCCCGGAACAATCAGCTGCTGGCGCCCGACGAGCATTTCATTATATTCGTCGCTTCCATCGATGGTGATTGATGATGGCGCCAGCTGAATCAAACCCTGCTGATCCCGGGTCGGGATGATTCCCTGACTCCAGCCGGAGAGAATATTTCCGCCCTGCCACTGCACCGGCGCCGGCTGCATGGTCCAGTCCCC
>JAFGVP010000176.1 GCA_016937945.1 Pontiellaceae bacterium | reverse complement strand
TCGCGCCCGCTGCCGTGACAGTTGTTTCATTTCCGTCCGTCGACCCGCTAGTGTCTTCTTCTCCGCTCTCCCAGCCAAACTTGCTGCTACGCGCAAGATAGCTCGTAAAGGATATCACCGGGATCGTCAGGTTGGCATTGTACCAGGCCTCGTCGTCTGCGCCATAGCCCCCGCTATAGGTGGTCCGGCAGAGAACCAGCACATCCGCGCCGGCCAGTGACGCCTGCACCGCAGCGTTGGCCGTATCCGAATAATCTCCGCTGGTCACGACGACATTCGAGAAACTGTTGTTAAAAAAATCGATGGTGGCCTGGTTCCCCGCATTGCCGCCGGCCCAATCCGCACCGTGATCAATCAATACCGAGTATTCCCCCCGACCTGATAGCGCGAACGAGATCGCCAGCAGAACACCGACGAAACGTTTTTTGTCCATTATGATGTTCCTCATCTAAATTTTCCTGAAAGTATGCTTTAACACAGTGGTAATCCTGAAGCCCTGTTATCTTCAGGACACCCCGCCCTCCCCAGAGCCATTGAAGGAATCCATAGACACTGCGATCCGGCTAAACGATCGAATATCCCCTCCCCAAACGGAGCAGACGGTTCAGTGTATTCACCGGTCTCTCTCCCCTGCAGGCGAGCACGCACAAAACGTACTTCGCCAAAGCGGCTCAACGTTGCATTAGTAAAGTATCGCATGTCTCCGTTTCATCAATCGATTATACTGAACGCACAACACTGACTTATGAAACACCTGATTCATCCCTGCATTAAGCGTCGCCCGCAGGCCGTGATGATGCCGCCGTCGTTTCGTTCCAGCATTTCAATATGAGATACATTGCCTCACGCACCAGATCCTGCCTGTATAGAAAGAGCCGGCGGGGGTTACCCCCCGCCGGCCGGTGGAAATTCGGCTAAGAGGAGAGGCAGCCGAAAATCATGCAAATTCAGTTACCTTCGATCATGAAGAATTCCCGTTCAGCCCCACTGAGGCTAACCGAATCCGTGGTCGTGGACTCACCGCCGGGGATACCGGTTTTTACAGGAGTCCATGTCGATTGATTAATATTCGTTTTATGCATAATCGCATAGGTTCCCACAGCTTCCGAAGTCCACGTTAGGTATGCAATGCCGTCAGCAATCGACAGGCTTCGGATATCCGGATCGATCGTGGGTCCCGGGGGAGGACCGTCACCAGCCAGGGGCTGGTATCCAATCCCATCAATCCAAGTGCGATCTCCAGACAAGGGCACATCCTCCATATAAACCACAATAGGTGTATTGGTATCCATTATCTGCACAACGCCTATAAACACTCGGTAGAGCGTATGGGTTCCCCAGAAATCCGGTCCCACATCAAACAGTGCAACCGCGTTAGTGCTGGACGCGTTATACGCTGTCAGCGCATTGGTGGTATCCGTCAGTCCTGCGGCGATATCCCAGCCCGCTCCGTTATCCCACAAGTAAGTATAGACATTATAGGTGTTCGTCTCGGATACATACATCGTGGTTTTCAACCGAGGACAATCGGATCCTCCATGACTCTCATAAACAGAATGTTCGCCGGAATATGGCGGATCATAGTCATCTGCAGCGGGTTCATTTGTTACACTTTCACCCACGCCGAAATCAGTACGAACCCTCCATAGACTGACTCCATTCGTACTCACGGTTTCAAAAGGTATACCAGCACCTACCGGCCCGGAATTGGTTGTTGCCATGAGCGTATTATTGGTCGTCACATCAACATATGTAATGGGATAACCCACATAGAACATGAACTCATTGGTAACGAACGACCCTCCAGGGGAAGTAGCAACCACCACGGAGGCGGTATGCGTCACATCCAGCGCCAACTCATCCGCGGGTGTGTAGCTCACCGTGGTAATAAAATTTGTATATGCAGTCGTATAGGTGGTCACCGAGCTGCCATCCAACGTCATCGCAATTGCATTGGTATCAACAGAACCGGCACCGTGCAGAAAATAGGCTTCAATCAAGGGCGTGCTGTCAGCGGTCTGCCCTTCAGGTATCCCCCCAACCGGCCACACTTCTACGGTGGTATTTGAAGGATTGAGCATCGCGTCAGTTACCGGAAGATCGGCAGTAACGAAAGCCAAGGCATCTACATCGAGGCCATCTTCGCGTGCAGCAATCAAAAAGTGGGTATTGGTCCCCGGATAGGTGAATGGACCAAGCCCCCCCAGATCACCTTCTCCGTTCATTTTGATCCAGTGAAAACCGGCGGCACTGCAGCTTTGTCCATCCAGCCCCGTCCGACCCGCAATGCCATTCTGGTATGCAAAGTTCACTGAGTTTGTACCAAATCCCGCGGTGTTGACAAATATACTGTCATCACTGTAACCATCCGGCCCAACGTGCACACGCATGTAGAGGTCATATGTTGCGTTTGAGGTCAGGTTCTCGACTTCGTAAACAGCCCGACTGAAAACGGCGGGCCCGGTGTCCGTGGCAACCGGTGTGATATAATTTGTTTCAAATGCATATGGAGGTGCATTCGTGTCCGCCAACACCACATAATTTGTTCCCAACATGACCGCATCCTCGGCCTGAATCAGAACAATTTCCGCCGATGCACCACCTACAGACATCAGCAGAACTGCCAAACATGCTAGCTTCCTCATATCTCCACTTCTCCTTTCGTGTTGGCCAACGGTAAGAAGACTCTACCAATGAACGAGGTTCTTCTCTAAACCACACCAGATCATCCAGTAACGAAGACCATTGGACTTTCCATATATAAATCGATATTAGATCTATAGAAAACTTGGTCAATAGGTGAAAATGAACGCAACATGGGGTTTCTTGAAACTCAACTCCCATCATGGATGTTGCCGTGAATGCCCCCAACGTGACCATAATAAAACTTCGCGATGCGCAGTACGCATTGCAAAGGAAGGGTCTATTTTTTGCTCTCAGATTCAGCGGGAGATCCAATATTTTCGTGGCATAAAGCCCCTTGAATAACCGATGTAGTCTAGCGACATCTTCCCGTCAGTTAAAAAAAAGGATCTACTGGGAAAATCCATCTGCGAGATCTGAACATGTCCGGAAAAACACATCACACAGAGTAGAACGTTAAACCTGGAGGGCGCTCCATTCCTTGCTGCCCATACACAACATGGCCCGTAAACGTCCGCGCCCCATGGACGGGACCAAGCTGGACTTAATCGAATTGAGAGAAAACCTCAAATGAACCAGTTTCAAATTTACCAATAACAGGTTCAATATTATCTATATACAAAAATGCAGCTTGAAAACATGTTCCCTTTTATTCGTTCTGAACAGGTCATTTGGGCCGCGGATAACAGAAACAAAATGAGAGAAAAGGAGAACAACCATGAGGACTAAGAAATTTGCAGTGGCAGCACTGCTTGGAATCGGACTCGTTACCTCGAGTCAAGGAGTCATTGTCGCGTTTGACAGCGGCCCGGATTGGGCAGGCGGAGCAGGCGGAAATGCAGGAACTACTGCATTTATCAGCAATAACTTCCAAAGCGTGTCCATGACCGTCGGGGATTACGGCGACACCGCCAACGCCGGTGTTCAAGCGGCCATCGACGCAGCCGATGTTCTTGTCCTTGGCCGTACCACGTTTAGCTCAAATTATGATCCGACCGACATGGCCTATTACAGCAGTCTAAACATCCCGGTGGTCTTTTTAACCAGCTATATCACGCGTAGTTCAAGAATGGGTTATGAAGGTGACTTGAATGCAGGGGCCGCTGTTGATGGAGACGAAACGACCGTGACGGCGGATGGGGCGTTGGTTTTTGGCGTTGCTGAGGGCACCTATGACTGGCTCACCACTGGTTTGGATACAGGAGGAACTGGTGATGTAGGTGGCGGTGATATTCTGGCAACCATCGGGGGCTCCCATCTGTCCGTGGGTTGGAATGCCGGCTCCACGAATGCTGCAGGCGTGGTGCAGAGTGCAAACCGCCTCCTGTGGAATTTATCAGGCAATGGCAACACCCTGCCAGAAACGGCCGCAGGCCAGCAGGCCTTGATCAATGCGTTGGAATCCTACACCGGAATGGTTGCAATCCCGGAACCGTCAACAATCGGCCTAGTCGGATTCTTCGGTGCGGGCGTACTGTTTGTTCGTCGCCGTTTCAGGACCTGAAACCGATGACGAACCGTTGCCGAGTCTCTTCGTATGGTTCAGCAACAGGGAAATGGGGGACCCTTTGTAGGTTCCCCGTTTTTGTCCCACGAACTGGCTGTTAATGGTCTGGAGGAAGAACAAATGATGAGGACTAAAAGAAACGTTAAGCAACTGGCTTGGAGTCTGGGAGTACTGATATGTGCGGCCACCGTCCAAGCCCAAAATCCTTTGATCATGAACCAGTTTACGGCTGATCCGACGGCGCGGGTCTTTGATGGAAAAATCTATGTATACCCTTCCCACGATATCATTCCACCAGTCGAGGCACGTCAGGACTGGTTTTGCATGGAGGACTACCATGTCTTCTCGTCGGAAAACCTGATGGACTGGACGGATCACGGCGTTATCGTCAGCCAGACCAATGTGGACTGGGTCGATGCCTCCTCCTACAGTATGTGGGCGCCGGACTGCATCGAGAAAGACGGCAAGTATTACTTCTATTTTCCCGCCAGGGCCAAAGCCGGCGGTTTTGCCATTGGGGTGGCCGTTTCCGACACGCCCCATGGCCCGTTCAAATCCGAGCCGACACCGATTGAAGGTGTGCGAGGCATCGATCCATGCGTACTGATCGATTCGGATGGCCAAGCCTACCTGTACTACTCCCTGGGAAAAATCTTTGTTGCCAAACTGAAAGACAACATGCTGGAACTTGATTCCGAGCCGAAGGTGATTGAAAACCTGCCCACCGAAGGTCTACTGGAAGGGCCTTTCGTCTTTGAGCGAAACGGTATCTACTATCTGACCTATCCGCATGTTGAAAACGAAACGGAACGACTCGAATATGCCACCGGAAAAAGCCCGATGGGTCCATTCAAACCGCGCGGTATCATAAAGGACGAATCACCCAGCGGTTGCTGGACGGTCCATCATTCCATCCTTCATTACAAAGGACAATGGTATCTGTTCTATCACGATCAGGATCTCTCTCCGAATGACGACAAACGGCGCGCGATCCGGGCTGATCATCTGTCATTTGAAAACAACGGCGATATCCGGAAGGTCATCCCCACCCTGCGGGGTATCGGAACCGCAGAGGCAACGGGCAAGCTGCAGGTTGATCGCTTCAGCGACATCAGTAAAGCGGGCACATCCATATCGTTTCTCGATCCGGAAAACACCCATGCGGGATGGAAAGTTGCATTGGATACAGAAGATGCCTGGGTTCGGTTTAACCGGGTTGATTTTGATAAGGCGTCAGCAAAATCGGTCAGCGTGCGAGCAGCATCTCCAAAGGGCGGCACCCTCGAAATACGTATGGATAAGCAGGATGGGCCGCTGATTGCCAAGGTAGCGCTTAACGAAGAATCCGAGTGGAAGATTGTATCAGCCCCCCTGAACCGCGTTCCCTCCGGAATCCACGACCTGTTCATCACCCTGAAAACGGATCAGCCTACAGAAATCGACTGGATTCGCTTTGAGGCCGGTGCAGACAAAACCGCAAAGAATGCGAGGGGAAAGATGATACCGTGGCAGAAAGGGGCATGGGAAACCGGGAAATACAGAAACGTTTTTCTCGAAGCCGGATACGAGCAGGAAGCGATCGATGCGAAGCTGAACAAGGCCTACTCCGACCTCTTTGAGCGTGACGGCCCGACCCGGATTTACTTCGAGGTGGGCGACGACATGGCCTATGTCTCCGATGTTAAAAACCGTGATGCTCGCACGGAAGGACTATCCTACGGCCTGATGGTGGCCGTGCAGCTCGATAAAAAAGAGGTGTTCGACAAGCTGTGGCGATGGACGGTTAAATATATGCAGCATCAGGAAGGCCCGCGCGAAGCCTATTTTGCATGGACGGTTAATCCCCTGTCCGAAGAAGTGCGCAAAGCGGCGGGATCTGCATCCGACGGCGAATTTTACTTCGTAACCGCGTTGCTCTTTGCCTCCAATCGATGGGGCAACGACACGGGCATCGACTACTACGGCGAAGCCCGCCGTATTCTTGATGCCATGTGGGCAAAGGATGGAACCGACGGCGTGATGAACGTCATCAACGTGGAACATAAAATGATTACTTTTGTTCCAGGCGGACGGGGCTACCTGTTTACAGATCCCTCCTACCACGTGCCGGCCTTCTATGAAGTCTGGGCGGAATATGCCAACGACGGACATGAAGATTTTTACCGCGAATGTGCGGAAGTTTCCCGTGAATTCCTGCATCGGGCATGCCATCCGGTGACCGGGCTGACTCCGGACTACTCGCAGTTCAGCGGTGAGCCGCTTGATAACGGTTATATGAGCGCATTCGGCTTCGACTCATGGCGGGTACCGATGAATATCGCCATGGACTATGCCTGGTATGCCAAGGACCGGGAATGGCAGCGTGATTATATAAACCGTCTGCATAATTTCCTCTATGACCAGGGCATTCACCGTTTCGTCGATCAATACGAGCTCGATGGCTCACCCCGCGAGCGTCCGATGCGCGCGCCGGGCTATGGCGGAGTGCGTCACTCAATCGGCTGGGTCAGCGCCACGGCGGCCGGATCGCTGATGAGCACGCAGGAAAAAGGGTGGGCGTTCGTGGATGAAGTTTGGAATGCAAAGCTTGAGCCCTACGGAGACGGCTATTTCGACCCCTACTATGACGGATTTCTCTACCTGTTCAGCCTGATGCACCTGAGCGGAAATTACCGGATCATCATGCCGGAAGTCGCAACACCGGGGGAATAGATAAGAAGATCTATTGGCTTTTGTACAGGTTCAGCTGAACGGCATCCGCGCCCACTTCCGGATCGCCGCTCAGATATTTCCCTGTGTTCAGCCATGCGTAGGGGCCATCCACCCGCGTTTCGAAAGAAGGAACCAGTGCCCCAAAGGCTCCGGAATTACGAACGATGATCAGTTCGCGATCATCGGTCTGCCAGAGATAGCGGGCATCGAGCGTAAAGGTATCGGCCTGTAGTTGATAGTCCGCGCCCCCCGCCACAACTCTACCCTTTAGGTCTCCGCTAAATACACCGCCGGTGATCGGTATAATGTGGCGGACGCCCCGCTTGCTTGCACCGACGGAAATCCCCTGCCCCAGCGTCACCCGTTCGCTGATGAGTAACTCGCCCCGCTCTTCGGATGGATCGCCCTTCCGGTAATCCCACGGTTGAGGCAACCGGTCAGTCGGTTTTGCCACCTTCACGGCATCCGCAGCCGCCACATCTGCAACATCGTATATGGACAGTGTCATGGTCATGGCATGCGGATCAACCACGCGCCGGGCCACAAAACGCCCCGTGTTGAGCCATGCATATAAACCGTCAGCCGGGGCTTCGAAGTCCATCGCTACCCGCACATCATTCTCATGGAGGCCAACGCCGGCATTCCTCATAAAGACAGTTTGTCCATCACTTGTCTTCAGGACCAGCAGTTGCTCGATCTCCAGTACGCCGTTTGAAAGCGCCAGCTGAAAGTCAAGCCCCCCCGGCATTACGGCAGCCTGAATACCGGAACCTGTCAGCTTTCCTTCCTGAACAACAAAAACCGTCCGATCCCCATAAGGGGTTTCGCCGACGACATAAACCTGACCCAACTCCATCGAGATCTCAAACAGCAGCCGTCCATCTTCCGGACAGGGTATGCCGTCCGGCATGCCGCAGGACCACCCTGATGCGGGCACAATCATTTTTCCGGATACCGCATCATCCTCCCCGACGGGATGTGCGTACGAAGAGCCCTCCCCGCCACTCAGGACCGAAAGAACCAAAAAACAGAATAACCTGTACGACATGCCCCTGGACAAATGCATTCGACACCATTACTTGGAGTCTTCGGCAACACGCATCACCGCGTCAAAGGCTGGTTTGGGCTGATTGTTGCCATCAAACAGCAGAGGACGGCCCCTTCTAAGCCAGGAGACATTGTCGTTGACTCCCCAGAAGGTAACCATCGTGACAGAATCCCGATGGTTCATGATGGCGCGGAAAAGATTCGCGTAGACTTCGGCCTGTCGCTCTTCCGCATCAACGGCTGTGCCGCCCTCGGTGCGTTGGCTGGCCCCCTCGATATCGGCGTTGGTGTTGCCCTGCCCCCGCTCAGCCACATTGACGTCAAGCTCCGTGACATGAACAGGCAACCCAAGCGAAGCCAGATCCGCAAAGGTTTCATCCATGGTCTCGTAGGTCGTGGACAGATTGATATGGGTCTGGGTTCCGATCGCATGAACGGGCACGCCCTGATCCTGCAGCTGCCGGATCAGCTTCTTGAGGCGCTCGCGCTTTTCCGGATTTTCCAGACCGTAGTCATTATAGCGAAGAACGGCATCCGGATCCGCTTCATGGGCATACTGAAAGGCTTTTGCGATAAAGTCATCTCCGATGATCGAACGCCAATACGAGTCGCGCAGCACCCCTTCAGAATCGCCATCCGCGAGGGCCTCGTTCACAACATCCCAAATCTTGATCTGCCCCTTGTACCGCCCCACCACCGTATAAATATGATCGCGCATCCGTTCGAGCAGTTGCTCCCGGGTTGCCAGCGGCTCGACCGGTTGCCAGCGCCGACGGCGGCGTTCCTGGGAAATCTCTTCATTGGGATCAGGCTTGGCATATGGGTCCGACTGATACACCCACAGAGGGGTCTGTCCATGCCAGACCAGCGTATGACCGGCCACATACATATTGTTCTCCAAACCAAACTGAACATAGGCGTCAGCCGGAACAAAATTATACCCATCCGGACCGGGATCGGGATGCACATACATCCATTTCAGATCGTTCTCATTGACAATCTGATTGTATTGCGTCTTCACGAGGGCAATGTCCGTCTGAACCGCTTCCATGGTACGGCCTCCGGCGTTATCCGCCTCGGCCTGGGGATCGGCCATCGTAAGCGTGCGGTTGATAGCCACCCCCATAAGAACACCGGAATCCCGGTAGGCGTCTTTAAGAGTCACCGCCCTTGATCCACCGAAATGGGAACAACCCGTGCTCATAAAAACCGCCGCGAGCATCCCGGCGGTGGAGTGGATGAGGTATCGATTCCGTTTATTCATAACATAATTCCTTTTACGGTTTTTTGAGATTCCAGCGTGAGTTAAAGCGATCAGGATCAAAGGTTGACAACGATGGCGTACTGACCCCCACGGCGGTCAGGCACATCGGATGCCTGTTCCCGGATTCGGCCTTGGGCATGATGCGGTAGGTCCCGTCAATCAGCTGGTCAATGCGCCATAGCTGCGCATCATCCCCGCTAAAGGCGGGTTCAACAACCACCTCGCCGTCTTCGGTTGCGGCGAGCGCACGGTCCGTTCCACTGATCGTAATCCTGAAGAACGGAGAACCCAGATAGCCACCGGCATTTTCAACAGGCGCAATGGTCCATTTCTGATGGGCCTGCAGCATGTAGTCACCAAGCCGGGTTACAACGGTATGGGCCGGCCAGGTTTTTGAAACCACTGCAACATCCTGATCCGGGATCGGCTCGTGCGACATGTTGTCATTACGCCTCGGTCTTGGTGCATTTTGTTCACCCGGAACACGCATCTGGCGTACACGGCCCTCGGCAAGAGGTACGGCTTCAACCCCCATCTCCAGCGCGTAGCCGCTCCGTTCCGACTCGATTTCAAACGTCCCGCCCATGAAATAATCTCCGGCAACCGGCCACCCGTTTTTCCAGAGCAGAGCACGTATGCCCAGCACGCCGAAATGGCCGGGATCATCGAGATCGGCCTCATAGTGACAGGAAAACTTCTGAACGTCGTCGCCCAGATCAATCAGCCCGAAATGACCGGGACCGATCAACCGGTTGTTGGCAGCGATCACCAGTTTTCCCCCTCCGCGGATCATCTCCATGCCGGTATGGTCTACATACGGGCCGGTCACGTTTCTGGATCGGCCGACGCGAATGTTGTAGGTCGATCTTGGCCCGGAGCAACAGGTGCCGTGCGTACCCAGCAGATAATACCAGCCGTCGCGATAGATCACGGTGGTCGCCTCGCAGTCGATTGCTATGTCGACGGCCTCGTTCCCCTCCACGCGCATCCCGGTTTGGGGATCAAGCTCAACGATCCGGATCAAACCGAAATAGGTACCATAGGTGCACCACAGCCGACCGGTGGTTGGATCAAGGAACAATCCGGCATCAATGGCATCACAGTCCTCCTCGCCGTCGCTCGAAGCCACCTCAATGGCATCCGTGTATTTAAAATCCGGCGAATCGGGATCGAGGGTTTTGTTCCACATCGTCAGGATCCGGCCATTATGGCCTCCGCCCAGACCGCCGCCGGTTGCACTGTATGCTACCAGGTAGCGGTCGCCGATCTTGAGGGCATCCGGCGCAGCCCCGCCACCGGGGCGAACGCCCCCCTCATGCCAGGTCCATCCGTCTTCAGAAATCAATCCCCCGCCTCTCGTGCCGAAGGTATAGTATTTGCCGTCGCACTCCATGATGGTCGACGGATCGTGGATGTAGGGCTCTCCTTCGAGCGCGATGACGGAATGGGACAGGGCAGACAGGACCACAACGAGACGGGCGGTTGCATACAAGCGGGTTTTCATAACACCTCCAACAAAAGAAAAAGGATAATTCATTGATTCAACGATCACAGGGCATCGGACTCCGCCAGACTCAGATCCAGCTTGAGGTCCTTGATGGGATTGCCCTCCTCGTCGAGGAACCGGACGCAGAAATCGCTCATGCCGGGACCGTTAATCACGGCGCCTCGAATGACATTCATCCCCTTCTTCAGCGTCAGGCGCCGCGAAACACCCTCATCCATGACCATCCGTTTATCTCCGAAAAGCGCCACGGCTTCCTCGCCGTTTAACCACCACATGGACGCCGAATTCGAGCCCACGGCCAAACGTACGTTTTTCATTTCCTGCGGGCTGTCTATCACGGTGACCGCCCAGAAGGTAACACCATACACCGGCTTGCCCCGTTGGCTGGCAAAGCGGAACAGTTTCACGTTGAAATTGACGGCGTCCAACGCATGCCACTTAAGGTGCTCCCCCTCCACCGTCACCGTGTCGCCGTCACACGGAACCACTGAAAACTGATTCGGAAAATATTCCCTGCTAAAGGAACTCCGGATAAACGATTCCGTAAATCCGGCGTTGCTTCGCAGTGAATTCCTGATGGGTTCCAACAGCAACCAACGCTGGAGAAAGCCGTCGGCATCCGGTGCCTTGGCCGTTTGCGTGGCAGGTATAAAATAGGGTTCCTTGCTGGTGCGAACAGCATCGTCAGGGGCTGTCGCACAGCTTTGAACAAGCATAGCGGCCAGCATACCGGCCACCGACAGCCCGAGATTACGGAATAACTTCATAACAACCTCATCCTGTTTATGATTCGTACCTGACATTTATTTTCCCCATGTTTCGCCTTCGGGTGTGCGCCGCCAGGAAAAATAGTTATCCAGCACCTTGAGCGATTCAATATCCGGCACCGATTTCACCGCATGCGGTGTCTGGGAAAACACCATCACGTTCGGGTTTTCATCGCTGAATTGCGGCCACCGGGGAAGATCCTTGCCATTGGGATCGCCATGCTTGGCAAAGTTGGTCCAGTACGTGGCCATCGCGTCAGAGATGGCCAGATCGGACTTTGTGGTTCGCGGATCCGACGGATTGAGATCCTGAAACACATAGGCTACATCCATGCCATGCGGAGAACCTTGCCCCGCCTGCGGGGAATCTTTCGGATAGTCGGGGTGCTGGTCAAAATAATAGAGGTAGACCTTGGATTGCCCGGTCTTCGCCTGAAGTCGCGCCCACGACCACGTATGCCAGCCGAAAACGGCATCGCGCATAAGATCGCGCGTGCTCTTTGGCTGTGTGCCGGAACCATCGCCGGCCGGATAAGCCGCGATCAGCTTGTCCGCAAATGGACCGTAACGATCCTTTACGCCGGCAATGTATTGCTCGGCCGTTCTGGGTGGCCAGAAACTCAGCCCCTCATCGGAATTGTAGCCCACCAGAATATCGACATCGTTGTATTTGCCCGCCGTGTACAGCTTGTACTGATCGTCGGTAATGACCCAGCCGTCGATCACCGGCCACGAAGTATCATAGCCGCGACTTACGATCTTTTCGGGCGGCAGCTTCCGCATTTCCGCAAGCGAGGAGACCCCGAGTCGTTCCTGATAGGACAGGCCATCGCGCTCGGCATCTTCCAGCCGCTTCATGTTTTCCCCCGGAAAGCTGCGGGTGCGCCGCGGCGGACCAAAGGAACCGCCGCTCTGCGAGATGGCCCCTTGGAACAATCCCTTGGCCTGCGGCGAAGCGCACAGCATACTTACCGCAATGCCGCCGGCGGATTCGCCGAAAATCGTAACCTTTGCTGGATCCCCGCCAAACGAGGCAATGTTCTTTTGAATCCACTGGAGTCCGGCAATCTGGTCGAGCAATCCATAGTTTCCGGAAACATGGTTCGGGCTCTCGGCACTGAGCTCGGGATGGGCAAGAAAGCCCAGCTCCCCCACGCGGTATCCGATGCTCACCAGGACGACGCCCTTTTTCGCGAGATGTCCACCGCTGCATGCGGACGATCCCATGCTGAAAGCACCGCCGTGAATCCAGACAAGCACGGGAAGCTTTTCGTTTGCGGATTTTGCAGGTGTCCACACGTTGAGATAAAGACAATCTTCGCTTACCCCCGCATCACTTCGTCCGCCCTGAATCGGGGCCGGCGCAAAAGCATCGGCCTGTAATACCCCGTCCCATGGCTTCACCGGCCGGGGCGGGCACCAACGAAGATCTCCGACCGGCGGCGCCGCAAACGGGATGCCTCGAAAAACTGTCAGTTCATTTTGGACCGTTCCACAAACCCTGCCGCCCTCAACCGTAACGGTCGAAGGCTGTTCCCCCACGGCCAACGCTGCGCAGGACATGGTCAGCATAGAGATAATTAAATTCCGTTTCATGATATTTCCCGTTTCCTACGACGGCCTATTTGCGTTTCTTCAGCAACTCAAGCATGGTTTCCGCATAGCGCGTTCCCAGCATGCGGTATCCCTCCGCCGTAAAGTGCAGTTTGTCCTCATGCACCGGGCAGCCTTTTGATGAAATCACGTGTGCCGTGGAAATGGTGTCCGGCAGCTCAGCGATGATGGTATTCATGTAGGCACAGGCCCCGCCCTGATCTTCGTTCACCATTTCACCGACGAGCAACGGCACGTTCCCAGCCTTCAGGTTCAGATCCTTGAGCAGGTTCTTGTAAATGCCATTGACCTTATTCGGCCACTCCCGGTCACCATTGTTGGACTCCCCCTGATGCAGCAGGATGCCCTTGATCACGCCGTCCTTCTTTGCCAGCTTCGCCATGTCCACCAAGCGCTGGTAGGGATTGCCGTCATAGGCCTTCACGGTGTTCTTCAACCAGTCCGGCGACGTATCGACATACGACTGGTAGGAATCCTTTTCAAACAGCTCGATTCTGCAGCCGCCGACGGAGACATTGATGATGCCTACTTTGATATTTTTCGGCAGCCCGGCCACGAGGGTTCGTCCGAAATAGTCAGCCGGGCACAGTCCGTCTCCGGGGCGGCACAGCGGAGGCTCCGCCGTATACCATTTACCCATATCGCGTCCCTGTTCCGGAAAATCAACCGCCGCCATCATTTGGAACCGTTTATCAACCGGTCCGACATCCTGCTCCTCAATCCCCGGATAACCCTCCATGTTCGACTGGCCAAAGCATAGGAATATGTAGAAATCAGCATCCTGCGCGAATGCGCCGGAGATCAATAGAAACACCCCCGCTACTGCGGGAATTATCCGACCTGTTTTCATGTTTATAACTCCTGTTTTAGGTATCTCAATCACTGCCGTAGAACATCCACCTTGAAGAAGAACGTGTAGGGGAATCCGTCCAGCGGATAGCTGTAGAGAATATTGGTTCCGGTTCCCATAACCGGCGCTGTCTCGAACCAATCCGGGTCGGTCAGCAGTTCCTTCCCCATCAGGGTGTAGGTGTGACCGGGTATCGAATTCGAAATGGTCAGGTTCAGGGCAGAGCCATCGATCACAACAGGATACAGAATGAATTCCTCCACGGAAAGCGGTTCCGACGGAACCGCACTGGTTTCCATCGAATCCTGTCCATCTCCACCGATACCGGAGGCACTGACAACATAATAGTACGGTATTCCGGCAACCAGGCCGGCCGTGTCACTGTAGCTGGTTCCGGCAATATTGGTGGCGATCACGTCATAGGGCGACCCGCTGGTGCTTGATCGCTTCACATTGTAGCTGTCTGCATCCGCAGATGCGGTCCAGGATAGGTCGATCCGGGAGGCCGATATCGCAGTCGCCTCAAGGCCGGCCGGCGCGGCGGGAGCCGTCAGGAAGCCGGAGACATTATCGAACGATGCCGAACACAACAGCGAGCTGTTGTGGGCGGTGACCGCCAGGCCGATATACACCGTGCTTCCCATACTGATGGTCTGCGCTGTTCCCTGCTGTGTCCAGGTCGTTCCATCTGTAGAACGATATGCTGTAAAGGCGTTTCCATGCCGCTCCAGCTTGACCCAATGCGGAGCACTAACTCCGCCTGCATTGCTGTAACTGGTTGTTCCCCCGTCACTTGATCGCCACTGGAAGGACAAGCCGTTGCCCGGGGTCACACATACAAATGCATTGGCGGCGTTCGCTGCGAGGCTCTTGCGGATCATGATGCCGCCCTTGGCCCAAGGATCGGTATTCTCCACACCGGTGACGCGCGCCACCAGCGAACAATCACCGCTCAGCGGCATGTAGACATAGCGGAACCCGTCCGTCGAATTCCAGATATCCGCTCCCGATCCCTCGATCAAGAAGGTCTCGCCACTGAAGTATGCATTTCCAGCCTGTCCTGAACCGACATCCTGCGTCATCCATGGCTCGGGCAGCACGGCACTCTCGGTCTGGAAAGACCAGACCGGCCCTTCGCCCACACTTGAATAAGAGATGCCATCAACGCGCCAGTAATACGTCGTCTCCGGCTGGAGCGAAGCCTCGAAACCATTCGTTGAAACCGATCCCTGATATTCGGGCGAACCGGTCGTGGCCGTCGCCACGGCATTCGAGTCCGTACCCAGATATACCGCAAAGTCTACGGCATTCGAACCCGGGGTCCAGGTCAACGTGGTGTTCAGCGCAACAGCATCGTCAGCGGTTGCAGGCGACGGGTTTGAAGCCGGCCCAACCGTCACATCCCTATCCAGCACCAACGTAGTAAGCGAAGCCGCCGGCAGCATCAACTCACTGTCCGGCACTTCCCCAAGTTCCTCAAAATGATTAAGCCCGGTCGACTGGTACATGCTTGAAAGCCCATAGCTGAAATTCCCGGTATCCAGCGAGACAGAAACCGGCATATCTGTGTTGCGGTTGATATACACGGCAACCAACCGGTTGCCATCCGGCGAAAGATAGGCCGAAGCAAGAATGTCCGCGTTACTGGAGTCGGCCTGCACACGGGTATATCCGGGGCGGATGTAGTAGGAAAAGTGCTTCATCGACCAATAGGCCGGATTGAGCCAATACCCGTTGGGATTGCTCCAGTTGGCCCGGTCCCAGGGATTCTCGATCTCAACCAGTCCGATTTCACCGGGCCACATCAGGCTCCATTGGTTGTATCCGCTTACCCCCTCGACCACCATGGAATTATGAATGAGATTGGCACACTCGATCATACCTGTGATATCCCCGAACTCGGTCATGAACCGCGGTTTTTCCGGTCGGATAGAAGCAATGGTTTCGAACGCCGGAATGTATCCGTCCGGCGTCCCGTCCGTGCTGCCGCCGTACAGATGATGGGCGGTCCCGTAATAATGGTTCGGGTTCATTGCGGACACATAATCCCGGTAGGCCCCCGCATTGCCGTAGAGGCCGATACACCCGGGCCCAAGCAGTTTCGGGGGAGATTCCATGTTGGTCTGCAGATTCTGATACACGGCCGACAGGGCCAGGGCATAGCTTGCGTAGCTCGCCCCGTTCCAGGATGCTTCAGTCGGATTGAAGCGGCAGGACTCATAGTCTGCGGTCCAGTCCGGCTCATTCTGTATGCTGACCCACTTCGGAACAATACCGTGTGCGGCATAGTCCTGCAGCGATTCATACCAGAAGTCTGCAAACTGATCATAGGCATACTGGCCGTCCACCTGAATCAGCGTTCCGCCATTGGCTTGTTCGCCATTGCTCTTCAGATAGGCAGGCGGCGACCAGGAGCTCATCAGGATCGGCAGGGAATCACCTAACTGGCGTTGCGCTTCTCCCACGATTTGGTAGGTGGCCGTATCCTCACCGTCAGTACCGCGCCACCAGTTACCAATCCGGAGCATCGATATATTCAGCCCGGCAAAGGCTTCATCGGCGATCTGCTGCCAGTTTGGATGCGCCGGGAACCAGCCGTTATAGAAGCAGACCGCTCCGCCGATGCCTTCAATTTCCTGATAGGTGGTGGACGTGTCAATGGTCGTGGTTTCCGGCGGCAGACCGTTGGACAATGAGCTCGTATAGAGTTGTGCAATTTCCGGACCGGACAGCGCCGAATCGTAGATGCGGAACTCATCGAAGTGGCCGTCCAGATAGCCATCGTTGCTATACTGCGAACGACCGATCCAGTTTTGTGTCGTACTGCCCAGATCGGCTGGGGTCAGCGAAACCGGGTCGCTGCCGACGGCGCTCCCGTTCACATACAGGGTTCCGGTTGCACCATCCAGCGTCACAGCCACATGCGTCCACCCCCCCGGAGCCAGAATCGAGGTGCCGTTGACGACCTGTTCGCCGCTACCACTGGTAATGGCAAAACGCAGTGTGTCGCCATAATAATCTGGCGTCAGGAACATGTAGTTCCCCGTACCTGAGCCAAAATCGAATACCCGCACCCAGTCCGATACAGCATCCAGTTTAACCCACGTGGCAATGGTGCACTCGGACATTGAACTTACGATCCCGTCGGGCAGTTCCGCGTATTGCCCGGACCCCGATAGCGAAAGGGTTTCACCCGATAGGATACCGCCGGCGGGCAGCGTACCGTTGGCCCCTCCGATTTCATCGATGAGTGTGGTGCCGCCGGACTCATTAAAACGGTAGAGGTGCGTCGGTTCCGGCGGCGCGTTGGTGGTAGGGCCAGGAATGTCATCCAGGTTAAACTGCCACCAATCAACGTTAAACAATGCGTCTCCGGAACCGCCATTAAACTTTAGATAGAGGTCGTGTACGCCCGAGGCTCCACTAACATCACAAACGGCCGAAGACCAGTTCTGGGGCCCGGCGCTATCGGGAACAGCGCAGGTTCCGGCGATCGCGCC
>JAFGVP010000175.1 GCA_016937945.1 Pontiellaceae bacterium | reverse complement strand
GCTGTTCTGGGACGGCACAGGCATGTGGGTGGCGATCAAACGACTCGAACAGGGATGCTTTACCTGGCCGAAGGGCGTCGGGGCGAAAGGGAAGCTTGAGCTTGCTCCCGAAGCATTGGCCCTGCTGCTCGACGGGGTTGACCTGAAGCAGGGTTCGTTTAAACCCTGGTACCAGCGATGAGTTTTCGTTTTTTTCGATCCTGATGCCGCCTTTTGCCTTCCCATGGTGAAAACGGAGGAAACGTAGCCGTTCTAGCCCGAATATATTCACCAATAAAGAAGCGTTTCCGTTGTTACCTGCTAAAGTGCAGTCTCTTCCCGCAGAGAAAGACGCCATGACGAAATGTAAACAAACCTCGTACGCTTTCCCTTCCTGTAAATCAAGAAAGGTTAACGCCGACTTTCCGGCGGAAACATCTCTTCTTTGGAAGGCGTCATGCTGCTCAAACAGGCGGACCGGCAGCTTGGGTTGGCCAAAAACAAAAGACTCAAGGCCATGGGCGCTGCGCTTATGGAAGCGGCTGAAGCACTCTTCAGTGAAACCGGAAAGAAGCAGAGGCTCTTCATCGCGTTCAGCTACGCGGCCGGAACATGGGATCGGGAACGACGAGTCATCATAAAAGCCGAACACAGTTCGCGCGGCAGCAACCCGCGTTTTATCGTCACCTCGCTCGACGGCGATCCTCAGGATCTCTACGACCACGGGTACTGTGCCCGTAGCGACATGGAGACCCGGATCAAGGAACAGCGGCTTTTGTGTGCATTAGTTGACCGGCGCCAGCAGCTCAATGAAATGCGCACCGCCGAAACGAGCCGGCTTGAAACCGCCGCCGATCCATCGTTCCTTGCAATGGTGAAAAAGCACCTTAACTGGATCGAGAAGGAGCTCAAGATGCTTGAGAAGAAGATCGCGGAGACGATCAGTACCAACGCGCCAATGAAAGAAAAAAACCGGCGAATCCAACGTATAAAGGGGCTGGGGAAAATCTGCGCCGCAACCCTGCTTGCACATATTCCGGAAATCGGAACGCTTTCCTGTCAGGAAATCGCGGCGCTGGCCGGCCTGGCCCCCTATAACCGGGATAGCGGAGCCACATCCATGGGGGTCGCAAGCGACTTCGAGCCTGCCTCTATATGGCAGCGGGCTGTGCAATCCAGCACAACCCCGCAATGAAGGAGTTCTATACTCGTTTGGTTGAAGATAACCATCGTCTTAAAAAAGTCGCCTTGACCGCCGTAATGCGGAAATTAATTGTTGCTGCGAACTCAGCCGTTAAAAATCCTGATTTTTTGGTTGTCGTTTAACACCGTTTCTTTGCGTTCAAAAAGAACTACTCATGCAACATCCGGGCTAGAAACGATCGACGTCAAAACCGTGCGGGTATTGTCTCCAACCGGCCAGGTAGGCAGTCCTTCATGGAGGTGCAATCGTCATTGCGCCTCTTATAAGGCTGAAATCTGCCGATCACGCGGACTCCGTAAGATTGCGGGGGCATTCAAGCCCCGGGAAAAAATGCTTTATATTTGCCGGGTTATGGAAATAATATGCGTCGTTTATCTGGTATTTAAATGCGTCACTATCTTTCAGCCATTCTGTTGTTTTTTGCTTTGCTTCCTTTGGTCGAGTCCGGTGCACAGGAAGTGCTTGGAAATCCCTCAAGCGAGCGTTTCCCTGTAATCCAGTCGTCGCTGGACGATGGTTTTTATGTTCTTGCGGAGCAGCAGGCGCGCGGTGTGCTGCTGTCCGGCCCTTCGGAAGAGGAACGTCGGGATGCAGCCCTGTTGATGGCGCACGCACTATGGGGCCAGAAACGCTTTTCGGAGATGCTTCAGCTTTTAATGAGCGAAGGAAACGGCCCGGGAGTGGCTTACTGGCGTGCGAGGGCCTATTTTGAGCTGCGCCGTTATGATGAAGCTCTGGCAACAATTGAATCGGGAGAGGAGGGGCTCAAGGGGACCCTCTACGCACCGGCAGCCCTGCGCCTCAAAGGGCGATTGCAGGAACTCTCCGGGAAGCTGAACGATGCGGCGGCCTCCTATAAGCTATTTGCTTCGCTCTATCCAACGGGTCCGGGCATTAATGACAATATGCTCGATCTTGCGGATGTCTATCTGGCGCAGGAACGATATGCTGATGCAAAGGCGCTTTATGAGGTGCTCCTGAAGGATCCTGAAGAGCCCGGGGCCCGTCTTGCCCAGCTCAGGCTGGCCCATCTGCTTTATACGACGGGGAGCGATGAGGACGTTGATGCCGCCCGCGAAATGCTGATGGTATTGGTGGATGATGATATGGTCCGGCTTGCCAGCCGCATCGATGCGTGTATTGAGCTTTCGGCATTGGAAGAGCATGCCGGCCGGGATGACGAAGCGGTTGCGGCTCTTAGAAAAGGAATTGCTCTCTCCCCTGATGCCCGGCTGCGGGTTTCCCTGAAACTGGCTCTGGCTCAGAAGATTTTAAGCGGCGGTGATGTTGCCGCTGCATTGAAGCTGTTGGAGGAGTGTCGTACGGAAGCGCCGGACGAACGCGTGGCTGCAGAGCTTCAGCTAGAGAAAGCAGGTGCTTTGCTTAAGGGGGAACGTTTTGCTGACGCGGTGGATGCCTATCAGGTTTATCTGGATGTTTCCGATGATTCAGAGGGACTGGCGGAGGCTTACATGGGTAAGGGGATTGCTTTGTGGGGACTGGCCCGTTACGCAGAAGCGGCAGTGCTTTTCGACAAAGCGGCCAAGGCCTATTCCAGTAATAGCGAGAAAGCCGCCGCCGTGATCAAAGCCGGTGATTCCTACTACCAGTGCGGACGATTTGAGGAGGCGGAAAAGCGGTACCGGAGTTTTATTCTGGATTATTCAGGAAATGAAAACATGCCGAACGTGCTCTATCAGTTGGGCCTTGTGCTGGCTCGCATCGGTCGTCGCACGGAGGCGCTGGCGACCTTCGATATCGTGGAGGCCAGCCATGCGAACAGTCCGTTTGCCGAGCGGGCCGCGATGCGCTCCGCCCATATCCTTCGCGCCAGCGGCCAGTGGGAGGCGGCGTTGAAAAAATATACGCAGATCAGCCAGACGTACACAAACAGTGCGGACGCGGTGACCGCCCAGCATCAGCGGGGCTTGGTGCTTTATCAGCTTGGTCGCTACGAGGAAGCGCAGGAAGTGTTTAATTTTGAGGTGGAGAATCATCCGGAAAGTGAATATGCGCCGCAGGCTTACTACATGAGGGGGTTCTGTCTTTATGCTCGCGGTCAGATTGATGAGGCAATTCAGACCTGTCAGCAATTTGTTAAGGAGTATCCGACGTCTGCATGGACGCCGGAAGTGGTATTCTGGCTGGCTGAGCACTATTATAATCAGGGTGATTATGACGCCGCGATGCCGCTGTTTCTTCAGGTTGCCAAAGAATTTTCCTCGCACCCGCTTGCGCCGAGAGCTCTTTACTGGGCGGGGCGTGCGGCGGCTGCCGAGTCGGATTACCGCGGCGCGATCGAGCGTTACAGTGAGGTAGCCAAAAGCTATCCTGAATCGGATATCCTGCCGCAGATCCGATTTGCCCAAGGCGATGCGCTGACCATGATCGGCGAGTTTTCCCGAGCCATTCTTGCCTTCGAAGAGGTCATTAAGAATTATCCGGAGAGCGATCTTGTGAATGCTGCTTGGGGACGCAAAGGGGACTGTCAGTTTTCGCTGGGAGCGGAGAATCCTGTCCGCTACGAAGAAGCGATGGCTTCGTATCAGGCGATTCTGGACCGTCCTGTTGCGCCGGCGCCGCTGAAACTGCAGGCTGAATATAAAATCGGTCGATGTCTCGAAAAGCAGGGGATGTTTGACAAAGCCTTCAGCCGCTATATGAACGTGGTCTATTCCTTCCCTGCGACAGAGCGTTCACCGCGCAGCGTAATGTGGTTTACGCGGGCCTCCTTCGGGGCAGCTGCTCTCAAGGAGAATGAACAGTCCTGGGTGGACGCGGTTCAGGTTTATGAGCGGGTGGTGGAGGCGGCTGTTCCAGCTGCCGATGAAGCCAGAAAGAAAATGGAAAAGATCCGGACGGCCAATTGGTTGCTCTTTGAACAGGCCCGGGAATCGGAATAGAAAGACGGAGAGTTTTGATATGTGGGAACTAATGATTAAGGGCGGCCTGATCATGTGGCCGATCATGATCTGCAGCATAGCGGCGTCGGTGATGTTTCTTGAACGGGTCTTTCATCTGCACCGTGCTCAGATCAAGCAGGAGGATTTCCTGAGTGGAATTTATACGCTGGTCAATCGCGGTAATGTGGCAGAAGCGGTTTCTATCTGCGATCAAACGCCGGGGCCCGTTGCGCACATTGTGCGGACGGCGCTGCTCCATTCCGACGAACCGAGGGACGAGCTCAAACAGACGATTTCAAAGGCCGGACTGGCAGAGATTCCCCGATTGGAAAAGAATCTTGGCGGTTTGTTGACCATTGCCCAGATCACGCCTCTTCTAGGTTTGCTGGGCACGATTGTCGGTCTGGTGCAGGTTTTTATGACGATGGAGCAGGGGGCTCCGCTGATTGAGATCGGTGCTCTTTCCGGCGGGATATGGCAGGCGCTGGTGACCAGTGCCGTGGGTCTTTGTGTTTCGATTCCGTCTTTTGCCGGATATAACTTCCTGCTCAGTCGCGTGGAACGGATCACACTGAACATGGATTATGCCGCAGAGGAAATATATCGTTTTCTCGCGTATGACCGCGTGCCGGTCGGAGAATTTGGCGATGAAACCGTTTGATCCCCATAAACAGAGTAAGGCGCTGCGTCAGTTTAAGCCGACGCGGCAGCGCGCCGGCGTGTTTACAATTGCGACGGCATTCTGCGATGCGGCGTTGCTGATGCTTGCATTTTTCCTCGCGGTTTCGCCCTTTGTTCTACAGCCCGGTATTCAGGTTGATCTGCCGATATCCACATTTTCCGGCGGTGCCCGGTTCAGCTCCATGGTTTTGTCGATCACTCGTGGAGGATGGTTTTATTTTAACGATGAGCGGCTGGATTCCGGGCGACTTCCGGACGCGCTCATGGAAGAAGCGGCCAGGAATCCGGGAATTCCGCTGATTATTGAGGCCGACAGGGACGTCGATCTCGGGCGTATTGTCGAGGCTTGGAACGCAGCTATGGGGGCAGGCGTGCAGGAGGTTTCCATTGCTACGCGAATTGCCGGCGTTGAGGAGACCAGTCCATGAATCATTCCCGGATGGGGATCGGAATTATTGCCGGAGTCGGTGTTGCATTGCACCTGCTGTTTCTTCTGGTGGTTAAGCCGGTTGATTCTGCGCCGGTCAATGGACTGCCGGTTCCTCCTGTCACGCGCTTTATGGTCGGAGGAGAACTTACTTCCGCGAACGAAACGGATGCCCGGGTTGTTTGGTCGCCGGTTCTCTTTTCTCTGCCTTCCGCTTCGGGCTTCAGTGCCGAGCTGCTTGATCATGATGTGAAAACCAGCAAAACAACCGTGCCCCCGAAGAGTGAGACGGAGCAGTTTCTTTCCGTCGATCTCCAGCAGTGGAAGAATCTCGATTTCGGTGCGCCGGAGTCATTAATGATCTCTCCCTCAAAAAAACGATTGGAGATTCCCGAGGATGATCGAGGAGCCTTGTCGGGAATTGCTCCGGGGCGTCGCGTGGTTCTGGATCCGGCACTGCGCGACCGAATGATCGGTGAAATCGTTCTTCCTGAGGGACTTGGTCAGTCCACCGATGCTGATAAGGTCATAGAGGCCGTACTGAATGTTTCTGAATTCGGCGTGGTGGAGCATGTGTTTGTGCAGCAACCGCTAAGTTCTAAAACGCTCAATCAACAACTGGTCAGTATGCTCTATCAGCTTCGTTTCAAGCCGGGAAACGCACTTGAAAGCAGGATAGAAATCTACGCATCTGACCAGGAAGAAGCGGGGGGGGCGCCATGATAACACTCTCTTTCTCCGGCATCATCGTGCTTTTCGTGAGCCTGCCGCTTTTGATGACGGCTTTTCTTGCGGCCTACTATAGTGTGCGTTCCCTGCACAGGCCGCTGCGATCGCAGGACAGCATCTATGAGTGTGCACACTGCGGGCATGTCTATGCGATCGCCCGCAGTCGTCCAATGGACCGATGTCCGCGATGCGGTACGCTGAACGACGCTGTTCGTTCGTAAGGTGTGCGCTATTTCCAACGTTCCTTTCGGAGTCGGGGAGGGATCAGGTCAGGGGACCACCGGGCTTGTCGTGAATAATGGTATGCGCCGGCGCATCCGTCTGTTCTATGTGGTCGGCCATATAGTGCAGCCCACGGCTCTCTTTACGCTGTTCGGCTGAGCGGATAATCAGTTCGGCGACATCGGCAATATTTCGCAGTTCAAGAAGGTCCGAGGTGACCAGATAGTCCCCGTAATACTCGTTGATTTCCTGCCGGAGGTTTCGAATGCGAGCGCGGGCTCGGGCCAGTCGTCGTTCGGTGCGGACAATCCCGACATAATCCCACATAGCTGTTCGCACTTCATTCCAGTTATGCTCAACAACCACCGCCTCGTCAGATGAGACGGCTTCGCCGCATTTCCACGGAGGAATCGTAACCTCCTCCCTGAAATTTTTCCAAACACCGCTAATTTCCACTGCGGTTTCGTGGCCGCAGACCAGAGCTTCAAGCAACGAGTTGCTGGCAAGGCGGTTTGCGCCATGAAGCCCTGTGCTTGCCACTTCGCCGCAGGCATACAAACCGGGCAGGCTGGTTGTTCCGTCGACTTCCGCAACAACGCCGCCGCAGGAATAGTGAGCTGCAGGAACAACCGGGATAGGATCTCTGGCCATGTTGATTCCATAATGAAGGCAGGCGGCGTAGAGGTTGGGGAATCGTTCTCTTAAAAAAGATTCGGACCGGTGCGTAATATCGAGATAAACATAGGGGTCACCATGTTTTTTCATCATAAAATCGATCGCCCGGGCGGTAATATCCCGGGTTGCCAGTGACCCTCGTTCATCAAATTCAGCCATAAAGGCATAGCCTCGGATATCCTTCAGAACGGCACCTTCTCCGCGAACGGCTTCGGATATGAGGAATGATTTCGCCTGCGGGTGGTAAAGGCATGTCGGGTGAAACTGGACAAACTCCATGTTGCGGATCGGTAGTCCGGCACGCCAGGCCATGGCGACTCCGTCGCCCGTTGCTAGGTCCGGATTGGACGTGTATGGATAAACCTTTCCCAGTCCTCCGGTGGCGAGCACTGTGCACGATGCGTGAACTGGAAAAATCCTGTTGCTCGTTTTGTCGATAAAATAAGCGCCGGCGCATCGGTTTGGCCCCGGATGACCAATCCATCCTGTGGTAACGAGATCAATCGCCATCAGGTTTTCACGAATACAGATGTGCTCATTTTTACGGACCAGAGAAAGAAGTGTTTGCATCATGGATTGTCCGGTAATATCTCCGGCATGCAATACCCGTCGATGGGAATGTCCGCCTTCCTTGCCTAGATCATATTCATTTTCGTATCCCTTACGCCTTCGGTGATCGAATTCGATTCCCAATTCTTCAAGATCACAGATCCTGTCTTTACCTGCCGCTATAATCTTGCGGGCTACATTCTGATCCACTAGTCCCTGACCGGTTTGCAGGGTATCTTCGAGATGTGCCTCTATGGAGTCTTCCGGATCAATTACGCAGGCAATTCCGCCCTGAGCATAAAAACTGTTACACTCTGACGCCTGCTCTTTGCTTGCAACGAGCACGGATCCGTGTCGAGACAGTTCTATTGCTGCTGTCAGCCCGGCCAGACCACTGCCGATTACCAGAAAATCATAGCTTGTTGACGTTGAGTTCATGCGTGGTTAAACCGCCTCTCTATCGCTGTATGTGTTGGAATATACGCGTCATACCCAGAATGAGAAGAGCAGGATGATCTCTTTATTTTTATGGGGTGAAAGCGGGGGCGGAGGAAGTGCCAGCGTTGATCAGCTTTTTAGTTGTTGCTTGATACGCAGTTCAACATCGTGCTCATAAAGGGCGGTAAGGATTTCTTCCAGATCTCCTTCCATAACCCGATCCAGCTTGTAAAGAGTCAGGTTTATGCGATGATCCGTCATGCGGTTTTGCGGAAAGTTATAAGTCCTGATTTTTTCCGACCGGTCTCCGGTGCCTACCATGGATTTTCGCTCGGAAGCCTCGGCTTCCGCTTTTTTTCTCTGTTCTTCATCAAACAGCTTCGCTCGCAACATTTTCATGGCGGCGGCTTTGTTTTTGTGCTGAGAGCGTTCGTCCTGGCACTGAACGACGACGCCGGTTGGTATGTGCGTGATGCGGATCGCCGAGTCCGTGGTGTTCACGTGCTGGCCCCCGGCGCCGGATGCCCGGTAGGTGTCAATACGGAGGTCTTCAGCTCGAACTTCAATATCCACCTCTTCAGCTTCTGCCAGAACAGCAACGGTTGCCGCTGATGTGTGGACACGGCCTTGGGTTTCCGTGCTCGGGACCCGTTGTACGCGATGCGTTCCTCCCTCGTGTTTGAGGGTTTTATACACGTTTTCGCCTTCGACCGAGAAAGAGATTTCCTTGTAACCGCCTGCTTCGGAAGGGCTGACGTCGAGTACAGAATGTTTCCATCCCTTCGCATCAAAGTAGCGTGTATACATTCGGTGCAGGTCGCCTGAGAAAATGCCGGCTTCATCGCCTCCGGTTCCTGCCCGGATTTCCATGATCACATTGCGACTGTCCGTGGGGTCCGGAGGGATCAGTGCAATCATCAGTTCCCGTTCCGCCTCAGGCAGCTGTTCGCTGATGTCGGCCAGTTCCATTTCCGCCATTTCTCTCAGTTCTTCGTCAGAAGTTATATCTGACAGGATTGCTTCACTTTCCTCTTTTGCATCCGTAAGGAACAAAACTTTTCCCGCACAGTCTGCAAGTTTTTTCTTGTGTGCATATTCCCGCATGCATTCCTGCATTTTTTTCGGGTCGGAAGATACTTCCGGCAGGGACATGCGGCTTTCGAGTGCGGTGACCTGTTCTTTGAGATGTTCTAAATAGGAATGGTCAATCATGGGATGTCTGGGGTGGGGTGTGGATACAAAAAGGCCGAACCGGCTTTCGCGGGTTCGGCCATTCTACAACAGCAATGATTAGTACATGCCTTCAGCGAAACGCTTCTTGAAGCGATCCACACGACCTTCAGTGTCGATGAATTTGGCCTGTCCGGTGAAGAACGGATGACAGCTTGAGCAGGTGTTCACGTGCATTTCCTTAACGGTCGAACGAGTCTGGATCTCGTTTCCGCAGGCGCAGCGAATAACTGCTTCGTTATAGTTGGGATGAATATCTTTTTTCATGGCAAAAATCCTCGTGTTCAATTGGGAGCGTGGTTTTTAAACAAACCCTGCCTTCCTGCGCAAGGCTAACTTTTATTTTTTTAGAGCCGGTCGGAGCATCAGGGAGTGCTTAGTTGGTCGGTGGGAGGTCCTTTCGGGAGTATCCAACTTCAGCCAAAACCTTGTCGGTGGTCTGGAAATGACACTTCGCTAGGTTCAGTAATATGCCGGGGCCGTGCTCTGCTATCATTTTTTCTGCTTCTCTGCGTACTTTATCGGACGCACCTTTCGGGATCAGGGTGTTATGTTCCTTTCCCATTTTTTGAAGGGCGTAAACAAATCCCGCACGGGCAAGAATGGATGCCGCTGCCACGGCGGGGTCTGACTCGGCTTTTATGCGTTGGTCCAGTCTTATTTTTTTTCCTTTTTCCAGCAGGGCTCTTTCAATCTGATGGGTGGGTCCGAATTTGTCGGAGAGCGCTCTTGGGCAATCCGGAACTTTTTCAAGCAGGTTTTCGATGGCTCGGGCATGTCCCCATGCCAGCATTTTGTTTACATTCCTGATTTTTGAATACATCCGGTTATAGGAGCGAGGGCCAATGGTGACGAGTGCGCAACGATCACCAAGAAGTTTTCTGATATCTCGTGCCATGGACAGGGCGACTTTGTCTGAAGAGATCTTTTTGCTGTCTCGGACGCCCATTTCTCGCAGTTTGGTGACGAGTTCCTCGTTGACATACGCGGAAGCGATAACCAGCGGTCCAAAGAAGTCGCCTTTGCCGCTCTCATCGATGCCCATGTGTGGTTGAAATGCCTCGGGATCGTTCAGTTCTTCGTATCCGAGCGATACTTCTTTTAGGATTTCGGGTTCAAGGGTAAATGTTACCCAGTCTTTTGCTCCTTTCCCCTGCACAACTAATTTGCCGCTATTGTAAAGGTTGATTCTGCAATCAGGAATGGAGACAGCTATTTTTGTATGAGGTACGCTTTCGGGAATATATTTGAGCTGTTTCAGAAGTTGAAAAGTGTCCGCCTGTTGTGCGGCCGTAAGATTAAAGGTAAAAGAGTTAGAATTCATGTTGTTATCATGTTAAATAATGACAGAAGCGTACAGCAGAACTTCATTGTTTCGGTATTAAGTATGGATAGATGTCTGACTGGGGGGTGCCGTGTTGTATTTTGCAAAGTCCGGGGTTTTTGCGCTGTGTTTGTTTTTGTTTCCTCTGCTCGGGGCGGTGGTGGCGTTTGCTTCTTCAGAAGAAGGCGACTCTTTGCCTACCCATGCGGATGCTGTTATGGTGATTGCAAAATATTCAGGCTTATTTGAGCGCTATATAAGTGAAGGTGCTTCTCTGAACGAGTGTGTAGCTTTTCTAAATCAGCATGGGGTTTATTTCGGTTTGCTGGAAGTTCTGAATGGGTCTGAATTCAGCAGAGTAGATTGTGCTAAGGTGATGGGGCAGTTAAATCTTCTTTTTTCCGGCGAGGCTCAATTTGAAGCGGGGAAGGTTAAATTGCCTTCTGGTGTTGCTTCTTGGGAAGAGTTCTGTATATTGAATGATGTACAGTATGCACAGGGTTATGAAAAACTGGTGTTGACAGTTGTTTTTCTTCGTGATTTATCTCGTTAGATTAACTTGCGCATCAAAGTGTATTGTGCTTTTCTGAATCAAATTAAACGAAGGGTTGAGGTATGAAAAGACGTGGTTGGTTTGTTGCATTGATTGCTTGTGGGTTGTCTTTTGTCGGTATGATCGACAACGCCGTTGCGCAATCAGCGATGTCAAGCGATGTGTCGGCCAAGATTGCATCCGCAGAGAAGGCGATCTCTGGAGCTCGTGATGCAATTGCCAAGGGTAAAGAGCTGGTTGCTTTGATTCCTGAAGATTCTGCCTATATGCCCGAGGTTACTCAGATGCTGCAGGTTGCGGCTGCGAGCTGGAAGCATGCTGTCGAGTCTCTTAATGGTGCAAAGGAAAGTGCCGGGAAGGTCGCTTCTGCCGGCAACGCGTCTTTGGCTGCGGATTATGCTCTTCTTGCCAGGGTTAATGCTGATGTAGCGATTTCCGGAGCCAGTGTGGTTCAGATTGGTCTTGCCTATGTTGAAGCCGTTGCTAGAGAGAAGGTAGAATCTCTGGATTTGCTTCGTGATGCTATGCAGGATGCTCTTGCGGGGTCTTCGCAGGTGCAGTTTTACTATGACAAGGTTAAGGAAGTTATATCTGAGAAGTATTCTAAATAAAGGAGACGATCATGACTAAAAGTAAATTTTTGAAAAGCAGTATTGTAGCAGGAGTTTTCTCTCTGGCTGTGGTTTCTTCATCGGTTGCGGATCTTGCATCGGCGGCAGGGCTTCTTGCGGAAATTGAAGCAAAGTCTGTGGCGGCGAAAGCTATGATAGCTGCCGCCGGTTTGAAGGGTGATGTGGATCAGTTGGCCGCCGCGAAGAAGAGTTCGGATGCAATTGATGTTGTCTGTGCTGCTGCTCGTAAAGCATATGCTGCGATTGAGCTTGCGGTTAAGAATGGTGATGCAGAGTCGGCCGCGAGTGCTGAAGAGAACATGAAGGATGCGCTGCTGTTGCTGTCAGGGGCTATGTCCGGTAAGATTCCTGAAGGGCTGGCTGAAAAAATGCGTGCGGAGCAGGGGCAGGCGAAGGCTTCAGGTAAAACTGCTGGCAATCCTCCGAATATTAATGATGTTCCGTGGCAGTCGCAGGGACTTCGTAGTTTCTACGAACAGGCTTTCGGGAATTTCTGGAATGCGTCTTCATTCGGGAGCGGAAGTGTATTTGGCGACAGCGATGCTACGCCGGAGTAATGGGTAATCTTCAGGGTTTCTTAGGGTTGCAAAAAAAAACTCATTAAAGGGAGTTAAGTATGAGTAAAAAAACGGTTTGTTTGTCTGCAGTCGCGGCTATGGTCTCTCTGTCCGCTTTCGCTGAGCAGGAGAGTGATGTTCGGATTCTGAATCTTGTGCGTGTCGGTTATGATGATAATATTTACCAGACTGGTAATGCACAGGACACGGCAGAGATTATGGAAATGGTTAATATTTCCGGTACCGTGAATTTTTCTGGGCGAAGTGATGCTGTTTTCTCTTATCAGCCGGAAGTGCGTTATCGATTTGATGGTGATCCTAAAGGGGTCAGTTATCAAAATGCATACGGTCGGTTTAATCATGCTGTCTCTGAACGTGTTTATCTGACGTTGTCCGATCGTCTACGGTATCAAATGCGTGATGGTCAGGATGGCTTGGTTAGTACAACCGATCAGAGCTATCTGAATAATGACCTCATGGCTGCGGCTGATATCATGCTGAGCCCCAAAGGAAAGTTAAAGCTGGGTGCTGGATATGAATTGCGTCGATGGGATGATGATAACTATGGCAAGACCCTCGGTAACAACTATGATCATTATACGGTTGATGCTTCGCTGGTTCGTGTGATGAATCAGGCTGCTACGAGTGGTATGGTCGGTGTAAATTACCAGACCTATGAGTATGATGGTTCTCGCGGAAGTCTTGATTTCGTATCGCTTATGGCAGGTGCGGACCATACGTTCAGTGCTAATATGTCAGGTTTCGGACGTGTTGGTGCGACCATGTCTACTGTAGACACTGTTACTGGGTCCGAAGATTCGGCGACTCCTTATCTGGATGCGGGTGTAGACTATAGTCCTTCGGAAGATACCGGCTTCAATGCCTCCGTTGGATATTCGGTTGCCAATGCTCAGAATTCATTCTTTAATTCTCAGGAAAAATTGCGTTTTGGTGTTGGTGTTCGGCATGATTTGACGTCCAAGGTCAGCCTGTCTAGCTCGTTGGCCTACATTATGGGGTGGTATGATAGTGACTATGCTGCATCTGTTGGTGTTGTGGATGTTGAGGATCAGTACATGTTGCTGAGCGTACGTGGTTCTTACCAGATCAATCGTAACAACTTTATTGAGCTTGGTTATGAATACAGCGATCGTTCTGCAGACGCACTCCTAACAGAGTTCGATCGCAATCGCGTCGATCTTGGATGGAGACTTCGCCTGTAAGGGACGCTTTCTTGTAGTTTTGATTTGAATGCAAAGGTGGTGAAAGTTTACTTTCACCACCTTGATTTTTTAACATTGGAGTACGTATATGAGTTCTGAGACAACGCAACAGTCGAGTAGCCTTCATTTTCTTGATTACTGGCGGGTTATTCGATCGCGTAAAGAGATTGTTCTCGCTGTTGCTATTCTTGTGGTAATTACCGGCACGGTCTATACCCTGTTATTGCCTAATATTTACGAGTCATCTGTTCGTATTCGTGTATCAGAAGATAGTCCTGAGATTAACCCGTTTGCTCAGCAGACATACTACTCATCGTACAACCCGTACTTTCTTCGAGATCAGTTTGAGATTATACAGTCCAAGCCTATTTTTACCTCCGTTATCAATCGGCTTAATCTTCAGGAAGGATGGGGTGAGAGCGGAGAAAAGGTTGCTCGCGAAGTTGCGCTTAAGATTCTCGCAAACAGCATCAGCGTGATTCAGCAACGTGATACCTCGCTGATCATGATTGTTGTGCGTCGTGATGATCCTGATGAATCTGCACGTATTGCCAATGAAATTGCGGAGGTTTATCGGGATTCTCGACTTGAGATTGCTAGTAAACAGATTCGTGATGCATTGAACAAAATGAAAGAGGAACTCACTGAGCAGGCCGATCGGGTTCTTGTTGCAGAAGCGACGGTTCAGGCTGTACGTGTCAAATATGGTATTGCAACGCCTGGAGGAGAAGGCAGCGCTGATTATTTTGAGTTGCAGATTCAGCAGTTGCAGGCCGATCGTACTGCTGCCCAGCAGGTCAGGGTCGATAAAGAGGTGGCCCTTTCTGTGCTCGAGAAGATTAAGCCGGAAGATTTGGTTGATAGTGCTGCAGGTATAACTCAGGACCCGAATGTTATTTCGTTGGTGCAGCAACTTCAGGATATTAAAGTACAGCTGAGTTCTATTGGTGCAAATTTCGGTCCTAATCATCCTGAAGTTAAGCGTCTCAAGAATCAGCAGGGACAGGTAGAGAAAACGCTCACAGAACAGCTCATTGCATTGCGAAAACGGCTCAAAACTGAATTTGATGTTGCATCCAGTCGTTTTGTTGAGTTGGAGAAGCTGTTGGATGATGCCAAGAAGGAAACGATCGAGCTTCAGGGGCAACAGTATCAGGAATTCCGTCAGGCGCTTGCAGATCTTGACAACGAGCGATTCATTTACAATCAGCTTAATGCCAGACTTCGCCAAGAAATGATCACCATGGATGTGCCTCGGCATCCTGTTGAGATCATTGATGCCGCAGAACCGAATCGCCGTCCGGTCAGCCCTAATCTTTTTATGAATGTACTGCTCAGTATTTTTGTCGGCCTTGGTGCCGGAGTTGGCTTGGCATACTTCATTGAGTATCTTGATACATCGGTTAAGACCGCAGAGGACATAGAACGGATTCTTGGCTTGCCTGTTCTTGGACTTATTCCCCAGAAGGTTCGTCCTCTTATTGAAGAAGGGCCGGACAGTGAACATGCAGAGTCCTATCGTGTATTGCGCACAAACCTTGCATTTTCTGAGGGGGGAGCACACCATGGAGCATTTTGCGTCCTTTCCGGGGGTGCTGGTGAAGGTAAGTCTACAACGTGTTTTAATCTGGCTTTTGTATGTGCTCAGCAAGGTGAAAAAGTGTTGCTGATTGACGCCGACTTGCGCCGTCCTGTGCAGCATACAATTCTTGGGGTGTCAAACCGCTTTGGTTTGACCAATGTGTTGCTTCGTGACGTGCCGGTCGAAGAGGCCATTAAGGCCACAAGTGTTCCGAATCTTCACTTTCTTCCAAGCGGACGCTTACCTCGTACATCGCTCGGGGTACTGGATCCGAAACGTATTCGTGAGCTGATTGGCAGTCTGAAAACGAAGTATGATGTGGTTCTTATCGATACGCCCCCGTTGGTGGGTATTAGTGACTCCGCAATTATCGCAAAGGAAGCTGACGGAGCTGTGATCGTTGTTCAGTACCGTAAGTATCCGCGTGAAATGCTGAACAAGGCTCGCCAGACCATTGAATCACTTGGCGTGAAGGTAGTTGGAGCTGTTCTGAATAACATCAACGTCATGCGTGATGATTACTACTACTATTATCATTCCTACTACTCAGACTATTACCGTAGTTCCCAGAGTGAGATGTCCGAAGGAAATGACCTGTAAATATTGTTACTGAAAAAGGATTATCAGCATGTTTCGTAAGATTTTATTTAGTGTTCTGTTTGCAGCTATGGCGCTTCTTTCCGGGTGTATTCAACCAATTAACCCTGCAGATGCCCCCGTGGCTGGAGAGGTTCACGCTGAAGCTGACTCTGCGACAAACAGGACAGCAACAATGGTTTCTGTATATAGATTAAAGGCAATGGATCCGATTTACATCCGTTTCAGCGGTATTCAGGATCAGCAGTACCTTGAGGATGTGATTGATGAGAATGGAGAGATTAAGCTTCTCCATATCGATCAGCCGATCAAGGCTGCCGGTCTGACGACCACGCAGCTTGAGGATAAAATCAAAGATCTCTACATTGATGGAGGCATTTATATCAGTGTCTCGGTTGTTGTAACAATGACTGCGAAGACTTATTATGTGCAGGGAGAGGTGAAGGCACCCGGTCAATTTCCTTTGACAAGCGGTACTACGCTGTTGCAGGCCATAGCTTCTGCTCGTGGCTATACTGAGTTCGCTGACAAGAAAAAGGTTCGGATTTTGCGCAGTGGAACCAGCACAGAGAAAAACATGAAGGACATAGAGAAAAATCCAGCATTGGATGTTAAAATCGAAGCTGGCGATGTCGTAAATGTTCCTCCGACCTGGTATTAGCCTGAAAACGGACCTTAGTCGAATCGGATGAATGAACTGCGGATAGGAACCCGTCGGGTTGGCATTTTTGGTGGTTCATTCGATCCGGTTCATATCGGGCATCTGGTTGTTGCTCAGGATGCATTAGAGCGACTGGAGTTGCAGGAAGTGGTATTTATTCCTGCGGCAGTTCCGCCTCATAAGCAGCATTTGCAGCGAGAGTCGTCGGACCATCGCCTAAACATGCTTCGGGTTGCGACCGAGGGGGACATCCACTTTTCTGTGTCGGATATGGAAATTCATCGTGGAGGAGTATCTTACACGTATGACACCGTTTATGACATGAAGTGTTTGTGTCCGGATTCGGAATTAGTGCTTATTGTTGGAAGTGACACGCTGGTTGATTTGCATACATGGCATCGTGTGGACGAGTTGCTTGAACTATGCCGGGTAGCAACGTTGTTACGTCCAGATGAACTTTGCATAGATGATATTCGCAAAAAAATCCTGCTAGCACCGCACTATACTGAACGATTGGTTGAAGATTTGATCGAAGCTCATCTGGTAGACATTTCATCAACTGAGATTCGCATGCGTGTGGCAGAAGGATTAGGAATTCGTTATCTGGTTCCTTCCGAGGTTGAGATGTATATTTACGAACATGGATTATATAGAGGATAGATAATTATGGTATCGGATTACGATGTAATTAAGGAGATTGTCACGTTTCTTGATGATCGCAAAGCCGAGGAAGTTATCGTGCTGGATTTGCGTCAGCACGCGAATATCGCTGACTATTTCATTGTTGCGACTGGAGCGAATAAACCTCATCTAAAGGCTTTGTTTGACGGATTGCAGCGGACTTTCAAGGACCATGGCTACAAGGGATTTCAGAAAGCCGGTGTTCCTGAAAGCGGATGGATGATATTTGATTATCAAGGCATCATGGTCCATGTATTTGAGCGGGAGTTACGTGAATTTTATGATCTCGAAAAGCTCTGGAAGGATGCGCCGCGAGTTGACGTGGAGGTTGAGTAGTCATGGCATTCAGAATTTTTAACACCATGAGTCGGACCAAAGAGGAGCTCATACCTCTCGATGGTGAGCATGTGCGCATGTACACATGTGGTCCAACGGTTTATAACTATGCGCATATCGGTAATTTCCGTGCGTATATGTTTGAGGACCTTTTGCGCCGCTATATCAAGTTTTGCGGGTTTAAGGTTACTCAGGTTCAGAATCTTACAGACGTGGATGATAAGACCATTCGGTCATCCATTCAGCAGGGTCTCCCTTTAAAAGAGTATACCAAAACCTATATTGATGCTTTCTTTGAGGATCTCGCGAAGCTCAATATTGAGCCGGCGGAGCATTATCCGGCGGCAACGGACTATATTGATGAGATGATTCAGCTTATCGGCACCCTTTTTGACAAGGGTTATGCCTACAAATCGGATGATGGCTCCGTCTATTTCAGTATTGATAAATTTTCCGAGTACGGAAAACTTGCTCACCTTGACCGTGAAGGCATGCAGGCCGGGGCACGCGTTGCTCAGGATGAATACGATAAGGAAAACGCCGCCGATTTTGCCCTGTGGAAGGCTTATGTTCCCGAAGATGGAGATGTGGTCTGGGATTCCCCGTGGGGAAGAGGTCGTCCTGGGTGGCATATTGAGTGTTCCGCGATGAGCATGAAATTACTCGGAGAAAGCTTTGATATTCATACCGGCGGTGTAGATAACATTTTTCCGCATCACGAGGATGAAATTGCCCAGTCAGAAGCTGCTACGGGTAAGCCGTATTCCAGATATTGGATGCACTGTGGTTATCTGGTTGTTGATGGTCGAAAGATGAGTAAATCGCTGGGAAACTTCTACACGCTGCGAGAGATTCTTGATATGGGGTATACGGGGCGTGAGGTTCGTTACGAACTGCTCTCTTCTCATTATCGCCAGTCTCTGAATTTTGCGTTTAAGTCACTCGATGCGAATCGCGCGGCGCTAAAGCGACTGGATGAATTTTATGCATCCCTTGTAGAAGCTGCGGAAAATAATGATGTTGCCGGAGAGCTGCCTGCATGGGCATCGGAAACCCGCAAACGTTTTGCGGATGCCATGGATGATGACATGAATATTTCCGGTGCTATGGCAGCTGTGTTTGACACGGTTCATGCCGGGAATAAAGCGATGTCGGATTCCCCGGTCAGTTCGAGAGAGGCTCGCGCTGTTCTTGATTTGTGGAGCGAGCTCGACCGTGTACTCGGCATTTTGATCCCTCAGGAAGAGGCGATTCCTTCTCGGGTTTTTGATCTGTTGGAGGACCGGAAAAAGGCGCGAGCAGAGAAAAACTGGGCTGAGTCGGACCGCATACGTGATGCACTGGCTGAATGCGGATGGACCGTGAAGGATACGCCGGTCGGACCAAAACTGAGAAAGCTATAAACCCAATGTCCGGCAAGTTCATCACATTTGAAGGTCCGGAAGGCAGTGGAAAATCCACCCAGATTCGTCGGCTGGCAGATCGGCTTGAAGAGGTAGGAATTTCTACCATCTGTACCCGTGAGCCCGGCGGCACCCGAATGGGCGAAGCCATTAGAAATATTTTGCAGCATGATGCCATTGATGAGCCTCTGTCTGAGCGTGCTGAAATTTTACTTTTTACAGCGAGTCGCGCCCAGTTAATGGATCGCATCATTCTTCCTTCGCTGAATGCAGGGCAGTGGGTTCTCTGTGACCGATTTATTGATTCGACGATGGCCTATCAGGGATTTGCCCGCGGCATGGATATTGCGACGCTGGATGGAATCAACGATTTTGCCATATTTGATCGGAAGCCCGATCTGACGGTCCTGCTCGATCTGGACATTGAGAAAGGTTTTGAACGGCTTGCGGTGCGATATGCCGGTGGAGGCGGAGAGAAAGATCGCTTTGAGCGCGAGGCATCTGATTTTCACCGTCGGGTTCGCGACGGCTACCATAAGCTGACAGCTCGTGAGCCGGGCCGATTTTGTGTGATTGATGCCGCGCGGACAATTGATGAAATCGCTGAAGATGTGTGGCAGGTAATCGCAGATAAACTCATTTAATACAATGGATGTTCAGGATCTACATGCCGAAGCGTGGGCGGGTATCCAAAAAGGATATGAACTCGGTCGACTGGGGCATGCATATGTAATTGTCGGTTCACCGCGGGGAAGCGGCCTTTACTTTGCAGAAGAATTTTTAAAGCTGCTGTTTTGTGAAAGTTCAGATCGGCCCTGCGGTGTCTGTTCATCCTGTCGGCGAGTGGGTGGTCATAAGCATGCAGATACGCTATGGATCGAGCCTCAGAGCAAAGCCAGGCAGATCAAGGCCGATGAAATTCGCGAACTGGTTCGGCGCATCACCCAGACCTCATTTGAAGGCGGGTGGAAGGCCGGGATTGTACTGGCAGCTGAGTGCCTGAATACCCAGTCTGCCAATGTCCTTCTTAAGACACTGGAAGAACCGCCTCCCAAAACATTGCTGCTTCTTGTCACTGATGCCCCGCAGGCGTTGCTTCCTACAATTATCTCCAGATGTCAGAAGATCGTACTTTCATCCGCCGGCACTGAAAAAGCGGACGCCGTCTGGCGACAGCCCTTACTGGACATATTGCGTGATTTGCCGCCGGCCAACGGCTTGTCTGCGGCCCGCCTGGCCAGTCAGATGAAAGGGCTCTCGGACTTTATCAAGGCGGGAATCGCTGAGATGGTCGAGGCTGACATTGGACAGAATGAGGCGGCGCTTGATGAGTCAAAACTCAAGGAAATACTGGCGGCCCGTACACTTGCCCGTCTCAAGGAGGTGCTCGCAGAAATTCTGCAGGCTATGCTCGACTGGCATCGCGATATTCTTTTGCTCACCAGCGGTGTTGGCGAAGAACATCTGATTTACGGCGAAGAACGAAAAAACCTCGCGGAACAAGCCAAATTGCATACTCAGGGATCGGCCTTAAAGGCGATGGAAATCGTCGAGGGAATCGGCACTCGCCTTAATCGAAATATTCCTGAACTACAGATATTTGATGAAGCGTTCCGCAAGTTGGTGCGCCGATAGGGACGCGATATGCCGCACGTGCTTTGCGAGCCAGCTCAAGCGTTATCGCTGAGCTTGTTCACGAGCGCGCGCAGGGCCAGAACATAACCCAGTCCGCGAAATCCCATGATCTGACCAATGCAGGCTGCCGCCGTCAGGCTCTTATGCCGGATTTCTTCACGCGTGTGTGTGTTACTCAGATGGACTTCAACGGCCGGAACAACATCGGCAACTGCTTTGAGTGCATCGCAGAGCCCGAGGCTTGTATGCGTCAGCGCCGCAGGGTTAATGATGATACCGTCAAATCGGCCGCGACTTTCGCCGATCCATGTGATGAGCTCGGCTTCTGAGTTCGACTGGCGAAAATCAATTGCAATACTGTCACCAAGCTCTTTTGCGCAGTTTGTGATATGCGTTTCAATATCAGCCAGCGTTTCTGCTCCATAAATTTCCGGTTCCCGCGTTCCGAGCAGATTCAGGTTTGGGCCATTCAGTATAAGTATCTTCATGTTTCCTCCGATTCAATATAAAGTAATTAACTGGCAGACCGGAAACAAGAACAACCCATCCTGTGAATGTGGTGTTTTCTAAAAGAGCTCTTCCTGAATCTCGGCATCCGACAGGCAGGCGGGGTCATCATTCCTAACGGCATTGACGCGCCGAGAGACCGGATGGCATGTCATTTCGGGGGGCTGGAATTCGTGAAGAAAGCGATCGGGCGAGGGCGAGGAAAGCCAGGATGTCCATTGCCCGATCCGCAGCATAAAGGGCATTCGGTCATGAATGCCTTGCATCGTATTGTCGGCGGCGCGCGTGATGATTACGCATCGATCATTTTTCCAAAGCCCTCCAAATGCGAAAAGTTCCTTTTCCGGTAGTTGGAAGTAATAGGGTTGGCGTCCTTTCCATTCATAAAAGCCATCGGCAGGAATCAGACATCGACCGTTTGTCAGAAGATTCCTGAACATGGGACGCTCATATACTGTTTCTGACCGGGCATTGATAACCGGTGAGCTTGACCGTGGATTTAAGAAGCCCCATATGGATTCTTCAGCATTTTTGGTGTCTAGGTTTCGGATGGTTGCGACTTTTTGCATCGGAGCCACATTGTATCGATTTTGAAATAGCGGCGGCAGTTCAATTTCCACCAGTTGCTGAAGGATTTCTTCGCGAGTTTTTGTCTGGGTAAAGCGGCCGCACATGTCAACACCTTGTTATTCACCTGATCATGAATCAATATGAAACTGCCGCCATTCATGCATTCCTTGTTGCGTCTGAGCGATTCTTCTATAACCTATTGGGATTTATAGCAATTTAAGGGAGCTACGTGAATGAAGCTGGTTCGATTTGGAGAAAAAGGCTTGGAATGCCCGGGCGTATGGATGGGCGATGGCCGCATCCTTGATGTGCGTGCCTCTGCGTTTCATTTGCAAGACTTCGATGCCCATTTTTTTTCAGGCTTCGGGATGCATATGCTCCGCCAATTAATTGCCGATCCCGGCGCGGTTTATGTCGACTCTTCAGCAGTCCGGCTCGGTCCTCCGATTACCATTCCATCAAAGATTATTTGCGTCGGAGCCAACTATGCCGCTCATGCGAAGGAGTTCGGTCATGACGTGCCGTCGGAACCAATTCTGTTTTCAAAGGCAATCTCTGCGATTGTCGGGCCAAATGATGAGATAGTACTACCGGCAGAGGCACAGGTGGTTGATAGTGAAGCCGAACTTGCGGTTGTGATTTCCCGTGAGGCAAAGTCTGTGTCGAGGCAGCGCGCAATGGATTATGTTGCCGGCTACACCGTATTGAATGATGTGACCGAACGCATTGTTCAACGTGCGGGATCTCAGTGGTTTCGAGGCAAGGGTTTTGACACATTCTGCCCGATCGGGCCTTTTCTGGTTACGCCGGACGAAGTGGACAATGTGGACAATCTGCGGGTCTGGCAAAAGTATAACGGAACGATTCTTCAGGATGGCTGCACATCGGACCTGCTGTTTTCTATTCCGTTCCTAATTGAATATATTTCACGGGGAATGACTTTGCTTCCCGGTGATGTGATTTCAACGGGAACCCCTCCCGGTATCGGTTCTGCGCGTGATCCGAAGGTTTTGATGCGGGCCGGAGATGTGATTGAGGTGGGCGTCGACGGACTGGGTAGTCAGCGATCAGTCGTACAAGAATGTGAATCGCTCCACGTGGAATGCTGAGGCGCGTATGAATGTGAGTCGTTTGACCATACTGCTGTTGCTTCTGTGCTGCTCCGTCGGGCATGCGGGGCTTGCACTGAAAAACGCCGGATTCGAGAGCCGGGATTATTCGGGCTGGGCCATTCGCGGGGCCGGCTGGTCAATTGATCACAAAAAGGTTTCGAAGGGAGAGTCGGCGGCTGTCTGTCGTGTCAAAAAAGGTGATGCCGCGGAAACACGCGCGTGTGTACAGGCGCTATCGGGGATTGAGGTCGGGCGTATTGTTGAGGTGCAGGTTGATGTGTCCGCGATCAGCGTGGTGCAGTCCGCAAATTCAAAGGTATGTCTGGCTGTACTGTGCATGGATACCAAGAATAACCTGATCAAGGAATATCGGTCCGGAGTCACTTCGCCCGGCACCGCTTTTATGCCGGTTAAGATCGATGATGCGGTAATTCTTCCTGGAACGGAGCAGGTGTATGTTATGCTGGTTGTAGAGGTTTTCCGAAATGCTGAAGACGATGACTGGTGGCGGTTTGATGAGGTGCTGCTGAATATACGCTGATTGGGGTCGGATTTATGGCCTGTTCTTCAGCAGTTATGAAAAGCGTGATTTTTACGGAGCGTGAATGAAACTTCCTTTTTCCCTATATCTTGCAATCAAATATCTGAAGCCGAAACGGTCGATTGTCTCTGCTGTCACCGTAATTTCCATGCTTGGCGTGACGATCGGTGTTGCGGTACTGATCGTGGTCCTGTCAGTGATGACCGGTTTTGACGAAGTCTGGCGGGACAAGATTCTCGGATTCAATCCGCATATCAGCATTGTCGAGCAGGGAGGGATTGTTAATGATCCCGATCAGCTGATCCAGAAGCTTGAGGGGATGAGCTCGGTAAAGGGAGCCGCGCCGAGTCTGGAAGGGTTGGTTCTTCTTCAAACCGAAGACCGAACCATGACTCCGCTTCTTCGAGGGGTGGACCCGGTCTACGAGGAACGGGTCAGCCGAGTTCCAGGGAGCATGATTGCCGGAAGCTTTGATGTCAGTGGTGAAAAGATTGTGATCGGCAGTGACTTGGCCAGGCGTCTGGATGTCTGGGTAGGGGATGTCCTGACGGTTTATTCTCCCCAAAGTCTGGTGTCTGAAGATGAGATTCGTCTTCCGGTGGATTTGACCGTGTCCGGCGTTTTTCATGTAGGGATGTATGAATATGATGTCGGATTTGCCTTCGCATCGCTTGATACGGCGCGGGCGCTCTATGATGTGGAGCAGGGTGTGCATTCCGTACAGGTGGTCCTTGATGATCCGATGATGGCGGCGCCGGTCGCTGCATCAATGCGTGAGCGTTTAGGGTATCGGTTTTATCCGCGAACCTGGATGGAAATGCATAGCCAGATTTTTGCAGCACTGCATGTTGAGAAAAACATGATGTTTTTCCTTTTGGCGTTTGTGGCTTTGGTGGCGGCATTCAGCATCACCAATACGCTAATCACTCTAACCGTGCAGAAAACGAGGGAAATCGGGTTGCTGAAATCACTTGGATTCGGAAACGGCGGTATTACGGGTGTATTCTTCAGCATGGGGCTGGTTCAGGGGGTTATCGGAAATATTCTGGGGGTTGGACTGGCGATGCTTGTCCTGCGCTTCCGGAATGAACTTTTAATGTTTATGTCGAGTGAGTTTAATCTGGAGCTGTTGCCGCCGGAGCTGTATCAGCTAAGCCGGCTTCCGAGCCATACCTCCGGTCTCGATGTTTCGATTGTCTGCGGGCTGGTGCTGATTTTCTGCACACTTGCCGGCCTTATTCCGGCAATTATCGCGGCATGGAAAGAACCTGTGGATGCATTGAGGTACGAATGAAGCCGTTTTTGTCCATTCTCCTTGTTCTATACTGCGCTTCTGCGTGGGCCGGCTTTGACTGGGATCCTTTTCATGAAGAGATTCAGTCTGACCGCGGCGCACATTTTGAGGCGTGGCGGCCGTTTTATTCGAGCTCCGTCGAGACGGAGCGCTGGCGGAAAGATTATCTGTGGCCGATCTACACGCGAAAGGGATTCAAGGATGAAACCTATAGCCGACTCCTTTTCTTTGGATACAGTCTGGATTTTTCGCCGGAGACCGAGCGGGATCGCACCTGGATTCTTCCGTTCTATTTCCAGGGTACGGATGCAGCCGGCGAAAACTATTTTGCGCTCTTTCCTCTCGGGGGAACCATACATGAGTTTCTTGGGCGCGATCGCTTGAGCTTTGTTCTTTTTCCGCTTTATGCCGAGTCGAGTATCAATGATTTGCACACAACATCGATCTTGTGGCCGGTTGGGTCAAAGACGTCGGGAGAAGGTGTTTCCCGATTTCGTGTCTGGCCGTTTTATGGAAGCAGTTCGCTGGAAGGTGAGTATCAAAAGCGTTTTGTACTTTGGCCGATCTATTCATCGGTACGCTACACCAATGAACGTAATCCCGGCGGTGGTTTTATTCTCATGCCGATCTACGGCCGCGTTGTTTCGGAGCAGGGACGTAATCAATGGTTTGTGCCGCCGCTGTTCCGTTTTTCGGAAGGGCGGGGGCAGCGTTTAATTCATGCACCTTATCCGTTTGTTCAGTGGAGCGACGGAGATGTTTACAAACGTTATTACTGGCCGATCTACGGGAAAAAGGAGGTCGGTACGCTCCGGCGACAATTCTGGTGCTGGCCGGTGATATGGAACAGTCGGGTTCAGCTTGTTGATCAGGAACAGCACCGTTTCGTCATCATACCTGTCTTTCAGTCGGAATCGATACTGGCCACGGGTTCTAAGGATGATGTTGAGGTTGGTGATGTGGTCGAACGTTATTGGAAAGCGTGGCCGTTGATGAGCTGGGAGCGGCACGGAAAGGACACCCGGTTTCGCATGCTGGAGTTGTGGCCGCTGAGGGATACTCCCGGTGTCGAGCGTAACTGGGCACCGATCTGGACCCTGTATCGCCGTGAAAAGGTGGATGATACCACAGGGCACCATCTGCTGTGGGGTCTTTATCGGCAGTCACGGGGGGAAGCCTCTGTTGAATGGTCCTTGCTTAAAGGATTACTCGGGTATAAGAAAAATGAGGAAAGCCATAGTTTCCGGTTTTTGTTTATGCATTTCGGAGAAGAGGAGAGTCAGCCATAGCCCGGTCGCCCATAGACTATATGCAGTATCCCGTACGCTCTGCTGAGCGAACGGGAGCAAAGGTGCTGCATCTGCTCCATAATACCGGACAGGCGATGTTTATGCTGTTCGAGGCGATCTGGTTTATTCGTCATGCCTTCGGGCGTCGGAGCCGTCAGGAAACGTTCACGCAGCTTTATGTAACCGGCATCAAGAGTCTCGCCGTGATCACTGTAGTGGCGCTCTTTACAGGGATGATTCTTGCTCTCCAGACCGGCCTTGAGCTCAAGCGTTGGGGTTATGAAGAGTTTATCGGTTCAGCCGTGGCCGTGACCATGATTCGGGAGATGGGGCCCTTCATGACCGGATTGATCATTGCTGCCAGTGTTGGTTCAGCTATTGCAGCCCAGCTCGGTACAATGACGGTTTCGGAAGAGGTGGCGGCTCTGGAGGTCATGAGCATCAATCCCAACCGGTTTCTGGTAATGCCCCGTTTGGTTGCTCTTGCTGTCATGATGCCGATCCTTACGGTATATACGAATATTCTCGGAATAATGGGCGGCGCCGTGGTCGGAGCAACTCAGCTGGGGGTTTCTGTGCGGGCCTATATGGATAATGCCACTCAGTTTGCGGCGAACAAAGATCTATACGTCGGTCTGCTCAAAGCATTTGTTTTTGGAATCATCATCGTGACGGTTGCTTGTCATCAGGGTTTTGTCACGCGCGAAGGGGCTGTCGGGGTGGGCAAGGCTACCCGGCGTTCCGTGATTATATCTTTCCTGATTATTCTGGTCGTCGGTTACATGATCACGAGGTTGTTCTACATATGATCCGGTTTGAAAATGTGACCAAGGTGCTGGGTGGTCGGGCCGTGCTTGATCAGGTCGACTTTGAAATCGGCGAGGGCGAAACCTTTGTGATTGTTGGGCTGTCCGGCGCCGGAAAGAGTGTGACACTAAAGCATATTATTCGACTGATGCAGCCGGATTCAGGCCGTATTTATATTGATAACGAAGATCTTGTCGCCGCGGATCGAAGGGAACTGCAGGAACTTCGGAGAAAGTTCGGGGTGCTCTTCCAGGGGGCAGCCCTGCTGCAGTGGATGAATGTTCGCGATAATGTAGGGCTTCCGTTGCGCGAGCACACACGAATGTCTGATGACGAGATCCGGAAGCAGGTGGATGATCGATTGGAGCTGCTGGGGCTCGCTGATGCGGCGGAAAAGTTTCCGTCCGATATTTCGGGCGGTATGCAGAAGCGTGCCGGACTGGCTCGGGCTATTATCATGAATCCGAAAATCGTATTGTATGATGAGCCTACATCCGGTCTCGATCCGGTTACATCGCGCCGGATTGATGATTTGATCGTGGATATGCGCGAGCGGCTGGGCATTACGAGTGTGGTCGTGACACATGATCTGCATAGTGCGTTGGCTATCGGTTCGCGAATCATGATGCTGCATCAGGGTCGCATTGTGGAAAACGCGCCGCCCGCCGATTTTATTCGGTCACAGAACGAAACGGTTCAGAGTTTTCTCGAATCGCAGTACATTACGAAAAAAGGTAAATGGGAAGAGTTGATTCATGGATAAGCACAGGCGCGAAATCTCGATTGAAATTCTTGTTGGTCTGTTCATGTTCACCGTGCTGATTGCTTTGGGGGTGTTCACGATTGTTCTGAGTCGCGACAATTTCTTCAAAACCTCCTATCAGTACGAATTTGTGTTCAGCGAGGTCAGCGGGCTGCGTGAGGGGGATAACGTCTATTTGCGCGGTATGAACATCGGACGGGTTCGGCAGACTTCGCTGGAAGATGATCAGGTGCATATCTATGTTACGCTGGATGTCCCGATCGAACTTCGTTCCGGTTATAAAATCGAGATCGTGAATGCCTCCATGCTTGGAGGTAAATATCTGAAGATCTATGAAGGCCCCCTGGGCGCTGATGTGATGGGGGAAAATGTAACCATTCTAGGTGCACCTCCAGTGGATGTCATAGAAGAGCTCAGTGCCGCTGTGCAGGGTATTCAGGACATGATCGATGGCGTCAACCGGGGCGAAGGCACGCTGGGCAAGCTGCTTCATGATGATGCTATCTATAATAATCTGGTTTCGGTCAGTGATCAGCTTCAGGCCATGGGAGTGCGTCTTGAAAACGGCGAGGGTACCATCGGAAAGCTGATGAAAGATGAGCAGGTGTATAATGATCTTCAGCAGTTGATGGCGAATCTTCGGGAAGTCAGTGATCGGTTGGCGTCCGGCGAAGGGACGCTTGGTAAACTGGTTTCCGGCGAAGATGGTGTGTATGGCGATCTTGATGCGATCATGAAAGCGGTCCGCGGTATCACCGAGCAGATCAATTCCGGCGAGGGAACCCTGGGTAAACTGGTGCGGGATGATAAGCTGTATGATGAGGTCACACTGATGGTTGAAGATACCCGGGCGGCCATTGATGATCTGCGGGAAGCGTCTCCGATCACCTCGTTCAGTAGCGTTCTATTTGGTGCATTCTAACCTTTTTTCCTCAAATTCTCCGCTATCCGGAAGGGCGGTTTTTCTCTGGGCGTTCACGCTTTGGGGAAAGGCTTGATACCTGTTTTCTGAAGCCTCTGCTTATTTGAGTGAGCGAAGGGAATATCCATGTTTTTATCATATGTGAACAGTTTAAGTTGCATTTTACCTAAAATTTCGTGACAAATGGAGTGAAGGGGAAAAAGTGCGTTTTTTTCAAATAGTTTCTTCGTTAAGGACGTACCCATAGAGGAATGCGAACTTTTCAGGTGTAAATTTGAATTGTAGCGCTTGATAAAGAGGTAAATAATACGGGTTGTGAACCGGAAGTAAGTACCCGTGTTAGCCTCTCGGGTAGTTTCTCGTTTCAATAAAAGAGTTGGAGTTGGATTATATGAAAAAAACTGGGAAAAACCGGGTCAGCAAAGGAGCGCCAAGCGGCCTCGTTGTGAGTCTTCTGCTGCATGTGGCGGCTTTCTTTATCGCCGGCCTTTTTGTGGTCTTTACTGTCGTAACCAAGAAGGATCCTGAATTTGTTCCTCCTCCGCCGGTTGAGCGTCCTAAAATGCAGTTGAAAAAGCCGAAGGTAAAGGTCCAGAAAAGTTCCAATCCAAAGCCTTCCTCCCGGATTGTCGCTAAGGTTAAAACCCGGGATATGCCGGAGATCATGCTCCCTGATCTGGAAGGAACGGGAGAAGGACTGCTGGGTGGCGTCGGTGTTGGTGGTGAATTTATGGAACTTCCGGAGATCGGAGAGATGAGCCTGTTCGGCGGCGGTGTAACCAGTGGTAATGACCTTGAAGTTACCTTTTACTGTATGAAGCGCCATGCCAATGGTTCCGTTAACACATCGATGGCTCATAAAGAGTATTTTAATATTCTGAAGCGCTTTGTCGATTCCGGGTGGAATACGGCGCTGCTGAAGCGCTATTACCACTCTCCAACCAAGCTTTATGCAACCACCGTATTCATTCCGATCGTTACTTCCTGCATGGGACCTGTTGCCTTTGGTGAGAGTTATGAGGATGCGGCATGCTGGGCCGCGCATTATCGCGGCAAGCTGGTGCACAAGGATGGCATTACCTTTCGTTTCTGGGGGGTCAGTGATGATGTGCTGACCGTTGCCATCGATAAGAAGGTGGTACTCGCTGCCAACTTCCCGTGGGACGGCGTGGATGCCTACACCATTGCTCAGGAATGGTGGGGGAATGAGGCTCCGGGGAGTCGCGGTATTCTGGATGACGCCGGCAGCTATAAGATGGCCGACTCGGTGATGGTCGGCAGCTCCTGGATTACGCTGGAACCTGGTGTTGCACACGACTTTGATGCAGTTGCCGGTGAGGGCCCTGGAGGAGAGTTCTATGCCATGTTGATGGTGGAAGTGCAGGGCGAAAAATATCCACTCAATGAGTATGGTCAGCCGATGTTCCCGGTCTTTGCCCTGGAGCCGTTGTCCTGGGGTCTTCAGGATTCCATCCTGATGAACCTGTACAAGGATGAAGCCAATGTGACCAACGTAACCACCTATTTCAACGACCTATAGGATTGGTCATGAATCAGGTATCAAGAATATATGGATTTGGACTAGATCAAAGGAACTGCCTTATGAACAGGATATATGGATTGATTATCGCGGTGTTGTTTTGCGCATGCATTTCGCATGCGGAATCACGCCTCTGGACGAGTACTTCCGGAACGACGCTGGAAGGTGAATATGTAAACTTCGGCTTTGATGCCGTAAACATCAGCGATGCAAACGGAAAAATCGTCAAGATACCCTTTGATCAGCTGAGCGAGGTCGATCAGGCTTATGTGGAACTGATGAATCCGCCGGATCTGAGTGTCGATTATCGTGAATCCAGCCAGCCTAAGGAGTTTACAGCGGAGGCCTGGGTGTCGAATGGCGGAAGCACCACACAAAACCATCCCATATATGTGATCGATGCTTCGTTCGGGGCGCTGATTAAGCAGAAGTCGACCAAGGAATATAATCATGATCTGGTTGTTGAAATGTATGTCTTTACGGAACAGAACTATGATCCGGACAAGTATCACCTGATTGCTCACGTCACGAGTAAGCCGTTTCGTCTCAATAAGAAGAACAAGTTCCGTTTCGAGTACAATACGCCGAACACCTACAATGTGATCTATTACAACCTTTACAGCCTGTATCCGCGTGGCGAAAAGCCGAGCAAATACCTGATTCTGGTTCGTGATGAACGCGGAGAGATTATTGCTCACAAAGGGCGAAGCGAGTGGTTGATCAAGAATCTCGACAAGCTCGAAAAGCTTCCAGTCGGATCCTGGCTGAATGACAAATGCAAGCGGGTCCATCCGAGCCAGCCGCCGCGGACGCGCCGTGATAGTTTCCAGGTCTAGAGCCTGCGCAGGATATACTGCTTTCTGGATCATTTTGAAAAAGCCGGCCGGGTGAGATATCCCGCGCCGGCTTGCCTGTTATTCTTGGATTACGCTTTTTCTAAATCGTCGTAGACTCAGGGAATTGGCTTGAGTCAATAAGGCAAATCACTATGGTTGCGCTTCATTTTTTGAGACGAGGTATTCTGGTATATGAAAGAAATCAAGGTTGGTATTCTCGGATTCGGCACGGTTGGTGCCGGCGTGGTTGAAGGTATTCAGAAAAACGGCGGGCTCATGGCGGAGCGGACGGGCATTTATCCCGTTGTCGCCAGGATTGCCGATCTAGACATTGAGACCGATCGTGGGATCACGGTTCCTGCCGGTGTTCTTACCACGGATGCTATGTCTGTGATCTCTGATCCGGAGATTGACCTTGTCGTTGAGCTGGTCGGCGGAACCGGTGTGGCACGAACCTTTACTCTCGAGGCTCTTAAACAGGGGAAGCCGGTTATCACGGCAAACAAGGCGCTGCTGGCAGATCATGGTGATGAGATCTATAAAGCCGCCCGGGAAAACAACACCGGCATCTATTACGAAGCAGCTGTCGGCGGAGGTATTCCGATTCTTCGTTCGCAGCGCGCCGGACTCATTGGTAATCGTATTGAGAGTATCTACGGTATACTGAACGGAACCTGCAACTATATCCTCACCCGCATGGAGCGCGAAGGACTTCCGTTTGATACCATTCTCACGGATGCGCAGGAACTTGGTTATGCAGAAACGCCGCCGGACCTGGATATTGACGGAATCGATACTGCGCACAAGGCAGTGGTTCTGGCTTCCATGGCGTATGGAGCTCCGGTGCCGATGGACGCCTGTCCGACCAAGGGGATCCGCGGGCTTGCGGCGTCTGAAATCGCGAATGCCGAAGAAATGGGATATCGCATCAAACTGCTGGCCATCATAAAGGATAATGATGGCGAGGTGGAACTTTCTGTTGAGCCGACACTGGTGCCGCGTGAGCATATGATTGCTTCCGTGAGCGACTCCTTTAACGCCGTGTTCGTGAAGGGCGATATTGTTGACGACACCATGTACTACGGCCGCGGCGCAGGTCGCCTTCCGACCGGTAGTGCCGTAATCGGTGATATCATGGAGGCGGCCGGTGATAAGCTGAACAATGTCGGTTCTCCGGTGAGTGTGACCATGATGCTTCAGAAGGATGAGCTTCAGTATTGTACGGCCGAAAACATTGTCAAACGTTGCTATATCCGTCTCTGTCTTGAGGATAAACCCGGTGCCATGGCGCAGGTCATGACGATCTTCGGTGCTCATAACATCAGTATCGCTTCGGTTGTTCAGAAAGAACGCCATAAAACAGGATATGCGCCTGTCGTTATTCTCACGCAGGAGGCCCGTGAATCAGAGTTTGCGGCTGCGATGCGCGAAATTGCAGTGCTGGAGGTGTCCTGCTGCGAGCCGGTTCGCATGCGGCTTGAAGATTTCGAGTAGAAATAGAAGGAGTTTTGTTATGAAGGTCGTGAAGTTTGGCGGATCGTCCGTTGCTAATGCGGAACAGATTTCAAAGATCATCGATATCGTCGTTGCGGATGCGGACCGTCGAATCGTGGTGGTTTCGGCTCCGGGAAAGCGGTCCAGCTCCGATACCAAGGTAACGGATCTGTTGATTGCGCTTGGAAATTCTGTAATCAAGGGCGAGGACTATGATGCCGCGCTGGAAGCCGTTGTGATGCGTTATGCCGAAATTCAGGCTGATCTGGACCTGAATGTAGCAGTCATTGATGACATTCGGGCGGACCTGCATCGGCGCATCGATGAACGCGGAGATCATCTACTGCAGTTTATGGATGATATGAAAGCATCCGGCGAGGATAACAATGCGAAGGTGATTGCCGCTGCTTTTTCAAAGAGGGGATATCCGGCACGTTATGTAAATCCCGGCGAAGCAGGCATGCTGCTGAGCGATGAGTTCGGTAATGCAGAAGTGCTGCACGAATCCTATGAAAAACTTTCCCTCCTTGCTGATTCTCCTGAAATCGTGGTTTTTCCCGGGTTCTTCGGGTCAACCCGTGGTGGACAGGTGGCTACATTCCCGCGCGGCGGGTCGGATATCACGGGGGCCATTCTGGCTGCCGCCGTGAAGGCGGAGGTTTATGAAAACTTTACCGATGTTGACTCCGTGTATGCCATGGACCCTCGCATTATGCCGGAAGCTCCGGCCATTGAGATGATGACCTACCGCGAAATGCGGGAACTCTCCTACGCCGGATTCGGTGTCTTTCATGACGAGGCCATTATTCCGGCGGTTCAGGCCCAGATTCCTATCTGTATCAAGAATACCAATCGTCCGGAAATGCCCGGAACCCTGATTGTTCCTGAGCGGAAATATGAACATGCTGCCGTGGTAGGTATTTCAAGTGCGGACGGCTTCTGTGCCATCTACATCGACAAATACATGATGAACCGCGAGGTCGGTTTCGGGCGCCGCCTGCTCCAGATTCTGGAAGAAGAGGATATTTCATTTGAACACACTCCGTCAGGAATTGATAACCTGTCCGTCATTCTTCAGTCATCCGAGCTGGGGGCTGAGAAGGAGAAGGCGGTGGTCGATCGAATCATGCAGGAGCTGTCGCCGGACAACGTTACAGTAGAGCACGGGCTGTCTCTGCTTATGGTTGTGGGCGAAGGCATGCACTATGCCGTGGGCATGGCGGCACGGGCCACCGGAGCACTCAGCGATGCCGGCGTAAACATCGAGATGATCAATCAGGGCGCCTCCGAAATCAGCATGATGTTTGCCGTAAAAGAGCCTGATCGCAAAAAGGCCGTGCATGCGCTAGGGAACGCATTTTTCGCATGAAAAAGGGGTTTCTGTTTGAGGTGATATTTTTTTGAATTCGGCCGTTGACTCGTATGGGTCATGTAAGTATACATAACGGCCTTTTACCGCACCCGTGGTGAAATTGGTAGACACGCAAGATTCAGGTTCTTGTGCCAGCGATGGCGTGATGGTTCGACTCCATTCGGGTGCACCACTCTAAAAAACGGCGAACTCCAAAAGGGTTCGCCGTTTTGCTTTTTATGCGCATTTATCCCCAGTAAATGCGGATTCTCTGATTCTTTATGTGGGTCATGTTGCCCGGTGCGGAAACGAATACACGGGCTAAATCAGTATAAATGGTAGCGGAAGCAGAGAGCTTTGAGGAGCAATTTCTGACGGGCGGAACAGTTTTTACGAGCAATTGAATGGTGAACGAGCTGAAAACATCCGCCGAAGCGAAG
>JAFGVP010000174.1 GCA_016937945.1 Pontiellaceae bacterium | reverse complement strand
GCTGTTCTGGGACGGCACAGGCATGTGGGTGGCGATCAAACGACTCGAACAGGGATGCTTTACCTGGCCGAAGGGCGTCGGGGCGAAGCACAGGATCACAACGATTTCTCCCGCCCTTACCCGCCGTAAACTCAGAGACGCAACCACCCGGCACTGATCGAATGTTCACCCGATCGAGTTCTCAAGTACTTTGGAGCCCCCCATGTCAGCTATGCCGCAATGCGCAACATTTAATTGCCGGAGCAATAGTATTATTAGAGCACCTTGGTTCTCGTTACGAGTCCGGCCTGTTCTGCAGAGTCGGTCGAGCAGAGGACCGATACTTTTGCATCGCGGAACGCCTGTTCGAGAATGTCTCCGAATGAATTGAAGTGTGACTGCGTGGTCGCAAGAACCTCGTTCCTTATTTTCTGGCGTCTGGTATCGTCAAATCCGATGAGATAACGCAATGCGCTGGAATAGCCCTTGGCATCCGGCAGCTGGTAGGAATCCATCTGTCCGATTGCGCCGATCAGGGCGCGGGTAAGCTCGTCCTCTGTCAGCTTCAGTTCTTTCAGGAAATGCCCCGTCGCCAGATAGGTGTCCAGTGTCTGCTGAAGGTTTGGATCGCGATAGGATGCGAAGGTGAATACGCCGGACCGCTGGTCGAACGAACACATTCCGCCATAGGCACCTCCCTGGACGCGGACTTTCTCCCAGAGCCATGCCGTCTGCAGGTACCGGGTAATTACCAGTGCTGAACCATGCATCTGGTATCCGGCATCATACAGGCTGGAGGCACAGCCGACATAGTTTACGCGCGTTGGAGCTGTCAGGGCTTCATTCGGTGCAAGTGTAGCCGGAGACCACGTCTGGGGGGCAAACGTGCCGTTGTTTGGAAGTGACTGCAGAAACGGATCTATTGATTTCATGATGCAGGGGAGGGCATCTGCATCAACCGTAATATTGATCAACAGGTGTTCGGGATCGAGAAGCTGCTGATGAATCCGTTCAAGGCGTCTGCAGACCGATTTCCAATCTTTTTCCATTTCGTCGGCGAGCCGGCGGATAAAGAAGAGTGCCTCAATGCCGCCCATTTGTTCTTCCGCCCAGTGGGCTTCATGATAATGGGATTTGAGCCGGGTCATTACGGCTGAATGACCTCGCGGGATCATGGCGGTCTCAAGCTCTGATTTATGCTCAAGCACAATCTGCCGGAAGCGTTCCCTGTTTTCATAGTTGGGTGCGATCAGGATGTCCCTAAGAATATCGAGCAGGGTGTCGGTTTGTTCGATCATGCATTTGCTTCTGAGGAAGAAGCGGGTTTCTGCTCTGGTGCTGTGATCCAGTGCGGAGAGGAACGGAGTGCCGTAAATTCCGCCGGTCTTCTGGGAAATGCGTTGTGAGAAGGAGACATAGTCTTCTTTTTTAGTTCCCATTTCGAGCATCAGACTTCCGAGCAGTGATGCGTACGGAAGATCTTCCTGAGAAAGTCCATGTAGGTCGAACGCAAGGTCCAGATAAAGAATGCCGTTTGTAAACAGATTGTGAGTCAGAACGGTTGTTCCATGCACAACGTGTTCTCCGCGATCGACTTTTCGTGCGGTTTTGTCGAGATCGTCTCGGTGCAGCAGGGGAATTGTTGCCAATGCTTCCGGCGCATCCGGCGTTGCCTGCAGTTCGAGAAGGCGTCGGGTGTCTTCAATAATGCCCTCGATCTCATCTACGCTGAGCCTTTCCTTAATCGCAGCAAGAGCCTCTTCCTCCTGTTTTTCGTCGCGCCGGCCCGCCGTGGGATCCGGAATCAGGGTGACCGTAGACTGGTGTTTGTTTTCAACAAAACAGCTTTTGAGCATGCCTTCGAAAAATCCGGGTACGGCGGCTTGCTTTTTAACAGTCTGAAGAGGCTTTTCAAATGCAATCAGCGCCAGCGGGTCGGCATCGTAATTCCATGTATTCAGCGACTTAAGCATCAGGGAAAGTCCACGAGGAAACCCTCCGCTGTTGTTTTCCCTGAGGTCAAATTCAAAGGAATTGAGAGCGGCATCAATGTCTCCTCTTGAAATGCCTTCCGATACCAACATTTCAAGCGTACTATGAACCAACTTCTCGGCTGCAGGCATGTCTTCGGCATCAACTCCTTTAAGTCCGACGGAATAAGCCATTTGACGCATGTGGGTTTCTAGTCCGCCTCCAGTCAGGTCCTCTCCGAGTCCTGATTCGATCAGAGCCTTGCGCAAGGGGGATGCCGGCGTTCCCAGCAGGATATGATCCAGCAGTTCAAAGGCAAAGACCTGTTCGGCGTTGGTCGGGGAAGGCAGCATCCAATTGATGCAGAACATCGGGCAGGGATCTTCATCGTCGTCGGAGACCGCATAGGATCGTTCGACTCGCACCGGTTCCGAAAAGGGTTCCTGAAGTGAAATATCCGATCCGGGGTCGATGGCCTGATAATCTTTCAGGTAGGTTTCCAACAGTTCAAACCGCTGTTCCTCTGGATCATCACCGTAGAAAAAGATTCGGGCGTTGGATGGGTGGTAGTAGGAGGCATGGAAGTTGCAGAACTGCTCATAGGTCAGGTCCGGAATATGGTGTGGGTTCCCTCCGGAATCGAGCCCGTACGTGGTATCCGGAAACAGGGTCTGCTGCGACACTTCGGCCAGGAGGGATTCCGGCGATGAATAGACCCCCTTCATTTCATTAAAGACAACGCCTTTATAACGGAGTTTGTCGTCCGCTTTCTCCATTTCAAAATGCCATCCCTCCTGCATGAAGAAATCGCGGGTAATGCGGGGATGAAAAACGGCGTCGAGGTAGACATCCACAAGATTATGAAAGTCTTTCAGGTTCTGGCTGGCCACCGGATAACAGGTTTTGTCGGGATATGTAAATGCATTCAGAAAGGTCTGAAGGGAGCCCTTCAATAATTGAACGAAAGGATCCTTTACTGGATATTTTCGGGAACCGCACAAAACCGTGTGCTCAAGGATATGGGCGACTCCGGTCGAGTCCGACGGTGGAGTCCGGAAGGCAATTCCGAAACATTTATTCTCATCATCGTTGCTCATCGAGAGGATTTCAGCTCCGGTCGGGATATGCCGGTATATTTTTGCCAGCGTATCCAGTTCCTCAATATTTTCAGTCCGTAGTAGTTCGAAGTTATCCATTTATGCTCCGTGCGTTAAATGAAGAGTTTTTACAGGATTCATATACCCAGCGCGAACGCATTCATCAGGATTTAACTCCTGTTTCCATGCGCATATTCTCGCGTTTGTTTCGACGTTCCAGCCTCGTTATTTTTGATGCAAAGAAGATCGGTGCGGAAGACGTATAAATGCCGGATATGAAACGGTTTTCTGGCTTTTCTGAATAATATAACTGCGTAAGCAGGTTGTGAGTTGTATTTTTTACACATAGTTGTATAAGTGGTCTTTTTGGGTGAGGTTTCGTGGGGAGGCCTTTGATCGGTAGAAAGGCGGTTGTGTGGTGAAGAAGAGTTTGAACCGGAAAAAGATTAATGCCGGGGCCCCGAGCGGATTGATGATCAGTCTGCTGGTTCATGTGGGGGCATTCTTTCTGGCTGGCCTGTTTGTTGTTTTCACGATTCTACCGAGCCGAGAACCCGAATTTCAGCCGCCACCACCGGTCGAGCGTCCCAGAATGAACCTGAAAAAACCAAAGGTGAAGGTTCAGAAAAGTTCCCATCCCAAGCCTTCTTCGCGCATTGTGGCAAAGGTTAAGACAAAGGAAATGCCGGAGATTCAGCTACCGGACATGGACGGAGGGGGCGAGGGCCTGTTAGGTGGGACCGGAATTGGTGGAGAGTTTCTTGAATTGCCGGAATTCAAGACCATCAGTACGCTCGGGACGGAGGACAGTATCGGATCGGATCTAGTCGGCACGTTTTATGACTTTAAACGGAACCGGTCCGGCGGTTGGAATGAGGTGGCGGATGTTTCCGCCTTTCTCGGGATTGCCAGCCGCTTTATTCGCAGTGATTTCAACCCGGCCACGCTAGCCCGCTATTACCAGTCATCCCGCAAGCTTTATGCATCCTGTCTTGTGGTTTCGCCCACATGGTCTTCGATCGCGCCGAGCGCATTTGACACGCCTGACAGCGGCGGCGGATACTGGATGGTGCATTATAAAGGCAAGCTGGTGCACAAGGATGGCATCAAGTTTCGCTTTGTCTGTCAGGCCGACTATTTCATCGTGATTCGTGTGGATGAAGAAATTGTATGGGCCGGCGTCTGGAACACGCCGGATCGATACGACGATTATCAGCGCCTGATCGGGCCGTATTATAATCCGCGCTTTGAAACCCGCCGGCATTTTATCGGCAATGATCGTTGTATGGCCGGCGAGTGGATCACGCTTGAGCCGGGTGTTCCGAAGGATATCGATATTATCATCGGTGACGAAAATGGTCAGTGCGGTTTCATCATTGCCGTGGAAGAGGAGGATGTTGAGTACGAAAAGAACCAGTATGGCGAGCCGATTTTTCCGATCTTCCGTACCACGGAGTTATCACATGATCTACTGGATCAGATTTACAGGGACCTCCCGGTCGGCGAGGTAAACTGCACCAACGGTCCAATCTTCAGGGATTATTAGAGGATAAACATGGAGCTGAATAAAATTTGTACTGCGAGACTGGCGGCTGGGCTGGTAAGAATTTGCCTGATTACGTTCGTCTGTTGCCGAGGCACCTCGTCTCTGGCGGAGATGCGAATCTGGACGCTGAACGATGGCAAAACCCTGGAGGCCGAATATGTCCGGGATCTTTTTGACAAGATCGTTCTGCGCGATGCCGACGGCAAAGAACATTCCCTCCTGAAGGACAGCCTCAACCTGTCTGAGGATGACATCGAATACCTGGAGCTCGAAAATCCGCCGATTCTGGATCTTTCCTTTAAGAAATCGATCGAACAGAAAAACTTTTCCATGATCCGCTATGCAGAGGATCGTCCCCCCGAATGGCGTGCCAACTTCGGGGCCAAGGTGGCGCAGAAAAGTTCCGGTGATTATAACCATCCGCTGACGGTCGAGTTTTTTGCCATTGGTCAGGAAATCAAGGGCAATCGCTATATTCTGCTGGATCGTAACTATAGCACCTTTTTCCTGAACAAGGAGAATAAGCGGAAGTTTGAATTCTACAGCAAGCGAACCGTTCGCATGACCGATCTCTGGGACGCCAACGACGACTATTCACGCCGGGGTGAGCAGTATTTCGGGTTTCTGATTGTCGTAAAAGATAAGCGCAACAAAGTGATTGCCATGGACGCTTCCAATAAATGGCTGGAAGAAAATCTGGAAAATCTCGAAAAACGCGGCATCTGGAATTATATGGACAAGAGTTGCGTGCGGACCTTTCCGACGCGTCCAACGAGCTATATTGCAAACCGGGAAGCCGGTCGCAACTGATCAGCGATTCCGCTGATAGGCCCGGTATTCCGCATCACTCAGGAGACCGTCCTTATCCGTGTCGATCTGAGGGAATTTACTCCAGAGGTTGCCTGTAAGCTCTCCTCTTGTGAGCTGTCCGTCACCATTGGCATCAAGATGGCGCAGTGCACCCGGCATAATCACGCGGCGAACCTTCCGCTCCGGATCCTTGTAGTCGATCTGTCGCCGGTAGGCTCTTCCGGCCAGCCGGTCCTGTTCCAGATGAATGACATACTGTTGTGAAACCTGAATGTTTTTGCCTTGTGATGGCGAGGCTACGGAATACATCACGCGAAGAACCAGCGGTTTTGAAAGGTCAAGCTGCCTCGTTCGGAGAACAAATTCCCGGGGTTCTGCATCGAACTCTGCTGACTTGATCTCTTCGGCGCTGTCCGACGAGGGCGCAACAATTCCGACCGGTGCTGCCAGATTGAAGACCAGCGGTTTCTCGCGGTTGTCCCACTGCATGTGATACAGCGGGTCGAGATGAAATCCAAGATAGAGCCGGCCGTTGCCGGACTCCAGCAGGTCGGCATCGGCCTCAACACGGAGCTTTGCATAGAAGGGGTGCTGTGAGTCGTTCGGCTCAATTTTCAGGGGAACAAAAACTTCCCGGTCCGGATTAAAGTGAATGCGGTTAACCAATACAGGTTTTCCCGGATCCTTGGACGGAATTCGGGGCGATGAATAGCGGCTTGGATCGGTCTGTGACGCCGCCGGCCCGATGAGATTGTCCAGAGCCTTGCGAATGGATTCCGGTTTGCTGATTTCACCGGAAAAGCATTCTTCGGCCTGATCTGAGCAGATGAATACGTTGCTTTCGGAATCGTTCTTTAATAGGCGCTGCAGGGCATTATCCATGCCGTCGTAAAACCAGGGAACTCTGGTTTTCAGCAGGGCATTTGCCAGCTGCATCTGGCGGGCCCGTTCAAGATCGGTAAACGGTTCAACATAGCCGTTGTTTTCCGGGTGGGAGAGGGTTTTGTAGATATAATAAAACTGAACCGTTGCGGATCCATAGTCATTGGCGGCAGCTTCAATGCTTCGATAATTTTCGATAAAATCCGGATCGGTCAGATCGCCGAGAATAAGTACGGTATAGGGACTGTCACTGATGAGATCATGAATCTGTTTCGGCTGATTTTCTTCGTTATAGACAGCAACATTGGCGAGTGTCCGACGCTTTGGCTCTTCGACCTTTTTCTCTTCCGGCCTGGTTATCTCCTCGACCGATGCCAGCGCGGCGCTGTCCAGAATCAGGGCATTTGTTCCTTGTTGAATATTGGGCATATCTCGCTGGCCGCGGTTGGCTGATATGACGCAGTTTTCGGCGACGATGGAGGTGTCATCATCCAGCGTAATTCCTCCGGCGCCTTTCAGTCCGGCATTCCGTTCAATCCGGCACGCTTTCAGTAACGGTACATTTCCACCTTTCAGATACAGGGCTCCGCCGCTTTTGTCGGCTCGGTTATCAGAAAATATGGAGGATTCTATTTGCAGTTTCGTTTCCGCCGTCGGTTTAAATGCGGCATAAAGGGCCCCGCCGTCACCGCCGGAGACGTTATAACTGAAGCGGCAGTCTTTCAGCATTATCTTCGGTTCGCCTTCAAGCGCAACTGCCCCTCCAGAAGTGAGCGACTGATTGGCCGTAAACGCCGTTGACAGAACGGTTATCTCCGAGTTTCCGCCAAACGCCAGTGCACCGCCATTGGCGGCGCCATTGGCGGAAAAGATGCAGTTGGAAATGGTCAGCTCGGCCCGATCGGCATAAATCGCGCCTCCCTGCCACCCGGCGGAATTCTTTTCAAAAAGACAGTTGGTAATCACAATTTTACGGGTGCCGGATGGAATAAAGAGAGCCCCGCCAACGCCCTGTTCCTTCAGTCCGTTGGCCTGGCCCCGTGACAGGGTGAATCCATCTATTTGGGCATCCGTGGAGCCGGTGACAAGATGATAGCAGTTATCTGACTCATCGGCGGGTGCCCCGATATCGCCGTTCAGAGTCGTGCGGTTGGCCTTCGGGTTTCTTTCAAGCCGCTCCGTTTCATCCCCTCTAAATCCTCCGAGGAGGCGAACGCCCGGCTTCAGCTGAAAGGTGGCGCTCCGGCCCGATCCTGCCGGTCTGTAGATCCCCGCCTTGACCCAGACTTCTCCGCCTCCGGCGCGCGAGGCTGCATCGATGGCATCCTGTACCGACGCAAAGGCATCACGCCATGCACTTCCATCGCGCATTCCCGTCGAAAGGTTGCCGTCAACCCGGAAAACGGCCGACGCCTCCGCCTGCGCTGAACACACATAAAATGTGCTGAACACCACTGTCAGGAGGAATCTTTTTCGTACGTCTGAAAACATGGAAAAGGGTTTATCACGCAGGCCTTCGGCCCTCAAACCAAAAGGATTCCCTGTTTGGTATTTGCCTGAATCGTTAGCGACCCAGAGATCCCTTCACCGTATCCCGGATATTCATGAGTAGTCATTTTTAACCGAAAAGGTACGAAGGACACGAAGTGAACTCGGTGATGGAGTTTTTTCAGACGGGATGAACGGGATTTGCTGGACTGGGGCTCTGTCAGATCTCATCGTGACTAATACAATTCAGGCTTTAAACCAAGCGTCCGGTTGCGCCTATATTCAGCAATCTTTTTGGTTCTACGTAGGTTTTTATGGTGAGAGCACCAGCTTACCGCAGAAGAAGAGGATGCTCACGCGATAGTTTTCAACGTTCCTAATCCCTCGGGCATTCGCTTTGATCGCCTGGATCGTGGAGTTGATCCCTTCGGACGCGGCATAGGTGATATAGCATTCAAAGTAGGTCAGGATGTTTTCGATGAGTCTCTTGAGCATTCGTGCAACCTAGCGGATCTTCAGCAGTCCTGTATCAAACGCCTCCTTTTACCACCGCTCGAAGAAGCTTCGACCGAACACCGCAGGCTTTGGCGGTCTCTGCCGGATTTGGCGATCTCTGCCGGATTTTCCTTCTATGTTGTTTGCATGTTTTTTTTCGATGGTTGGACCTGCCGGAATCCGTGTACTGCACTCCGTAAAAAACAAGGCCACGATTCTTAGCATGCTTTTCATTACGTTGGCTTTGGCTGGCGGATCCATCTATGTCGGAATGTTGCGCCGGCG
>JAFGVP010000026.1 GCA_016937945.1 Pontiellaceae bacterium | reverse complement strand
CTCTCCTTAGGTTAAGTTTTGTTTGGTCACAAAAATCTAACCTGAGATCCCCTTCTTTTTAATTCTATTTTGGACACGAGTGATTGGGACTGGTTTTGGGGAAGACCTTCTTATGCCCAAACGCCTTGCCGGCCAGATAGGCAAAAACATCGTTGAGCGAAACACTCACCAGCACCAGCAGAATCAGCGATCGGAAACGGGCATCGTTTGCCAGATATCCCAAATGCCCCAGACAGGTTCCAAACAGAAGAAAAGAAAAGCTGGCCAATCCCACCCGCTGGATATAACCGCGCGGCTGGTCGACCAGGATCGAAAACGCCGCAATGCAGATGGTTCCTAACGCCGGCAGCGCGGCAAAGAGCCCATACCAGTGATCCAGCGTCGCAAACGTGGTCAGGGCAATTCCGCAAACCACCCAGATGCTGGTTGAAATATCACGAAAAAGCCCCGTCGCGCGCGAAAATTCCCGATAGCACATCAGGCTGAGCAACCCCGTCCCGATAATCACCCAGAAGGATCCTAAAAGCAACGGAACCAAAATCGCACCAAGCAGCAAAGCCCAGGTTTGCACCCGTGCCCGCAACTCGGCATATGTTGCATCCTGCAGACGACCGCGCACTCCCAGCAGATAGATGATCAGCGAGGCCATCGCAATGAGCAGAACCAGTCCGGCCATAATCCAGAGCGATACCGGATCATCCATGATGGATCGGACACCCCACAGGCGCAGCTTGATCGCATCAGACATCGCGCTCACCTCTCAGAGTTCGGGCAATGCGCGTGAGCCGGCGCAGGACCGTGACAAGACAGCCCAGCGTAATCAGCCACAACATCCATTCCGCGGCACCGCGTCCTGCGAACGTCTGGAATGAAACGGGGGCAACTGCATAAAAAATAGAGACTCCCGTTACCAGAAACATACGATGCGGTTTTGCCATCGGTCCGCAGAATTCATTCTGAGCGCCGGCGGCCTTGCCCATCGCACGTACATATGCCGTAAAAAGGGCCAGTCCTGCGGCAATCAGTCCGGCGATCGGATTTCCGCCGGAGGAACAGCCCAGCCCGATCAGGATGGCGGTATCGGACACACGATCCGGAATCTCATTATACAGCTCCCCGACCAGTGAACACTGGCCGGATTCAACCGCCACCATTCCATCGAGCATATTGGCAAGCAACCGGAGCTGAACCAGTCCGGCCCCGAGAATCCAGCAGATGCGGTCAAGACGTCCCCCCTGGACGGTTAGTGAAAGAAGACCCCCGGCCAGAATCCCGGATACCATTCCGGAAACGGAAATCATGTTCGGAGTAAGCCCGCGCCGGGCAAGAAATGCGGCCATGCGATGCGCCCACTGCGTATCCCGCGTTTTAATGGGGCGGCGATCTCCCACACTTCCGTTGACGGCGTTGTTCATATTCCCCTTTCGACACACTGCGAACAGGCTAACGCAACGGCTCACAATTGAAAAGAAGGTTGAAGTACGAGTTGCAGTCGAATCTGTTTGTCCGCTTTTGATCGAATGTGCCACCCTCGTCGCAAAGTCGGGAGCATCGATGTGAATTCACTGCGTGAGCACTGTCTCGGAAAAGCCGGAGCCTGCACTCAGGATGTGCTGGTGGTCGGCGGAGGAATCAACGGCGCGGTATCCGCGGCGGCGCTGGCCGCCGGCGGTGCAAAGATCACCTTGATCGATAAGGGCGACTTTGCCTCCTGTACCTCGCAGGAGAGCTCCAATCTGGCGTGGGGCGGCATCAAGTATCTGGAATCCTACGAATTCGGACTGGTATGGAAACTGTGCCGCAGCCGCAACCGGCTCATGAAAGCCTATCCGGAGCAGGTGCGCGAAATCCGGTTTTACACAAGCATCGCCAAAGGATTCCGGAAACCGCGTCTGCTGATTTATCTCGGAGCCGTCCTCTACTGGTTCATGGGCCGATGCCGGACGCGGCCACCGCGCCTGCTCTCCAGAAACGCCATCCGCCGCGAAGCCCCCATGGTAAACGCCGATCACCTCGCCGGCGGCATCGAGTATTCCGACTGCCATTTTGTGAATAACGATGCCCATTTCACCTTCGGGTTTATCCGCCGAATGCTCGAAAAAGGCGGCGCGGCAATCAACTATGCAGAACTCATCGCCGCCGAACACCGCGACGGAATCTGGCACTGCACCCTGCGCGACCATGCCGCCGGCGTTTCATTCAATCTGCAAAGCAGGATCATCATCAATGCCGCCGGGCCTTATGTCGACCGGATCAACACCCTGCTGGGTTCGGAGGGACCGTTCCGGCATCTGTTTTCCAAAGGGGCGCACATTATCGTACCGCGCATTACCGAAACAGGGCATGTGCTCACCTTTTTTGCATCCGACGGGCGGCTCTTTTTCATGATTCCCATGGGACGGCGCACCTGTATTGGAACGACCGATACACGGGTTGATCACGAAACGGCGGAACCGACAACGGACGACGTCCAGTTCCTGCTCGATAATGCCAACGCCCTGCTCCGCCGTGAAACCCCGCTGACAAAAAATGACGTGATTGCCACGCGGTGCGGCGTCCGGCCGCTGGTCGTCCGCAAGGAACATACTGAAGGAAAGGCCGACTGGACAGCGCTCTCGCGTAAGCATGAGCTTGATGTTCATACCGACCTGAAGACGATTTCCATCTATGGCGGCAAATTGACGGACTGCCTCAATGTCGGCGATGAGATTGCCGACCTGGCCGAATCCTTCGGAATACCGATCGACCGATCAAAGGTCTGGTTTGGTGAGTCCGGCGAAAGCACCATTCCAGACGATTTGGATGAAATCGCCCGGATGGAACCTTCTGAAATCCGGCGGATCGTAGATGAAGCAATGGTCGTTCACCTTGACGATTTTCTCCGGCGCCGGACCCGTCTGGAACTGACCACAGGCCGGAACGCGCTTCGGACGCATCCGGGATTGATCGCAGTTGCGCAAATTATTTTCGGCACAGAAGCCGACACGGAACTCGACCGCTATTTTGAAAAGCGCCGCTGAGCCGGCACCGCCTTTTATAACGACCACGCATCTTCCCACCGCAGGGACGGAGCACCGCTGCGGAAGGTGACCGGGAGCCAGATGTAACGGCTGTCGGAAAGGTTGTGCGGTTTCCATCGATCGGCCATGAAGATAAAGGTATCGCGCTTACCCTCGACCGGAAGAATATAGGTGCTCTGCGAATGGAAGGTCAGCTCGGCATCCTTGCCGATGCACGGATTGCCGCGATATTTCCACTTACCAAACAAAGACCCGGTCACATGCAGACGTGCCTCATTCGGAGCCCAGCCCGTGCATCCGGACGTAATCATGAAATATTTTCCATTCTGCTTCAGAATCGCCGGCGCCTCGTTATGTCCTCCCGGCAGAATCCGCACCCAGCGATCCGTGAAAGAGGTATAGTCATCCGACAGCTCGGAAATATTCAGGGTATAATTTTCCTCGGCGGCATGGATGTGATACGCGGTGCCGTCGTCATCCACAAACAACGTCATGTCGCGCGACATCTGGCCGCCTTCGAGATCGCGCCGGAGAAACTTCATATATTCGTCACCGCCGGACTCTTTGTATTTTTCCGCGACATTCATCGGCCAGACCCCGGCATTGGGCCGATAGGAACGCAGATATTTAAACGGACCGGTCACCGAATCGCTCACGGCAACACCGGTCCGGGCGGCTTCATATCCCCGGTCCTTCAGCTCCAGATGGAACCACATGACAAACTTTCCGGTCCGGCGATTATAGATCACTTTCGGCCGCTCCATGATGCAACCGGGCTGGATTTCCGATTCGGAGTCCGCCAGTACTACCGACAGCGCAATGCCTTCGTTTTTCCAGTCGCTCAGATTGGCCGATGAATAGCAGCTGATTCCCGAACGGCTTGTCGCACCGCGATCCTTGACTTCCCCGAACCAATAATAGCGCCCATCATGAAACAGCACACCGCCACCGTGCGCATTGATCACCTCGCCGTCTGTATCTTTCCAGACCTCGCCGGGCTTGAATTCAACCTTTTCCGCAGCAACCGAAGAAAAGGCCGCAAGCAGGCCGCCCGCAACTAAAAGCCATTTCCAGCACATGTTAATTACTCCTGATAGGCCCTGATTTTGAGGGTTTTACTGTTCATGCAGTTATACAGCGGACAGTTGCGCAGGCCGCGCAAACCGGAAATAACACACGCGGCATTCTGCTCTGCGCCGCGGCGGTTCGTGTGGGTATGCTCATCCGCAAAATACATGTCGTGAACCTCATCCCGGTCGCCGACCTTGTCATAATGCTGCGCCACGATTTCATTCAGGTCGATAAACCAAACGCCTTCATCCTTGGCAGCCTGACGCGACCAGCCGCCATACCCTTTATCATCGCGCCCGCACTTGCCGTTATCGCCCCAGATGCAGCGCGGCACCGGCGAACAGACAATCACCGTCGCGCCCTTCTCCTTGGCCTCGCGAATATACTGCTTCATGTACCAGCCATAGGAATGAACCGTTTCCGTCTTTCCCTCTTCCTCGAAGGTCACCTCTTCGGTTTCATCACCCATGCCCTTGATCGAAGCCTTCCACTTGTTCCGGTTCAGGCCGCCGCCATCGTTATGCCCGAACTGCATCATGACAAAATCGCCGGGTTTGATTTTATCCAGCACCTTCTGCCAATGCCCGTCGCGCCGAAAAGTCCTGCTGCTGGTTCCACCGAGGGCATGGTTCTCAACCGTCACCTTGCTGGAGGTGAAATATCGATCAATCTTTCCACCCCAGCCCTGCTGCTGATCGGCCCCGGCGCTTTCCCGCGATTCCACCGTGGAATCCCCGATCAGATAAAGCACCGGCGATTCGGCCAGGGCTGCCGAGATAAACACGCTGAACAGTAAAATAATTCCATGCAGTTTATGCATAACGACCTCCAAACAGTTAACTGCGGAAAAACTACCGGATTCAGCCCGGACTGACAAGGCACATACCCACCGCCGATTCTTCATCCAAAGCCCTGTGGTTCGAGGCGTATTTTTTCCCGTTGGCGTATACTCTTTCAGCAATTCTGCGGGAAGGAACACCTTCGGGTCAGATGCATCCCTTTTATCGCCGGCTTCCATCAGCCACTCATTTATCTTGCCCAATGAATCATCCATCTCATCGCGATCGCCGTCATAGTCATAGTCATAGTCATAGAGTCGACTGAAGCGGTACACCGCTCGGGTGCGAGTTGAGTTGCATATCCAGAATGACAATCGCCTCTCACTCCTCCCTGATTGGCCAACTCAAGCGTTTTTCGGCCGCAGACACGAAGCCAGCCGCCACTTTCTTTTAAAAAGATCAACAAAAACAGCACTTGTATATACTTGAATGCATCTACCTTTTTCACCACTCACAGAGAAAACAAATACATCTCCAATCACTTAAAGCATGACTAATTTTTACTTATTAATACTTTGCCTGCTTATTAATTGACGATTTCCAAAATGCCTATATGATGAAGCCTGCACAAGGGAGGTCCCATTGAAGCAAAAGACATTCTTTGCACCGGCTGAGCGCGCCACGATGGATGAAATATCTCACAGTTCCGGACTTCTGATCGAGGCGGGCATCGTCGATCACCTTACACATGTCATTCCCTCCGTACTCATGGTGCTCAATAAAGAGCGACAGGTCGTCTATGCAAACAAGCGCCTGCAGGAACTGATCGGCGCTAACTCTGCCGCCTCCCTGCTGGGCCTGCGCCCTGGTGAAATCCTCCACTGCATTCACAGCCACAAGACCTGCAGTGGCTGCGGAACCTCGGAATTCTGCCAGGAATGCGGCGCGGTCAACGCCATCATGAAATCGCAGAAGGAACAGATCGGCGTGGAAGCCGAATGCCGCATCACCACGGATAGCGGGGACTCACTTGATTTCAAGGTGTGGGCTTCGCCGCACACCATTGATAACAACTCATTCACCATTTTTTCCATCGTCGACATTCAGGATGAAAAACGGCGTGCAATACTGGAGCAAACCTTTCTGCACGATGCCGCCAACCTGCTGACAGCGATCAGCGCCCAGAGCACATTGCTTGGACTCTCACTATCGGACCCGGAGGAATGCAACCGTTCATTAGAAGCGCTGCAAACCGCCAGCCGGGAATTGATCAACGAGATCCAATGCTATCAAAAGCTCCAAAAAGCAGAAGACGGCTCACTCCAACTGTGCCAGATCCAAAAGCTCGATTCGCTGGCAGTGCTGCACTCTCTGACCAGGCTATATCCCGATCCACCGATCCAGTGCAACCCCGCTTCGGAGCCATTTTCCCTGCATACCGATAAAACCCTGCTGTTCCGGATTCTGTTCAACATGTTGAAGAATGCCCGCGAAGCGTCCGAAGACGACGAGATGATTACACTCTCCTGCCGCAAGGAAAATGACCGCGGGGTGTTCATTGTTCATAATCAGGGTTATATCCCGAGGGATGTACAGCTTCAGGTTTTCCAGCGATCCTTTTCCACCAAGGGAACCGGACGAGGTCTGGGAACCTACATCATGCGTCTGTTCGGTGAAAAATACCTGGGAGGAAACGTGGGCTTCAATACCTCGGAAGAGCATGGGACCTCGTTCTACATTACGCTTCCACTGGAATGTCCTTCTCCAAAATGAGGATGAAATCTCCCGGTATGTGTGCAGTATTTGATTCTGTTCGCTGACCAGCATTGCACACTCTTCAACGAATTCCCCGGGAAGTTCCAAAAATCAGATCCAGAGCTGGCGGTCCAGCGTGCGGTACTGAATCGCCTCGGCCACGTGCTGTACTTCGATCGATCCCGCCGCCGCAAGATCCGCAATGGTCCGCGCCACCTTCAGGATCCGGTCATAGGCGCGAGCACTGAAATTCAGGTCCGACATCGCTGTCCGCAGCATCTGTTCCGCATCGGATTCCAGACGGCATATGCGATGCAGCGCTTTGCTGCGCATGTTCGCGTTGCAGTGCGTTCCGGGATCGTCTTTGTATCGTTCCTGCTGAATCCGGCGCGCATGCACAACGCGCTCACGAATCGATGCAGACGGCTCGCCTTTACCCAGCCCCGAAAGCAGCTCGTACGAAATGGCCGGGACCTCTACATGAATATCAATGCGGTCGAGCAGCGGACCGGAAATCTTTGAACGGTACCGGGCAATCTGCGTAGGCGAACAGCGGCACTCGCGTTTCGGGTCGGTCTGATATCCGCACGGACACGGGTT
>JAFGVP010000173.1 GCA_016937945.1 Pontiellaceae bacterium | reverse complement strand
GTCGTGCCTTTCGTGGCCGTGAAATCCCCGCCTCGCCTTTCGTGAGGCTGAAATCTGCCGATCAAGCGGGTTCCGTAAGATTGCGGGATAGGTCGGAAGATGGATAAAAGACTTGATCCGGTGTCGTCTCAAACGGAATAGTCCGACACTATGGAAAAATCAGACGGCATTATCCGAAGCAGGGCATACGCTCGCGCAGGTTTGGTGGGAAATCCATCGGACGGTTATCACGGAAAGACGATCTCCTTCACGTTCAGTGAGTTTTATGCAGAGACCGTTCTGTATGAATCGCCCTACATTGAGTTGCTGCCGAACCGTCGCGATCAGACGTTGTACAAGGATCTCGATGCCGTTGTTCAGAATATTTCAGAATGCGGATACTATGGAGGCATCCGGCTCCTTCAGGCGTCGCTGAGGCGGTTTCACAGCTATTGCCTCAAGGAGGGGGTCGATTTGCATGGCCGCGGCTTTTCCATGCGTTATTTCACGAATATTCCGCGCCGCGTGGGGATGGCCGGTTCCAGCGCTATCATAACCGCCTGTTTCAAGGGGCTGATGGCCTTTTACGGCATTGAGATTCCCCGGGCGGAGCTGGCCAATATTGTTCTTTCTGTCGAGAAGGAGGAACTGGGAATCGGAGCCGGACTGCAGGATCGTGTGGCGCAGGTTTATCAGGGTCTGACCTATATGAATTTTGACCGGTCGGTCATGGATCAGACCGGTTGCGGTATTTATGAATCGCTGAATCCTTCGCTGCTCCCCGACGTCTATGTTGCCTACAAACGCACGCTGAGCGAAGGATCCGAGGTTTTTCATAATGATATCCGGGCCCGCTATGAAATGGGCGAAGCCAAGGTGGTGGATGCCATGCTGGCCTGGGCCGATCTGGCGGAGCAGGTCAAATCCGCGCTGCTTCAGGGGCGTACGGAGGATATCGGTCCGCTTTTGAATGCTAATTTTGATCTGCGTCGCAAGATTTACCGAATCCATCCTGATAATATTGCGATGGTCGAAGGGGCCCGTTCCGTCGGGGCCAGTGCAAAGTTTACAGGGTCCGGCGGCGCGATCGTCGGAACGTTTTCGGGCAGTGCCATGTATGAGGAACTGGTTCAGGTGCTTGCTGACCAGGGGGTTGTCGTTCTGCGGCCCTCGCTGATTTAATGAGGTGATTATATGATACGAAAAGCTGTTATTCCCGCCGCCGGATTTGGAACGCGTTTTCTTCCATTAACCAAGGCGCAACCGAAGGAAATGCTGCCCATCGTGGATACGCCGACAATCCAGATGGTGGTGGAAGAAGCGGTTGATTCCGGCATCACCGATATTCTGATGGTGATCGGCAAGTCAAAGCGGGCGATCGAAGAGCACTTTGACCGGAATTTTGAATTGGAGCAGGAGCTGGAGCAGAAGGGCAAAGAGGACCTTCTTCGCCAAATCCGGCATATTTCGGGTATGGCCAATATTCATTTTGTTTGGCAGAAGGAGCTGAATGGGCTGGGCGACGCCGTATCCTATGCCCGCAGTCATGTCGGGAACGAACCCTTTGCGCTGTTGCTGGGCGATACCATACTTGAGTCCTACTCCGACGAGCCGGTCACCCGGCAGCTGATCAATGTCTTTAATCAGCACGGCGGATCCGTGGTTGCTCTGGAAGAGGTGCCTCAGGAAAAGGTCAGCCGCTATGGAATTATGGATGGCGAAGATGTCGGCGACGGGGTTTATCGGGTCCGGGATTTTGTTGAAAAGCCGGATCCGGCTGTGGCGCCCTCAAACCTTGCATTTGCCGGTCGGTATGTATTCTCGCCGGACATCTTTGATTTCCTTATACAGACCGGCCGCGGAAAGAATAATGAAATCCAGTTGACTGATGCGATGCGTACGATGGCTCAGAGCCGTCCTATGTTCGGCTGTCGGTTTTCGGGTAAACGACATGATGTCGGAAACAAGTTTGATTTTGTTAAAACCAATATCCATTACGCGCTGAAGCATCCGGAAATGAAAGACCCGCTCATCAGTTATCTGAAGGAGCTGGTGAAAACGCTTTAGGTCGTCGGATCTGTGCGGGCTAAATTGCCGCAACAATGGCCATCAGGACCAGCATTATCAGGCCGGCGACGCCCATGGTGATTTCAACTGCAAGTATGGATCGTGTGCTCATTCTGTTCCCGTTTCATCATTTGATTGGTCCTTTCTTTTAAGCACGTTGCGGACCATGTGGTGTTTGCTGCTGATTTTCCGGATTTCGCTGTAGATGAGTTATCACGAATGAGAAAAATGGCATTCCTTCCGGTGTCATGTCTTAGATTTGATTTGCAGGTTTTGTTCCGGTCATTAGAATCCTCCCCATTGGAGGGCTGCTATGGGAACAAACAGCAATCGCAAGTCTCAGCGCAAATGGTCATCTGTTGTCGTAGACGGTATTGAACGGGCTCCAAGCAGGGCGATGCTGCGGGCCGTCGGTTTCGTGGACGACGATTTCCAGAAACCGCAGGTTGGAATTGCCTCCACCTGGAGCATGGTTACACCTTGTAACATGCATATAGATCGTCTTGCGGCCGAAGCGGAAAAGGGCGTTTCCGTCGGCGGCGGCAAGGGCGTGCTCTTCAATACGATATCCATCTCAGATGGAATTTCCATGGGCACAGAAGGAATGAAGTATTCGCTGGTGTCCCGTGAGATTATTGCAGATTCAATTGAAGCCGTTACCGCCTGCGAAGGATTTGACGGGGTGGTGGCATTCGGAGGATGCGATAAAAACATGCCTGGATGCCTGATTGCATTGGCGCGCCTGAATCGTCCGGCGGTTTTTGTTTACGGCGGCACCATTAAACCCGGCTGCTACTGCGGAAAGGATGTCGATATTGTGTCCGTCTTTGAGGCGGTAGGACGACATGCCAAGGGGGAAATTGACTCGAAGAAGCTGTTTGAGATAGAGCGGTCGGCGATTCCCGGTGCCGGTTCCTGCGGGGGAATGTATACCGCCAATACCATGGCATCGGCTATTGAAGCGCTCGGAATGAGCCTGACCAACAGTTCATCGCGTGTGGCGGAGTCCGTGGATAAGCTACAGGAGGCTCATGCGGCCGGCCGTGCGGTGATGCATTTGATCGAACGGGAAATCCTTCCGTCGGATATTATGACCCGGGACGCATTTTTAAATGCTGTTACTGTGGTCATGGCGTTGGGCGGATCAACGAATGCTGTGCTGCATTTGCTGGCGATGGCGCGGGCCGCCAGTGTACGCCTCCGGCTCGACGACTTTACGCGCATCGGCAAAAAGGTTCCCGTTCTGGCGGATCTCAAGCCAAGCGGGAAATATGTGATGGCGGATCTGGCGGAGATCGGAGGCGTCGCACCCTTGATGGCTCGGCTCATGAAAGAGGGCCTGCTCAATGGAGACTGCCTTACAGTGACGGGGAAGACTTTGCAGCAGAACCTTTCGAACGTTAAGCCCTATCCCCGTAAACAGTCCATTATTCGCCCAATGAGTCGGCCCATAAAGCCGGATGGTCATTTGGTGATCCTGAAGGGAAATCTGGCGCCGGACGGAGCCGTAGCAAAGATTTCGGGCAAAGAAGGGCTGCATTTTTCCGGACGGGCGATTGTTTTCAACTCGGAGGAGCAGGCATTGAAGAAAATCCTGGACGGTTCTGTCAAGGCAGGGCATGTCGTTGTGATCCGGTACGAGGGTCCCAAGGGGGGGCCGGGCATGCGCGAAATGCTTGCGCCGACCTCGGCCATCATGGGCCGGGGGTTAGGGCAGGAAGTTGCGCTCATCACGGATGGCCGTTTTTCCGGTGGAAGTCATGGTTTTGTGATTGGTCATGTGACACCGGAAGCCTTTATGGGCGGCCCGCTGGCTGTTGTTAAAAACGGCGATGAAATATCGATTGATGCACAAAAAAAATCGATAAAAATCAATGTATCCAAAGCGGAAATCGGCCGTCGGCTGAAGGCCTGGAAACCGCCCCGGGCCCGCTATCGCAGCGGGGTGCTTGCCAAGTATGCACGGTTGGTCGGTCCGGCATCTGAAGGGGCTGTGACGGACTGATTTTTCTGCAGGGTCTTTTGTTTTCGCCGCGCAAGGTTCTGGTTATGAGGTCGAATGGAAGTTTCCGATCTGCCTGCATGGCTTCGGTGGATGCGATAAAAACATGCCTGGCTGCCGTAAGGTTCGAGTTCGTCGGCTGCGCACAGCAGGGCAAGGTTGCCGACCAGATTGGATTCCGGCTGCGTGTGGAATCTTCGCGCCAGATGGCATCGCGGATCCAATGGTTGCGGTTTTTGACGCCCCGCGAATGAGGTTCTGCCGAGCCAAGATAGTGCAAATCGCCCATGAGCGCATAAAAACGCCCGTTTTCCGCCGTGGGCACAACCATGGTTTCGATGTTCATTCGGGCGCTCCTTGTTGCGGAGTCCGTCTTCTTCCATTCCGGGTTGATCGTTTTCATCCAGCCTATAAGAGCGGATGGGAAGGGATTTCTTTTACATAAAAGTGACGCTGCTTGTATTGGGCGACTTGTGCGTAATCAGAAAATATCCCTGAGGGAAGAGGGGTTGGGTACAATTCTGGGTTGCAATCAGTGGCTGGTTTCTGGATTGTACTTTGCTTCTTTGGCGCCCCGGTAGCTCAGCTGGACAGAGCGACAGATTCCTAATCTGTAGGTCGGAGGTTCGAACCCTCTCCGGGGCACCATTTTCTTCCTTGGGAACAACAGTTCTTTTATTAGTGATTGCGGGATATTTATGCATTCCTGTCTTTTATTCGTTCCGACTCGTTCCGTGCCGTTCTGTTCTGTTCTAGACAGATTAAAGCCACATTAAGCCACAGCGTTTCTGCTGGGCCACATTAAGCCACGGTGTGCTCCTGGTGATTCCGGCTGTTGGGGGAGGGGCAAATTGATTCCGGCTCTCCGCCAAAGACGGGGGCGAGGGTGGGCCATGATTCGTGGCGAAGAATGTTTGTGACGTGCTGGGGCAGGGGAATAGCCGTCAGGCTCTGAGTTTCCTTGATGATAACGAGAAAAGTACCGTCACTATTGATGACGGAATCTGTGGAAATCCGAATATGGCTGTCATTAAGGAATCGGACCTCTACTCACTTATCCCCCGTTCGGTGGAGGTACCCCCGGCCCCTCTTTGGGTCCCATCCGCGATGGGCGGGTATGATGGATCGTTTCCTCTGGGACTCGGACGCACACCTGTGATGCTTTACCCGGTTACCAACCTTGGCATAGTGCAGAATTATTTTGTCAAGTGGAGAGGGTGGAGGGCGTGGAGGGTAAAAACGAAAATCGTGAAAGTTTTCCTGTCAGAATTCGCTCCCTAATCTGCTGCTTTTTTTTCTGAAATCGAAAATGGGTTCCACTCCCTCCATCCCCTCTATTAATTGGGGAGTAAAGGCAGGGCGATGGTTCAGGGGCTTCCGATGATGGCGTTGATATGTATAGTATAGACCGCAAGAACGGCCGCTATCAGGAATCCAGCCAAAGAGCATTTGGTTGTGCGGGTAGGTTCGGCAAGAAACGACCCCCGGGCCAAAGGGGGATGGCCGGAGGTCTGGCCGGAGTGGATACTTGTGTTCTCCATCCCAGCTTGCAATGCAGGGTATAGCTTAAATTGAACGTGTCAATGCCGCTGGTGAGCCAATCGAGTTTTTCTTTGAAAGTTGGTTTGTGGTGTATCCGTAGCCTTACGAAATAGAACCATGCAGTCCCTCTTTCTTAGGAAATACTGCAGGGGGACTGGAGCCGGAGGCGGACAAGGGTG